>DASQRX010000027.1:0-26088 GCA_035642635.1 Xanthobacteraceae bacterium
GCAACAGACACCAAGGCTTCTTACCCTGCCGATGAGCCCTGGGTCCGGCGGATGTCCGCTATTTGCCAAGGTCTTGGGTCGCTACAACCACGTTTTCGATTATCTTCCGGCGGACCTCCTCCGCTTCGGAATAACCTGTAGTTAGGTTGATAGCGATCTCGCCAAGTGTCGTGAACAGCGGTTGCCCGGTCAGCTCAAGCGCACTGGATGATGCGACAATCGCAGCCGCTATCGTGGCGGCCTGCGCTAATGTTTTGACGGCCAGACGCATCGATAATCCCACCCCATGGGATCAATTTGCCACAAAATATTTTCAACATCGTAGGGCCCTAACATTAGAGTTGAATCGATATTTCAGCGAACTGGTAACAATGCCTATACCGTCCCGGTGCTTGTACGTTTCGCAAGCGGCGCGCAAAAATGGTTGCAAGGTCGCATCAAATTGATGACTGTCCGCAGACGTGACGCGGGGCAAGCGCCTGCCCGCCCCGCGCAGGACGACGCACACAGCAGCATCGCCCCTGGTATCGTCGCCATGCCTGGGCGCAACGCATGCAACAATTTTCGACCGGTCCAGCCATGGTCTGGCGCTTGAACACCGTCACAGGCACGGTTGAGCTCTGCAATGTGGAAATTGACTTCAGGAACCCGGTTATTGCGAATCCGCGATGCCGATAGTCACAGTGGTTCGACGGCAGCACAGGCAAAATTATTGCGATAAGTTCAACGAAACCGACTGAGAACCAACAGGCGCGCTGACTGCAAGTATTTGTCGAACCATTCCGCATGCTCTTAATCAGGTTCCCGCGAACAACTGTGGGAACAGACTGTGCGGTTCAAGACGCTGGCCCAGGTCGATCTTTATTTCGGTGGCCGCACGATCAAGTGCCTGCTCTGCGGCCAGCGGTTCCAGCGGCTCGGCAGTCATCTGCGGCATGTGCACACGCTCACCGCCGATGAATATCGAGCGCAATTCGGGCTGCCGTGGACGCGAAGCCTGACCGCGACGCCGTCGCGGCAGCGCTCTGGGCAGACATGGAATTTCAATCGGCGGCGCGAGGCACAGAAGATTGCGAAACAGACACGCTTCTTTGAGACCGCTCACGCGAAGCCGCGGCGCGACAGCCCTCAATGCGTCAAACGCACGTGGATCAAAAATCTTGGCTGCTAAGCCGCACTGGTGCTGTTCCGTCCGGTCAATAATTTGCCCGATGGGCAGCCATCTCCTGGCCAATTGGAGCCGTTAAACGGCCGGATTCGGGACCGTAAATATAGGTAGCAATCAAACCCCAAGGATGGCACTCCATGAGGATGGTCGACCTCGGCAAACACGAGCCAATCGCAACCGCACCAAGGGACGGAACACTTGTGTGGGTCTACAGCGAACTCGTCGGTGAAGTTCTTGCGCGGCATGTCGGCGTCGGCGCGTGGCGCGGGTCCGGCCGACTAATTTTGCCAACGCACTGGCGACCCGCAACGGCGGAAGAGCTAGCGTCCTTTGAGCGGGAAAACCCACAAAGTCACGAGTTGCGCACAATCGCATTGCTAGTTGACGCGCCGTCCGGCGACGATGGACGCCAGTTTCCGAAGGCCGTAGCCCGAGATTTCCAGCGTTATATTCCTCTATGTTGGGCATTTATTTTGCACCCGGCGCAAGGTTTGCAAAACCTCCAATGGCACTGATGCTGCCGGCGACAAAGTCACCGGTCGCGGCAAGGTTCTCGCCCTTGGCTGCGAAGTTCGCGGCGCTCGCCATGTTGTGTAGGCGCTGGCCTGTTCCTCATACCCGGCTTCCGTGATCAGACCTTGTTGCCCGGTGACGGCTTTCGGCAATGGCGGCAGCGCCGGGTCGATCCGCGACGCCCACGCGACGGCCCGGCGCACCGCTTCACAAATTCAATTCAGGAACCAAAATACCCACAACGTATCAATGCCCTCGCTGCAAGTACGAGATCACTGAAACTGCGAAATTTGGCAGCGGATCAAAATGCGAAGGCGCGCCAGTTCATCCGTGGTCGCGCCTTGCTGACCCGGCAAAACTCAAATCAGGGGTCGAAACAAAAATAGCGTTAAATCGAGTCCAAACTGAGTCGGTCGACGTGACAGCTACGTGTCATGTCGCTTCGTTATGATGCTTCGTTGACAACAGAGAACCGCCTGGCGCCGGCTCCCCATTTGTTCACTAAATGGTGGTCAGCAACTGACCAAAGGCGGTCGACACGATTAACGGGGCCGCCGGGTTGCGGGGGCTGACGGAAACGGGCACCCGGCACCACTTCGCCGTCGCCGTCTGGCTTGCCGCACCGCTCCGGTTACAGCGTCATCTGCTTGTCGCCGCACTCCTTACACGTGTAAGGAACCCTGGTCTGTCCGGGCTTTGCCGACACGCGATTGGGCGCGCCGCATTTGCCGCATTTGGTTTCGATGCGGGTGTCGCCTTGCTTGATCGTAACTGATTTCCGCTCCATCGCCTCTTTGACGAGACGTTCGGCCTCTTCGCGCATATCTTGCTTGGACATTTTATGGCTTTCCGCTTTTCGGCGTTGAGGTCCTACATGAGATTGCGGGCCGGCACAACGAACAGGGAGATTTTCGCGTGAATTTGCCCCAAATTCCTGCTGCGGCGTCCCTTCGGGTGATGGTACAGGACAAGAATTGGGCCTGCGGCATTTGGAATAATGACAAGCAGCGATTGTTAGAATTCAGCATGACGCGTGAAACCGATACTACGCCGACACAGAGACGCCGGACCTTGACGCGCCGGACCTTGCTCGCTGGTTCCGCCGCCGCGACACTCGTGGGCGGCGAGCCCGTCATAGAACCTGCCATGGCCGAAGCGCCTCAGGCCGACAAAGCAACGCCCGGCATCTTTCGCTACAAGATCGGCTCCTATGAACTGACCGCGCTCTACGACGGCATCTGGTATCGCCCGATCACCGACAAGTTCATCAAGGCGCCGTTTGCCGAGGTCGAGCGCGCGCTCGATGCGGCCTTCATGCCGCACGACCAACTGGCGACGCCGTTCACGACGCTGATCGTCAATACCGGAAAGAAACTGGTGCTCATCGACACCGGCACCGGCGGCCAGATCGCGCCTTCGGCCGGCGCGCTACGGGACAATCTCGCCGCAGCCGGCATTGATGCCAAGGCCGTCGATCAAATCGTCATCTCGCATTTTCATCCCGACCACATCAACGGCATCAAGGACAAGAACGACGCGCTGATTTTCTCAAATGCCGAGATCATGGTGCCCGAGCCCGAATGGGCCTATTGGATGAACGACGCCAATATGAATGCCGCGGAACCGGATCTGAAGCTGACCTTTCGCAATCAGCGGCGCATCTTCTCCGACATCGCAGGCCTGGTGACGCGATTCGATCCCGGCAAGGAAGTCGCACCCGGCGTCGAAACGCTGGCGGCGGCCGGCCACACGCCGGGCCACACCGTCTTCGCCATTCACTCCGGCGGACAATCGCTTTTAGTCTTGGGCGACACCGCGCAGCATCCCGCGGTATTCGCGCGCCATCCCGACTGGCAGGCCGCGTTCGACATCGACGGCGCGGCCGCGGTCGCCACGCGCAAGCGAATCTTCGATCGCGCCGCCGCCGATCGCATGCTGGTCACCGGCTATCACTTCCCCTTCCCGGCCTGCGGTCATCTGATCAAGACCGCGACCGGCTACGAACACGTTCCGGTCGAGTGGCAGCCGAATCTGTGATTGAAAAAAGATCGGAGGCCGGTTGTTACACCGGCCTCCCTGATCCTCGCGCATTTTTATTTTCGTTAGGCACGGATCGAGGCCAGTTCGAAATCATGCCGGCGGGGACGACTTCCAATGAGCACGATTATTTCTGATCGTGCGTATAATTCCGACTTGCGGGCGAGACGGGGGTCTGCCGTCTCCGACCCGCAAGTCGGCGCGTGCAATCCGGGCCTCGGTTCGCACCTGTTGTTGGGTGCATATTCCGGATTACAGGCAAACAGAATATCGAAGTTCCTCCGGTTACGACCGCTTCGCGGCGGTGCCGGTTTTGGCTTGATGCGTCTTGACGGACTTCAGGTGCCGCGCCTGATGCGTCTTGCCGGACTTGATGTGCGACCGGCTGGCGACGTGCTTGACCGTCTTCTTGTGAAGCTTCGCGTGCTTCACCATCTTGCTTGGATTTGCGGTCTGCTTGGCGTTGGTCGCAGCGGGCGCCGCCATCGTGTTGGCGGGCACGGTCGTTACTTTCGCGGGGGCGATTGCGGCTTTCGCCGGAGCAGTCTGAGTGACGGGCGCAGTGGTCGGCGCGGCGGCCGGCGTAGAGCCGGACGCGGTCGATGTCTGCGCGAAAGCCGGGCCTGCGATTAGAGCGGTTGCGATCAGTCCGGAGGCGAATTTCCTCAACATTTTTCTTCTCCTTCTTGTCCCGCGGCACTTGTCCAAGAGATCGTCTCTAAAGACCGTGCCGTTGTTCGCATGAAGATTTACGCCCCACCCACTGAACGCGTCCTGAAGTGACCCAGCAGACTTCGTTCACCTACGTGAAATCTTTGTAATGCAACGCGTTTTGCTCATCGGACGGTGGCGTGAACTAAAGCTGCCCGCGGCGGGATGAAGTGCTAGGATGCTGGTGTTCTTAGTGCTGCACCGCACCGCAACCGGAGAGACGTCATGCACAAAACGTCGTTGCTTGCTGCCGCCGCCATTCTCGTGGGCGCCATCGCCGTCACGCCCAAATTCGCTTTAGCCGTCGAGGGCGCCAATCCGGCAGCGCCCGCTTCGACCCAACAGCCGAGCAACCCGACCGGCACCAAGAAAGAAACCAAGAAGAAGTCGCAAAAATCGGGTTCGGCCGAGGATTTCTTGAACGGCTGGCACAAAGCCTATGCGCTGGTTTACGACAAGCAGGATTATGAGGGCGGCATCGCCGCGCTGCGCGCCATGGGTTACGACGACAATGCGGATGTGGCGACCTTGATCGGTTACGCCAGCCGCAAGCTCGGCCGCTACGACGACGCCAAGCTCTGGTACGACCGCGCGCTCGCCGCCGACCCAAATCACGCGCAGACCTGGTCCTATTACGGCATGTGGCAGGCCGAGCAGGGCAACATCCTCAAGGCCAAGGACGATCTCGAAAAGGTCGCCAGCATCTGCGGCACGACATGCCGCGAATATACCGCGCTCAAGACGGCGATCGACGGCACGGTGACGTACTGATTTTTTGACCGACCGAGAACCGCTCGTCCCCGCAACAGCGGGGACCAGTGCATGATGCACCCTCCGGATTCCCGCTTTCGCGGGAATGAGCGAAGGGGTTGGCTCAGCCCTCCCCTTCCCCCTGTCCTTGCGTCTCCGCGACGATCCAGGCGTGGTAGTCGGGATCGACGCTTTCAACCGGCATGACCAGAATGGCGGGGGTCGTGTAAGAGTGCAGCTTGCGAACGGCGGCGCGCACCGCCTCAATCAGCGCGGCGCGGGTCTTGATGATCATCACCACTTCGTCGCCACGCTCGATTAAGCCCTGCCACCAATAGAGCGAAACCATGCCCGGCAGAATGTTGACGCAGGCGCATAGCCGGCGCTCGACCAGCGCCCGGCCGACCCGCTCGGCTTCGACAATGGATGGAAACGTCGTATAGACGAGCACCGCGCGTTCCAGCTTGCCGTCCACTCAAACCTCCAGTTCCAGCCGGGCCCGATATGCCGAAGCGTCCCGTTAAACCCAGCCATAAGCACATCGCTTTTGTCTCAAGCGACGTGCCAGAAGCGCAGCGGGCGCGGCAACGGCTGACCCGCCGTTACGGCGACGTCAAGCCCGAGGATGCCGACGTGATCGTCGCGCTCGGCGGCGACGGGCTGATGCTGGCGACCCTGCAACGGTTCATGAATTCCGGCAAGCCGATCTACGGCATGCATCGCGGCACCGTCGGCTTCCTGATGAACGAATATGCCGAAGCGGACCTGGTCAAACGGCTCGAGGCAGCTGAAGAGACCATCATCCATCCGCTGATGATGCGCGCGCGCGATGAAGTCGGCCGCATTCACCGCCACCGCGCCATCAACGAAGTGTCGCTGTTTCGCCAGACCTATCAGGCGGCGCGTTTGCGGGTGCTGGTTGACGGTAAGGAACGCCTCCCCGAGCTCGTCGCCGACGGCATCATGCTGGCGACGCCGGCCGGTTCGACCGCCTACAATCTTTCGGCGCAGGGCCCGATTATTCCAATCGGCGCGCCGCTCTTGGCGCTGACGCCGATCAGTCCGTTCCGGCCGCGGCGCTGGCGCGGCGCGCTGTTGCCGGACCGCGCCGATGTCACGGTCGAGGTGCTCGAGGCGGAAAAACGGCCGGTCGCGGCGGTCGCCGACCATGACGAGGTGCGATCGGTCCGCTCCGTCGACATCAGCCTCGATCACAGCCTCTCGATGCATATGCTGTTCGATTCGGGCCATAGCCTCGACGAACGCATTCTGGGCGAGCAGTTCGGACCCTGACGTCCGGCATGGAAAGACGAAATCACGGTTCGGCCGGGACCAAAGCTTAACCGGCTCTTAACGACGATTCTTTACGTTCGCGCTTGCGAGGGTTGCCGTTTTGGCGTCCGCCGCGCTGGAGATTCTAGGGTCCGCACCGACTTCAACCGCCTGCGCTGACCGACCACACGCACGACGCCCTGTTTCGCGCCGCCCACGACGTCAAAGGCGAAGCCGCCACTTTCGGCTATCCCGAGGTCGTGGGTGTCGCCGACAGCCTGTGCCGGCTCCTCGAGCACACGCCCGAAATCGCCCGTATTCCCGCGATGCTGGTCGACCAGCATGTCGATGCCGTTCGCGCCATGATCCGCGAGAGCGCCCGTTCCGACAAGGCCGAAGTCGCCGGCGAACTGGTGCGGCGCCTGCGCGAGGTCACTGACGATTTCCTCAAGGACGAGAACGAATTTCGTCCGGATTATCTGGAAAACATTTTTGCGCCGCCGCTCGTTCCGGGCACCGCGGAATCTTAGAGCCGCTCGTCCCGCGACAGCGGTAACCCAGGCGGTATTTCAGAAAACCAGATTCCCGCTTGCGCGGGAATGAGCGGAAGATTTTTCGACGGAAAATATCGCGCGCTAGGCCGCGGCTGACTGCTCGTCGAAATCGAGCGCAACGAGCTCATCACAAAACAATCGCGCTTCTTCCCGCGCGGCCTCGGTCGCAAAACGGCGCAACAGCGTGAGCAGTGGCGCCAACTCGTCGAGGTCTTCGCTTTCGCACCGCGTCAGCACGCGCTCGATCATGCGCCGCTTGAGCCGCGTCGCGCCGCCGGGCTCCAAAAGAAAGCCCTCGCGCATCGCCTCGATGGCTTCCTTGAAGGCGGGATATGTCGACCGCGGCAGCCGCGCTCGTTCGAAGAGCGCCCGCAATCCGGCCGAGCCGCGGTCGTGAACCAATCCCGACACCCGCGCGACCGGCATGTCGGCAAGTTCCGCCAGAGCTTCCTCGAACAGCACCATATTGCCGGACAATAGCGCGCGCAGAATGAGCCCGGCGGTGAGCTGCCCGCTCGCGCATAGATGCCGGATGAGCGGACCAAGCTCGGTCTGCGGCGCATCCGCCGCAATGGTGACCGTCGCCTTCTCGCACGCCTCACGCGCCACGCGATGCGCGTGATCGGCATCGAGCCAGGCGCGGCCGACGACAAAACCAGCGAGCGTCTCGGAGAGCTTGATGACGAGCGTCTGCCGAGTGGCGGCCGGAATATCGTCGCGGGCCAAGATCGCCTCGCGAACCGCCGCCAGATGCCCGAAACGCTCGACGATACGATCGATCGAGAACGGCGCGATGTCGGCGTCAAAATTCTCCACGAGGATCAGGCAGGATTCGGCGGTGCCGACTTCGGCGATCGCGGCGGCGACCGAACGCGGCAATAGGGCGCGGCTTGCGACCGAAGCCTCGCCGCGCCGCCGGTTGCCACGGCGTCGACCAGATCGGCGTCGACGAATAATGGCGACAGCGCATAGACCGGCGCTGCGATCTGCGGCTGGTCGGCGGCGAGCGCCAGCACAACGGCTGGCGGCGCATCGGGGCTTGCGGCGAGCGCGTCGGCGAGTGAGCGGCGCACCAGCGGCGACGGATCGTCGAGCAGCATCAGCATGGCGCCTTCGGCGGCGCCGAGATCGTCAGCCGACAGATCGGAGTAGAGGAAGGCCCGCGCCAGCGCGCTTGTTGCTTCAGCGCGCTCGCTGGCGGGCGCGGTGCGTATCCATTGCAGGAAATCGCGGACGATCATCGTGGGCTCAGGTCGCGCTGAAGAAGGAGCGATTCCAATGCTAGGTTTCGAGGATTAACAAAACGTTCACCATAAATCCCTTGGAGCTTCTTTAGGTTTTCTCATGCTCCGGTGCGGTCTAGCCGCTACTCCCATCGTCCTTGAAGAGATCGGACATCGCGCTCGGGCTTGCACCCGACACGCCCCAAAGTTGGCTTACGACCGCGGCGACCGGTGTGGATCGGCCCGGGTCTGAAAACAGGCTGTGGAACACATCGGCATTGGCCGCAGCGCGTTGCGGCGCCGCGGCGGCGAATGCGCTGGTCAGACCGGCGGTGTCCGGCACCGCCGCGGTCGCGGTCTTGGCTGCCACACTGGCCGTCACGTTGGGCGTCGCGTTGGGCGTCGCGTTGGGCGTCACATTGGGCGTGATATTGGCCACGTTCGGTACGGGCATTGGCGGCCGCATGATCGGCGAAGGTGCGGCGGCAATAGGGGCGGACGCCGTGCTTGGCGTGGGAGTGGCCTGCGCCACGCTCGTGTCGACGGCGGGCCGTTCGCGCGCCGCGATGTCATAGCGCGCGGTCAGCACGTCGCGCACTTGCGCGAGACTGCGCGCCGCGCCGGTCGAGCGGTCGTAGAAGATCGACGAATTGGCATGCGCCGCATGCGGAAAGCAACTCGCGGCGGTCGCGTTCGGATCTTCGGTCGCGGCCGTGATCAGGTGCGCCGCGCCGCCGACGCCAAGAAAATGCGCGATATAGAGTTCGCCCTCGCTCGGCGAGCGGCCGAGCTTTTGCGTCAGGAGCGACGCATTGTCTTTGGTGAAGGCGCCGGCCATCACTGCATTCGCGGTCGGATCGTTGCGCGGCTTGAGAATGGCGCTGCGCTTCGTCGGATCCGCCACCTCATATCGGCCGGACGCGTTCTTGGTGATCGCATCGGCATATTGCCCATAACCGAGCGCCGTGCCGGATTGCTTGAGCGTCGCCAGCCAGGTCTGTTCGATGAATTGGAACAGGCCGCGCGCCGACGACGTTGACGCACCGGCCTGCGGATTGAGGCCGGACTCGACCTGCGCGGTCGCCAATAGATACTGGAAGCTCGTGCCGGTGGCCTGAGCTGCCTGTCGAATGGCGCCTATCACCGCCGAACCGGCGGGGAATTGCTGGAGTCGACCAGCATCTTTAGTGCCCCCTGCCGGCTCCCACCGGCTGTCATGAGCGTTAGCGATCATTAACAATTATGGTAAACGGGGGATTAACGCCGAGGGGTTGCGGAAAGAAAAGAGGCTATGGAGAGGAAAATGAGCCAGCAAACAGCGATACGGCACAAGCGCGGTGGCCTTTATTTCGAGGATTTCGTCGTCGGTGAGACCACCGAGCACCGCTATACGCGGACCGTCACCCAGATGGACAACATGCTGTTCTCCAACATGACGCTCAATCCGCAGCCGCTGCATATCGACCGGCATTTCTGCGAGCAGGAGACCGAGTGGGGCCAGCCCCTGATGAACTCACTGTTCACGCTCGGGCTGATGATCGGCATCCAGGTTTCCGACATGACGGTCGGCACCACGATCGCCAATCTCGGCATGACCGATGTCAAATTCCCCCACCCGCTGTTCGAGGGCGACACCGTGCATTGCGCGACTGAAGTGATCGGCAAGCGCGAATCAAAATCGCGGCCCGGCGCCGGCATCGTCGAGTTTCATCACCGCGCCTTCAATCAGGACAACAAGCTCGTCGCCGAATGCCACCGCCAAGCCTTCATTCTCATGCGGCCGAAGTAAGCCGTCGCTAGATGCGCTCGCTTCTTTTCGTCCCCGCCGACAGCCCAAAAAAACTCGACAAGGCGATGGCGAGCGGCGCTGACGCGCTGATCGTCGACCTTGAGGATTCGATCGCGCTCGAAGGCAAAGCGCGGGCGCGCGCAAGCGCGGCGGCGTTCCTCAAAGAGGCGATGGCGAGCGCTAAGCGGCCGCACATGATGGTGCGCGTCAACGGCTTGCAGACCGGCTTCACCGATGCCGATCTCGACGCCATCGCGCCGGCAAAACCGGACGCCATTATGCTGCCTAAGGCTGAGGGCGGCGCGTCGGTGATTCACGCCGACGCCAAGCTTGCTGTGCGCGAAGCAACGGGCGCCCTGCTCGACGGCCATATCAAGATCCTGCCGATTGCGACGGAAACCGCCGCCGCGCTGTTTCTCGCCGGCACCTTCGCCGGATCGAGCGCGCGCTTAATAGGCCTCACCTGGGGCGCCGAGGATCTGTCCGCCGAACTCGGCGCGCAGACCAATCGCGATGCGCAGGGCCGGTTTCTCGATCCGTATCGGCTGGCGCGCGCGCTGTGCATTGCCGGAGCGGCAGCGGCAGCGGTGCCGGCGATCGACACCGTCTATGTCGACTTCCGCAACAGCGACGGTTTTCGGCGCGAATGCGAGGAGGCGTGCCGCGACGGCTTTACCGGCAAGATGGCGATTCACCCGGCGCAAGTGCCGATCATCAACGAGGTGTTCACGCCGTCGGCGAGCGCCGTGGAGCATGCGCGCGCGGTGGTTGCTGCGTTTGTCGCGAGTTCCGGCACCGGCGTGGTCGGCATCGGCGGCGTCATGTACGATCGGCCGCATCTCCTGCGTGCCAAGCAATTGCTGGCACGCGCCGCAGCCATAACGTCATTGCGAGCGTAGCGAAGCAATCCAGGCCGGCGTCGCCGAACTGGATTGCTTCGTCGCTGCGCTCCTCGCAATGACGAGGGCGCTATTTCGTTTGCTTGTAAGCCGTCTTCGGATCGAAACGAGACTGTCACTTCAGGAAGTCGCGGATGCTTTCCGCGATTTCGCGGGCATGCGTTTCGAGCGCGAAGTGGCCGGTGTCGAAAAAGCGGACGACCGCACGAGGATTATCCCGCTTGAACGCCTCGGCACCCGGCGGCAGGAAGAACGGATCGTTCTTGCCCCATACCGCCAAAAGCGGCGGCTTGTACGTGCGGAAGTATTCCTGGAATGACGGATACAGCGCGACGTTGCTCTTGTAATCGCCGAAGAGGTCGAGCTGCGCTTCATCGGCACCGGGACGAGCCAAATAAAAGTTGTCGAGGTTCTGGCCATCCGGCGACACTATCGTTTGGTCGGGCACGCCGTGCGTGTATTGCCACCGGGTTGTCTCCGGCGTGAGGAAGGCGCGGAGCGCCTTTCGATTCGCTTGCGACGGGTCTTGCCAGTAGGCGCGGATCGGACTCCAGCCCTCGCTAAGGCCTTCCTCGTAGGCGTTGCCGTTCTGCGAGATGATGGCCGTGATCCGCTCAGGGTGACGGACGGCAAGCCGGAAGCCCGTCGGCGCACCGTAGTCAAAGACATAGACCGCGAAGCGGTCGAAGCCGATGACCTCGGTAAAGCGGTCGATCACGTGCGCAATACTGTCGAACGTGTAACTGAATTTCTCCCGCGCCGGCATATCGGACTGGCCGAAGCCGGGAAGGTCCGGCGCGACGATATGAAATCGATCAGCAATGAGCGGGATCAGGTCACGGAACATGTGGCCCGCGCTCGGGAAGCCGTGCAACAGCAAGAGCTTCGGCGCATCGGCCGGCCCTGCCTCGCGATAGAAAACCTTGAAGCCATCGACATCGACCGTGCAGTATCTGATAGGAGCCATGGGATTCTCCTCTGTTTGTGAGTTCGTCTATGAGATCAAAGCCGTTATCGTATGAGGCGCGATAATCGTAGTTGCGGCGTGTAACGCCTTGCCTCAGCTGCCGGTAACGGCGCGGATTGCGTCGCGGATAACGTCGACGACAACTGTCGGAGTGGTGACGCTGGGTGTGTGATCGACCGCATGCGCGCTTATTTTCGCCTTCATGCGGTCCGCCATGTAGCGCTGCGTTTCGGGCACGATCATCCGGTCCTGTTCGGCCAAGAGAAACCAACTCGGAACGTCCTTCCAGAGCGGGCGCCCGACCGGGACAGTGATGCAATTGCGCGAAATCGGCCGCTGCACGGCAGCGAGCACGGCTCGATCCTCCGCGGATGCGTTTTGCGCGAAAGCTGTCGCGAAAGCCTCTTCGGGGAGCCAAATCAGATCATTGCTGTCCGGTGCAAGCTTTGGCGCCAGGGGATGGGGTTGAAGGCGATAGAACACGTCTGCGACCTTCTCGCCCGCGTCGGGAGCAAGAGCGGTCACGTAGACCAGAGCCTTGACTCGCTCAGGACGCGCGAGCGCTATGACCGCCCCGGCATAGGCGTGTCCCGCCAATACGATCGGTCCTTTCGCCCGGTCGAGGCTGCGGTTGAGCGCAGCTACGTCCTCGGCCAGAGAGGTGAGCGGAAGCGGCGCTGCCAACACTTTCGCGACTTCTGCCTTGAGCGCGGTTATGACCCGCGCCCAGCTTGATCCATCCGCCCATGCGCCATGGACAAGCACCACGCTCACATCATTCATCGCCATGCTGTTGTTCTCCGACATCGCGGGGCCGTCGGGTCTATAACCTGTTAAATGACAGTTGACAGGTTATGCGTAGCGCAGCATAACTTGTCAACAGTAGTGTAACAGGTTACGCGATTGAGCCTGCTTCGAAGGGGGCCAATCGTGCAGCACAGACCGCCTGCAGTTTTCATCGCCGACTCGCTCGGCCTCAATTTCTTGAACTCCATCGCGACGCCGGTCGATACGCCGATTGACTGGCTTGACAGCGGCGATGGCCTCTTGAAGTGGCTGGCTCAAGCCAAGCTTGTTCCAGCCGATGCACTCAACAAGTTGAGGGCGCGAGCGATGCCCGGCGAACTGGACAAAGTTGCAGATCAGGCCCGCGCTTTGCGCGAGTGGTTCCGAGGTTTCGTGCGCAAGCATATGGGCCGGGCGCTCACCCCCAAGGCGCTCCAGGAACTGAGTCCTCTGAATAGGCTTTTGCAACGTGATGAAACGTTCAGCCAGATATCGCGGCATCGCCACGCCGATGGCGATCGCTTGGAACTTCGCGTGCTACGGCGCTGGCGATCCCCTGAATCTCTACTGCTGCCGATCGGCGAAATTTTGGCAAAGTTTGTGTGTGAAGAAGATTTCACCGACGTCAAAGCGTGCGAAGGACATAACTGCACGCTGGTGTTCGCCGACCATACACGGAGGCGGGGACGGAGATGGTGCAGCATGCCGATCTGCGGCAATCGGGCCAAACAGGCCGCGCACCGCAGCCGGCTCAAGAACAAGCACTGACAAGCCGACGAATTTTGGATCAGGCGCAACAAACAGGATTGAACAACATGGCCGCTCTCCCGCTGATCGTCTTCGATGTCAACGAGACGCTTCTCGATCTTGAAACAATGGAGCCTGTCTTCCAGCGTATCTTCGGTGAAAAAAGCGCCATGCGCCTGTGGTTCGCCAACTTCATCATGTATTCCGCGGCGCTGACCGTGGCCGGTTGCTACGTCCCGTTCACCGATATCGGTTCGGCTGTCATGAAAATGCTGGCGGATACACGCGGCATCAAGATTGATGACAAAGACAAGAAAGAGCTCACTGAAAAGTTTTCCACGATGCCGCCCCATCCTGAAGTTCCAGCGGCGCTGCGCAAGCTGCGCAATGCAGGCTTCCGGCTCTTCACCCTCACGGACAATCTGCTTGCGGTTCAAACCCGCCAGCTTGAACATGGCGGCATCGTCGATTCGTTTGAGCGGCGATTCAGTGCGGACGGCGTGAAGCACCATAAGCCGTCGCGCGAGGCTTATGCTTATGTCGAGAAAGAGCTGGGAGCCGAGCCCTCCCGGTTCTGTCTGATCGCCTGCCACACCTGGGACACTCTGGGCGCCGTCGCGGCGGGCTGGGAGGCAGCGCTAATCAAGCGTGTCGGCAACGATGTTCTGGGAGTCGGCCCGCAGCCGCAGATCGTAGGCGATGACCTGAACGACGTTGCCGATCAGCTCATCGCTCGACACAAGGGACGAGCATAATGTGGGGACGGGCCTAACGCGGATTTTTCGGATCGAACACGCGTTCGTCGCGAAATTCGAGCGTCACTGCACCAGTCTTGGCGCCGGGTTTGCCTAGCGGCACGGCGCGATAAAAGCACGAGCGGCGGCCAGTGTGGCACGCGGCGACCGTTTGCTCGACCTTGATCCAGACCGCATCCTGATCGCAGTCGACGCGCATCTCGACGACACGCTGGGTGTGACCGGAGGTCTCACCCTTCTTCCACAACGCGTTGCGCGAGCGGCTGTGGTACCAGGCTTCGCCGGTAGCGATGGTTTTGGCCAGAGCCTGCGCGTTCATATGCGCGACCATCAGAAGGTCGCCCGATGCGGCGTCGGTCGCGACGCAAGTGACGAGCCCATCGGCGTCGAATTTCGGCGTCAGCGCCAGCCCTTCTTCGAGGTCGGCGTCCGATCCGGGCGGGGCAAATGGCGCTTTCTCAGACACAGCAAATCCCCGCCGCTTGCGCGCAAAGCTTACCGCGCAGCCTTGGTGCCGCGATCGGCGGCGCCGATCAGCATCATGAACCGCATCTGGTCGTCGACATTATCGCGGAACGTTCCGAGGAAGCGCGTCGTCACCGTCGACGCGCCCGGCTTTTTGACGCCGCGAACGGTCATGCAAGTGTGTTCGGCTTCGATCATCACCGCGACGCCGTGCGGTTGCAGCACTTCGTCGATCGCGGTCGCGATCTGCGAGGTGAGATGTTCCTGCGTTTGCAGACGGCGCGCATAGGTGTCGACCAGGCGGGCGAGCTTCGACAGCCCGACCACGCGCTCGACCGGGCGGTAAGCGACATGCGCCTTGCCGTAGAACGGCAACATGTGGTGCTCGCAATGCGACGTGAATCGGATGTCGCGAATAAGCACGAAATCATCGTAAGCATCGGTTTCGCCAAAAGTCCGCGCCAGCGCATCGGCGGGAATCTCGTGGTAGCCGCGATAGAGCTCGTCCAAGGCACCGACGACGCGTTTGGGTGTGTCCACGAGCCCTTCGCGCACCGGGTCCTCGCCGATATAGGCGATCAGCGCCCGCACGGCTGCTTCGGCCTCCTCGCGGGAGGGTCTGTTGTCGACCGGTGCTGGAGCGTTATGGACGTGATCCGAAAGTTGCCCAGTAGAAGTTTCACCTTTTGGCCAAGGTTTAATAACTGCGTCCATTCCTACTCCCATAGCCGGCCGGATGCCGGAACTTCAAATTCAACGTTTCACCGCCTATATAGTAATTTGTCAGGTAGAGACAATAAACCCCGCCAAAACCGCGATTTTACGATGCTGGACGAGGTCTATAACAAGCGCATTATCGAGCTTGCGGGCACGATCCCCCGGATCGGCCGGCTGGCCGATGCGGACGCATCCGCGACCGCGCTGTCGAAGCTGTGCGGCTCGACCGTCACCATCGATCTCAAAATGGACGGCGATACCGTCACCGACTTCGCCCACGAGGTCAAAGCCTGCGCGCTCGGCCAGGCGTCATCTTCGATCATGGCGCGCAACATCGTCGGCTCGAAAGCAAGCGAGTTGCGCGCGTTGCGCGAAGGCGTTCGCAAAATGCTCAAGGAAAACGGCGCGCCGCCGGCGAATGGCAAATGGGCCGATATCGCGGTGCTGGAGCCGGTGCGGGGCTACAAAGCGCGCCACGCCTCGACGCTGTTGACCTTCGACGCCGTGGTCGACGCGATCGGCCAGATCGAGGCGAAGCGCGGGGCCAACGGGGCTGCCAAAGCCGCGGCAGAGTAAGTTGTCGCGAATTGCCGAATTCTCCCGCCACGCCCCTCGCCTGTTTGGGCGCGGTCTCATCAAAGTCTATCGCTACACGCTCTCCCCCCTCATCGGCTTCGAGTGCCGGCACCTGCCGACATGTTCGGACTATGCCGACCAGGCGTTGGATCGCTACGGCCTGTGGGCCGGCGGCTGGATGACGCTGGCGCGGCTGCTGCGCTGCCAGCCCTGGGGCACATCTGGTCTCGATTTCGTGCCCGATGCCGCTCCGGCAAATGCACGCTGGTTCTTGCCGTGGCGCTATGCGCGCTGGCGCGGCACCAACGCGAAGGCGCCCTAGGGCAAGGGGCGCGGCGTGGGCCATATTGTTGAATCAGTCGCAACGACTTGCGTTCGTGCGTCGGCCCTTGACCCCAACAAGCCGCCAAAAAATTTACTCGTCAACGAACCATCGTTGTCGGTCCAGGGGACGGGTGGCAGTTGCGGCAACTGAGGTCCTGTTGGCGGCAGCACTTTTGCAAATGATACGAACCTGCCCGCAAACCGTCCGACGAAAACCTTGTTCATCCCGCCGTCGAGTCCACTGTAGACCGGGCCGACTGGAACGTTGTCTTTCACTAATTGCACGTATTCGGCGTCATCGGCGCGCTGTTTCCCCAGCGCCAGCCGAGCGATTTTCGGATTAGCGACAAAGGCAGGGCATTTACCGGTCGGATCGAACACAAAGGGAATCGACGCATTCGGCGGCTGATACGCATCGAATACATAACTTCGACCGCACACATCCACCTTGGGTTCGAGATGCGTCGCCTCGAAATGATCGTTGCCGATCTTGAGCATCATCCAGAAGGCCATGTGGGGACTAGTCCGATGCCGCGCCAGATTCTCAGGCGTCATGCGGAACGGATAGGCCTGGACCTGGAATGAGGGCCGGCCGACGAGCGATTCGCGCGCCAGCGCATAGACCTCGGTGATCTGCTCGTCGGTCATGGCATAGCAGCCGATCGACAAGCAGTCGCCGTGGATCATGAGAAAGGAGCCGTCGCGGTCGTTCGCCTTGTCGAAGCTGTTGGGAAAGCCGGTGTTGATCGAAAGATAGTAGTTGGAATTCGGATTCATCAACGTGGGCGTAACTGTGTAGAACCCTTCTGGCGCCTGACGGTCGCCCTCATGCAACTTCGGCCCGAGATCGCCCGACCATCGACAGATCGGATAGGTTTTGAGGATCTGGAAATGGCCTGTCGTGTCCTGCTTCCAGACTTCGAGTTCCGATTCTTCCTTGAAAACGCGCAGCAGGATCGGCGAATGTTTAGGCATGTTCTTTTGTTGGAGTTGCGCGAGCAGTTCGGGCGACAGCTCCTGTGTTGCCTTTGCCGGCAACTGATTGGCCGGCAACTGATTGCCGTCTTCGCCAAGGCACCGGACCGGCATCAAAGCGCCGGCGAAAGCCGCCGCCGATAGCACCAGAGCACGGAGCAGCGTGGCGCGGATCAATGCCTTATCTCCGACCGTGGACCTCTTCCCATCGCGTTAGCTGTAACAGGTGGCCTTCGTAAGGCAACCAACGTTATGAAGGCGCTTCATAGGCGCCGCGCCGCCGATGCTTCGCCGAACGATTGCCATGAATCGATCATGCACATATATAAACTACGCAAGCCTAGCTGATCGATTCTACGCGCATCGCTTACGCTGCACCCAGTAGGCAGCGAGTGAGCAACAGGAGTGAATAAAATGGTCGCCGTGACCTTCCCCGACGGCGCGCGTCGGGGCTATCCGCAAAACACCACCGGCCTCGACATCGCCAAGGGCATTTCGCCGTCGCTCGCCAAGCGCACGGTGGCGATGGCGCTCGACGGCGAAGTGGCCGATCTGTCCGATCCGATCGCGCATGACGCCAAGATCGAATTCTTGACCCGCGAGGACCCGCGTGCCCTCGAACTCATCCGTCATGACGCGGCCCACGTGCTCGCCGAAGCAGTGCAGTCGCTGTGGCCCGGCACGCAGGTCACGATCGGCCCAGTGATCGACAACGGTTTTTATTACGACTTTTTCCGCAACCAGCCGTTCACGCCGGAGGATTTCGACGCCATCGAGAAGAAGATGCGCGAGATCATCGCGCGCGACAAATCCTTCACCAAAGAAGTATGGTCGCGCGACGAAGCCAAAAAAGTCTTTCGCGACAAGGGCGAGCTGTTCAAGGTCGAACTGGTCGACGCTATTCCGGAAGATCAACAGATCAAGATCTACAAGCAAGGCGACTGGTTCGATCTGTGCCGCGGCCCGCACATGACATCGACCGGCAAGATCGGCAATGCGTTCAAGCTGATGAAAGTCGCCGGCGCCTATTGGCGCGGCGATTCCAGCCGCGAAATGCTCTCGCGCATCTACGGTACTGCGTTTGCCAAGCAGGACGAGCTCGACGCCTATCTGAAGCAGATCGAGGAAGCCGAGAAGCGCGACCATCGCCGGCTCGGCCGCGAGATGGATCTGTTTCATTTCCAGGAGGAGGCGCCCGGCTCGGTGTTCTGGCATCCCAAAGGCTGGACGCTGTTTCAGACACTGGAATCTTACATCCGCCGCCGGCAGGCGGACGCCGGCTATGCCGAGGTCAATGCGCCGCAGTTGATCGATTCTTCGCTTTGGGTCGCGTCAGGGCACATGGCGACATTCCGCGAAGGCATGTTTCTCGTGCAACCCCGCGAGGAGGACGAGCGCACCTTCGTCGTCAAGCCGATGAACTGCCCGGGCCATATCCAGATCTTCAAGAACGGGCTGAAGTCCTATCGCGATCTGCCGTTCAAGCTCTGCGAATTCGGCAAGGTGCACCGCTTCGAGCCGTCCGGCGCCTTGCACGGCTTGATGCGCGTGCGCGCCTTCACCCAGGACGACGCGCACGTTTTCATCACCGAGGAGCAGATCGCCGAGGAAGTCATCAAGGTCAACGATCTGATCCTGACGATCTACCAGGACTTCGGCTTCGATGACCTGCGCATCAAGTTCTCCGACCGGCCAGAAAAACGCATCGGCGACGACGCGGTATGGGACAAGGCCGAAGCCGCGCTGATGCAGGCGCTCGAAGCCTCCGGCCGGCCGTGGATGCTTAACAAAGGTGAAGGCGCCTTCTATGGCCCAAAGCTCGAATATGTGCTGCGCGACGCCATCGGCCGCGACTGGCAATGCGGCACCGTGCAGGTCGATCTCAACATGCCGGGCCGGCTTGGCGCCTTCTATATCGACGAGCATTCCAACAAAGTGACGCCGGTGATGCTGCATCGGGCGATGTTCGGCTCGCTCGAGCGTTTCACCGGCATCATGATCGAGCATTACGCCGGGCACCTGCCGCTCTGGCTGTCGCCAGTGCAGGCGGTGATCGCAACCATCACGTCGGATGCCGACGATTACGCGCGCGAAACGATTGCGATCGCGCGCGCGCTCGGACTGCGCGTCGACGCCGACCTGCGCAACGAAAAGATCAATTACAAAGTCCGCGAGCACTCGTTGGCCAAGGTCCCGGTCCTGCTTGTCGTCGGCAAGAAAGAAGCCGCCGAGCGCACGGTCTCGATCCGCCGTCTCGGCAGCGAGAAGCAGCAGACCATGCCGCTCGACGCGGCGCTCGCGGCGCTGGCGCAGGAAGCGGTTCCGCCGGACGTGAAGCGGGTGAAGAAAGCGGCTTAGGCTCGAACCGACCTCGGGAGCGGCCGTTTGGCCAAATCTCAACCATTCTCGGTCGTTTTGCGAATCAGCGACGTCGCGATCACGAAAACCGCTCTGGAAGCGAACCTATCGAGCTTGGTCTGAAGCGCTTGTCGGGACATGCGCTAGCGCGTCGAAACCTCGATTTCGCCGTCGACGCCGGTGATGACCTTGAAGTCGCGCTGGAAGGTGCGGCCTTCGTTGCGGGCGATGACATGATAGTCGCCTTCGGCCAATACGAGCCGCGGAAAAGCGCCGATCGATTCCTTGATCACGTCGCCGCCCGGCGTCAGCACCGTCCATTGCGTATTGGCGAGCGCGTCGCCGCCGGAATTGTTGACGAGCTTAAGCGTTATCACCGCCGCGCGATGCGTCACCACGATATCGGTGAGCTTCGCCGCATCGACATGCACGTCCGAGCGCACCACCGAATTGCCGTCGCCGTAATTGGACACGATGTTGTAGGTACCTTCCGGCAGCAATACGACGTCGCCGGTGATGACGTTCTGGGCGATCGGCCGGCGCTCTGAGGTGTCGAACTGGCTGCCCTTGAAGACATCGAATGTGATTTGCCCGGGTGGGATGCGCACGTCGCCGACCCGCCCTTCGAGCCGAACGCCGCCGGCCGGAATATCCAAGATTTCGCGAACCGTATCGGCGCGTAATTGCACGGACTTCGCCGCGCTGGCGAGACCGACGCTCGCATGCACCACATAGCTGCCCGGCGGCAACACGAAAGTCGGCGTCGCGCTGCGATCCTCTTTGATCAGCGGGAACGCGCCGGTCGCGTCTGGCTTGGCGGCATAGACGCGCCAAATGAGACCGCCGCTGATGGGAGATGAATCATGGCCGTAACGCGCGGCAAGCGCGAGCGCCACGCGGCCGCCCGGAACGACCAGCGTCGATTGGGCGATCGGCGGCGCGATGGGCGCTGCAGCCGGACCTAGCGGCGTCGGAGTGACGATGGTCGCACCGGGCGATCCCGTCCCGCCCGTGAGCGGCGCGTCGGCGGTCGCCTGCGGCGCCACCAGGTTGCGCATTTGCGCGCGTGCCGGCGCAAGCGCCGCAAGGACCAACCCCGCCGCCACAGCAACTCCAACGCAGATGCGCAAAACCTTCAAGTCCCACCCCGACGATGCCGTTTTTCTCGATCCCAAACACGGCAATTTCAAGCCGCGCCCCGTGCGCCAAGCCGATCTGACGCCTCAGCCGGGCGCTGTATCTAGCTGACTCGCCACCCCTTTTCACCTTATCCTCGCCTTGCGCTTGTGGTCGGAAGCACTGCCGGGAGCGCGTAACAGTCCGCGAGGATCAGGTGAGTACGACAGACATTGCCAACAAAGTCGCGGAAGCCGATCGGAGCGGCGCCAAATCCGACAAACCGTCCGTCGGTCTTGTTCTCGGCAGCGGCGCGGCGCGCGGCTTCGCGCATATCGGCGTGATGCGGGCGCTCAAGGCGCATGGCATCGAACCGGACATCATCGTCGGCACCTCGATGGGCGCCCTGATCGGCGGTTGCTACGCCAGCGGCCAACTCGACACGCTCGAAGCTTGGGCGCGCTCGCTGACGATGCGGCGCGTCATCGGCTATCTCGACGTGAGGATCGGCGGCTCCGGTCTGATCAACGGTGGTAGGCTGACCGGTCAGCTCGAAGAATCGATCGGCAAAAAGAATATCGAGGAGCTTCCGATTGCCTTTGCCGCCATCGCTACCGAGATCGGGACCGGTCATGAAGTCTGGCTGACGCGTGGCTCGCTCGCGCTGGCGTTGCGCGCTTCCTACGCGCTGCCGGGAATATTTCCGCCCGTGCATTTGGGCGGCCGCTGGCTGGTCGACGGCGCGCTCGTCAACCCGGTGCCGGTCTCGGCGGCGCGCGCGCTGGGCGCGCGCGTGGTCATCGCCGTCAATATGGACGCCGACCGTTTCGGCCGCGGCGTCACCATTGCGAGCCATGGTTCCGATCCCGGCGACGCGCATATCGCGCCGCCTCCTGAGCCGCGCAACGGCTTTGCCCGTCTGCGCGGCATATTCGGCGCCGAACGCGCGCTCAAGCGCGAGATCATCGCGCGCGACGACAAACCCAGCTTTTCGACGGTGATGATTGAATCGTTCAACATCATGCAGGACCGCCTCACCCGCATGCGGCTTGCCGGCGATCCGCCGGACGTGCACATCACGCCGCGCATCGGCCACGTCGGCTGGCTTGATTTCCATCACGCCGCCGAGTCGATCGCGGTCGGGCGAGCGGCCACCGAAAAGGCGATCGATTCGATCAACCAGTCGATCGTCGATTTGAGCTAGCCGAGAGAGGCTAGACCATAATCCGATTCAGGTTGATCGGATCGTGGTCTAGCGCGAAGGCGAGTTCTGCGCGCAGATGTTCTGACATGAGAGCTGCGCGTTCGTGCACGCAAACTGGCACGACGCCGTGCCCGAAGATATCGGCCCCGTAGCGCTGTTCGGAATCACACAGGTCGTTTGGCAGCTCGCGGCCGTCGAATTGCACAACATCATGCAATTCGTGACCGCGGATGTGACGGTCGAGGTCTGCGGCGTGATCGGGGTCTGGCCCACCTGCGCCAGCCGGATTTTTTTCGCGGCAAAACCGGTGCCGTCAATCCCGCCAAGCGTCCAAATTCCCGACGAAAGCGCCGCTGACACGGCCAATAGGATCGCCACGCGCCGCATAATTGCCTCCAAGCCTCCAATCCACGCGTGGCTTGCACGAACGGCCGGCCACGCCGATTACAATGAACGGAGGCAGCCATCATAACGCAGCAAAGATGACACAGGGAAGATGGCCGGACGTGCTCGCCGCACAATCCGGCATCTGCGCCAAGGACCGCCCTATCGCGCTTTGACCGGAGGCTAAATCATGCCGTCAGGATGTAATCGTGCATCGCAGCTGAATCGGATTCCATCTGGTGCAGACGGAATTTGACCACGTCACCGATCGAAATGACGCCGATGGGGCGCCCCTGATCGACAACAGGGAAATGCCGGAACTTGCCCTCGGTCATGCGCTCCATGATGCTCGCAACGGTCTCGTTTTCGGTGCAGGTCGAGACTTTCCGGGTCATGGTTTGACTGACCGGCTCGCCGAGCGCGGCCGAGCCGCGTTCCGCAAGCGCGCGCACGATATCGCGTTCCGACAAAATGCCGGCAATGCGGCGATCGGCGCCGAGGATCAGCACCGCGCCGATGCGCTTCTCGGCAAGCAGCGCGACGGCGGAAGCCAGGCTTGAATTCGGCTCTATGCTAACGACCTCGCGGCCTTTGCCGGCGAGGATCATGCTTACGGTCATCTTAGCCTCCCTGGTGTGCCGCGTGGCGCCGAACCGAAAGCTCCGCTTCGGCGGATCGCGGCTTTTTGCTTCACCACTAAACCGCAGGCGATGGCGATCGGCGGCAGTGAAGGTAATGGCTTTAATGTTTTGGGCCGGCGCTGGGTTCCATATGCTGGTCGAGTAAATGCGCAGACCCGAGCAAATGCGCTGCGCCGCAACATCAGTTCGGCACCGCAACATCGAACGTTGCAGGCCCCTGTTGCGGCGGCAAGACCAAAATTGTGACGCAGTTAGATTCGCGATGAACGCGCCGAACAACTCGGCTTAGCCGCTCGTTTCGGGATCGAGTTCCGCGCGCGGAACGACCGGGTCGAAGGCGCTGAACAAAAACAAGCCGGCGAAAAAGCCGCCGACATGCGCCTGCCACGCGACCACTTGTCCGGCCTCCTGCCCGAACGAGACGGTGCCGAAACCGAACAACGCGTTCAGTCCGAGCCAAACCGCGAGGAACAGCAAAAATCGCGGATCGCGAAGCGTAGTGCCGAGCGGCACTGCCGGCACCCGATAGGCTTGATCGGCACCACGATGAAGGGCGATCTGGCGAAAGGCGCCAAGCGGGCCGCCCTGCTGAAAGACAAAACGCATCGCCGCCGCCATGGCGCCCGAGATCGCGGCAGAGGCGCCGATCATCGGTTCAAGCCCGCCCCAATTGCTGACGAGATGCGCCAGCGCGCCGGCGGCCGACATCACCAGCATAAAGAACACGTAACGCCACGCGCCGAAGCGGCGCGCCAGCGCAGTGCCGAAGGGCAACAGCCAAGCGAGATTGAGGCCGAGATGCATGAGATCGGCATGCAGGAACGCGTAAGTGAAAAAAGTCCACAGATCGGCGGCGAAGCCGCCCGGCAATGCGCCGGTCGCGGCAAGACCGGAGCCGTAGCGGGCCGGGATGAACGCGAACGTCAGGAGAAATTGCAGATCCTGCTCGTCGGTCAGCGCGAACATGCGAAGCGCATGCACCAGCACCAGCACGACGACGGTCGCGATGACGACGAGCGGCACATTGAAGATGGGTTCGCGAAGTTTAGGCTCGAAGTCCTGAGTCACAAAAAGCCCTGCGTCACAAAAATTCACGTCCTCGCCTGCCGAGATAAGCGGGCGCCGCGGTCAGGACAAGCGGCGCGGCAAGAAAGTGCGGGTCGTGCGCTCGCGAGCGGGGCGATGAATATGGACCGAAAAGACAAGAGGGAGGACGCCTAAGTCCTCCCTCTCGCATCTTGCGCGGGGTTTCCGCTCGACGCCGGTGATTTCGGGCTCGCCCGAACTCGCGTGGCGTCGGTCGCATCCCCTCGCCTCCCGTTATCCGCTTGGCGCCACCGCGGATCGCGGCGGCGGATTGAAACCTGACGGGCCGCCACCGTATGCGGCCCCCCATGAGCCGCCAACGTCAAGGTTTTGTTAATGTTAATTGCGCGTTAGCGCCGCGACGTTTCCGCCGCTGCATCCGGCGGCACGCCCCCTGCTCCGTAGCGTCCCACGTCGCCGTGAGCCGTATCGCCTGTCCCGATCGGGGACAGGTTTGCGGCAGCGGCGGCCGCTTGCAGGGAGTAAGCGACCATGAAACATGCGGCAAGCCGCGAGCTTTATGCGTATTGGGACAAGCGGCGCGGCAAGCGACCGGCGCCCGAACGCGCCGAAATCGAGCCGGGCGCCATCCGCCACGTGCTCAGCGATGCTTTCATCCTCGCGTTCGATGACGGCGCCGGGCACCCGTTCCGGCTGGCCGGCACACGGGTCTGCGCTCTATTCGGCCGCGAGCTCAAGAGCGAGCGGTTCATCGGGCTCTGGGCGGCGGCGAGCCAGCCCACCATTGCCGACCTGATGACGATCCTCGACCAGGAAAAGGTCGGCACCGTCGCCGGCGTTACCGCCCAGAACGGGAACGGGGAACCAATCGACCTCGAACTCCTGCTATTGCCGCTCAGTTCGACCCGGCCGAGCCTCGCCCGCACCATCGGGGTCCTGGCGCCGCTCAAAGTGCCGAAATGGCTCGGTTCAAGTCCGATCGGCGCGCTTAGTCTTGGACCACGCCGCCATATCGGCGCCGCGCTTGAAGCCCCTATCCTGCCGCGCTTTATGGCGCCGCGTCAGCGTCAATTCGTCGTCCACGACGGCGACCGCTCCTAACCACCGGTCGAGCGCAATTGCCCCGGATCGGGCGGCTAACGGCCCATTAACATCGCACGCCTAGGTTTTCAGTTTGCCGCGGCAGGCAAAGTGACAATCATGGCGCTTGCGGAACGACTGCCAAGTCTGAAGGCCCTGAACGAGGACCGCCGCCGCCATCAGCGGGTGCGCGTGAACCTGCTTGGCCGCTATATGCTGTCCGACCGCCGCGAATTTCCTTGCCAAGTCGTTAACATGTCGCCTGGCGGTATGGCGCTGGTCGCGCCGGTCGGCGGCGCCGCGGAGGAACGCGTTATTGCCTATGTCGATCATCTTGGACGACTGGAGGGCCGCATCGCGCGGCTGTTCCAAAACGGCTTCGCGATGACGATTTCGGCCACCGAGCGCAAGCGCGACAAGCTCGCCGCGCAGCTGACCTGGCTCGCCAACCGTCACCTTCTCGCCTCGCCAGAGGACCGCCGCCATGGCCGCAGGGTGCCGCGCAACCCATCGGGCCGCCTCATCCTGCCGAACGGCGTCAATCTCACCTGCCGCATCATCGACGTGTCGGAGTCCGGCGCCGGTATTGCGACCGACCAGCGGCCCGTCATCGGCTCGCTGGTGACGCTCGGCAAGATCCAGGGCCGCGTGGTGCGCCACCTCGAAGAAGGCTTCGCCGTCGAGTTTACCCGCCTGCAGCACCCGGACTTTGTCGAAGAGAACGTGAGCGGCGGGTAAACGCCATCGCGAAAATTGTCGGCCGGCCGAGCGCTGCGCCAGCGCGCCGCTATGCCCTTTACGCCCGCAATCCGGATATCTCGCCCTCGGACGCGCGCCCTTACGCCCGGCGGGAAAGCCGCATGCGCCGCGGCTAAGAGTCCGTCTCAAAACTTCAGCAAGGATTACAAAGCTTTCGCAGCATGAGGCGGATGGACGCGAGTTTCAAGAAGGCAAGGGCGCTGCGGTTGAGATTTTCCCAGTCCTTGGCGAGACGGCGGCAACGGTTGAGCCACGCAATCGTGCGTTCGAC
>DASQRX010000028.1:0-24824 GCA_035642635.1 Xanthobacteraceae bacterium
GCGACCATCATATTGTCGAGGAGATGGCCGTAATCCGGCTCGTCGATCTGCGAGGAGCGCTGCATCGCCTTCGAGGTGAGCCCAACTTTATGTCCGATCAGCTTCGCGCCGCCGGCGATCTTGCGCTTGGCGACTTCGCTCGAAATCGCATAGGCGTCGTCGATGGTGATGCCGGGCCAGGTCTTCGAAAGCTGAGTGGCCTGTTTGCGCTCTTTCTCGGCTGTGATGAGAATATCGGCGGCCTTGCTGCGATCGGCGTCGGACATCATGGCGACAGAACTCCTCCCGCATGAGCGATTGGGAAGAGCCTTAGCACATTTGTCAGAGAGCAAAACCGCGATGCAGCAAACCGCGGGAGCGGCGGCCGGATTATTCTTGACAGGTTACTGTTGGCAAGCGACCCGCAGGAGCACTGTTTCGACGGGACAATCGGCCGTCGTCGGATTTTGGCCCGACACCCAGAGCGACGCCTTGCAGCGTTCGGCAGTGCGGATGTCCATTGGCCGCCCGTCACCGAAACCCTTGGCCTTGCAGACATTGGTGGCCGCGCTTGCGCAGTCCGGCGCGCCGTTGCCGGCGACCGGGCAGACCTGCTGGATCTCGATGATCTTCGAAGTCGAGAACATGGCGCCGGCGGCGTTCTTCATTGCCTGCGTCGCGTCCTTGGCGGCGTCGCTCTGCTGCTTGCTGAACTCGTCGAGCTTGGCCTGCTGCTCTTTCATCTTGGCGCTGAAATTGGCGATTGAGTCATTCCACCACTGGCCGAAATCGTTGAGGAAGCCGCGCTTGTCGTTCGGGCCCGACGGTGAAGCCGTGGCCTGGTTCGGAGCCAGGTTTGGAGCCTGACTTGTTGCTTGAATTGGAGCTTGGCCCTGCCCTTGATTGGTGGCTTGCGGCGGTTGCGGCTGCAGCGCCGGCAATGACTGAGGCGACGCGGCCGCCGGTTGGGATGACTGTTGTGCCGGGCCCGCACCGCCGGACGGCGCCAAGCCTGTCGCTGGCGGCGCATTATTCTGAGCACCCGCAGCGCAGAGCGGTGCCATCAACAATACCGCTGCGGCGAGCCAGCCGGCCGCCGATCGGTAATGAGACGAACTGGTGCTGCTTTGAGTCACGGCCACTCCGTCATGGCCATCCTTGCGCGCTAATTAGGCGATCCTCCCGTTGCCGCACCGCGCACCCGGTGAGTCCCCTAATTCAGGCGACCGAATTAGGGCGGCAACAAGGTCAGAATACCTTCACCAGGACGACAAAGCCAATCACAACAAGGGCTAAGCCGAGACCCGCCCACAGGCCAAGCCGCTCCTCGATCATGCCGCGGGCCCGCTCGCCGTAACGGTTGAGCAAAAAGGCGAGCAAAAAGAACCGCGCGCCGCGCGTAATCACCGACAGAACAATGAACAGGCCGATATTGAACCCGGCAAATCCCGAAGTGATGGTCACAATCTTATAGGGGATCGGGGTCAGGCCTTTGAGGAGAATGATCCAGGCGCCGTAATGCGCATAGGCCTCGCGGAAGGCATCGACCTTGTCGCCATAGCCATAGAGCCCGATGACCCACTGCCCGACGGTCGAATAAAGCTCGGAGCCGATGAAATAGCCGAGAATGCCGCCGGCGACCGACGTCACGGTGCACAGCGTGGCGAAATAGAAGGCCCGGTCGGGCCGCGCCAGCGCCATCGGGATCAGCATCACATCCGGCGGCGCGGGAAAGAACGAGCTCTCGGCAAACGACACGCAGCCCAAGACCCAGGCGGCATGCGGCTTGCCGGCTGCGTCAACGCACCAGTCGTACAGGCGGCGAAGCATGAGGGGCTAACTAGCGGGAGAGCTTGGCGCTGTCCATCTGGCGGCGCTGCGGCAGCTTTAGCGCCGCTTGCGCCGGCGGCCTTCGAGCATGACGATTTGACGACGGGGAAAGTCTTCGGGCAGTTTTTTCGGCACCTTCTCGGCGATGCCAAGGAGCCGCTCGCGGCGATCCATTTCCTTCCACACATCTTCGGGGCGGATACCGGTGGAGACCCACAGCACGACCAGATTATAGATGAGGTCGGCGCTCTCTTTGACCACCGCCTCGCGGTCGCCGTTCATGGCGTCGATGACGACCTCGACCGCCTCTTCGGCGAGCTTCTTGGCCATCTTGCTGCGGCCCGAGCGCAATAGCCGCGCCGTCCGCGAGGTCGACGGATCGTCGTGCCGGCAGGCATGGGCGGCCTGATAAAGCTTTGAGATCGAATCAGTCATGGCTCATCAGAATAACCAGATCATGTCGCGATTGTGTTAATGCCAATACGCTTTCTGGAAGCCTCGGTCACGAGGCCTTAATCGTCCTGGGCCAGGAGCCCGGCATTGCCGCCCGCGGCCGCCGTATTGACCGTGACGACCTGCTCCGCGGCAAAGCGGCGCAGATAGTTGGGCCCGCCGGCCTTGGGCCCGGTACCTGACAAATCAGTGCCGCCAAAGGGTTGGGTGCCGACGACGGCGCCGATCATGTTGCGGTTGACATAGACATTGCCGTGCGGAAGCCGCGCCGCGATACGGCCGACGGTGAGGTCGATGCGGGAGTGGATGCCGAGCGTCAAAGCGGTGTCGTTCGCCGCGATCTCGTCCAAGAGCGCGTCCAAATGCCCCGCCCGCCAGCGCACGACGTGAAGCACGGGACCAAAGACCTCCTGATGCAGATCAAGCGCGCGGTCGAGCTCAATGATCGCCGGCGCGACATAAGTACCGCCCTCCGGCAGTTCGCTGTCCCGGTCGCCGCGGAAGCGCAGGCGTCCGCCGCGCTCGTTCGCGGCGATCCAGCTTTCGAGCTTGGCCTTCGCCTCGCCATCGATCACCGGGCCGACA
Source organism: Xanthobacteraceae bacterium (assembly GCA_035642635.1). Lineage (GTDB taxonomy): Bacteria > Pseudomonadota > Alphaproteobacteria > Rhizobiales > Xanthobacteraceae > BOG-931. Next base: position 2,848 of record DASQRX010000028.1, read on the forward strand.
TGGGTCGCGATCCGGCGCGGGTCGCCGACTTTCAGTTCGCGCGCGGCGCCGATCACTATTTCAAGCATACGCTCGGCGACGTCATCCTGCAGGCAGAGCAGCCGCAGCGCCGAGCAGCGCTGGCCGGCGGAGCGGAACGCCGAGGTGACCGCGTCATCGCTGACCTGTTCGGGCAGTGCAGTGGCGTCGACGATCATGGCATTGATGCCGCCGGTCTCGGCGATGAGCGGCACGATCGGCCCGTCTCTCGCGGCGAGTGACCGATTGATCGATCGGCCAACTTCGGTCGAGCCGGTGAAGACGACGCCTGCGACCTGCGGATTGGCGACGAGGCTCGCGCCGACCGTGCCGTCGCCGGGGAGAAGGTGGAGCGCCGTTTTTGGAATGCCGGCTTCGTGCAACAGCGCAACGGCAAGCGCGGCAATGAGCGGCGTTTGCTCGGCCGGCTTGGCGACGGCGGTATTGCCGGCGGCAAGCGCTGCGGCCACCTGGCCGAGAAAGATCGCCAGCGGAAAATTCCACGGGCTGATGCAGGCAAACACGCCGCGCCCGCGATAGCGCAATTCGTTGCTTTCGCCGGTCGGCCCCGGCATCGGCTGCGGCGCGAGCGCGGCGCGGGCCTGCGCGGCGTAGTAGCGGCAATAGTCGACGGCCTCACGAACTTCGGCGAGCGCGTCGTCGAGCGTCTTGCCGGCCTCGTTCTGCAGCAAGGCCAGGAGCCGGCCGCGATCAAGCGCGAGACCATCGGCAGCGCGCTCGAGCGCTGTGGCGCGTTCGTCAGCCGGCGTCATCGACCAGGCGACAAAGCCGGCGGAAGCCGCGGCGACGGCCGAGCGGGCGATGGTGTCGTCGCCCTCGCGCACAATGCCGATAACGCTGCCATCGATCGGGGAAAATATGCTGCGCTCGATGCCAGGCAGCGGAACGCCATCGAGCAGCGGTGCGGCCGTAGCCGGCGCCGTCGTGCCGTCGCCGACCTCGCGCAGCAGCGCATCGAGGCTTAAGCGCTCGCCGAACTCGACGCCCGCCGAATTTTGCCGCTGCGGCTGATAGAGATCGCGCGGCAACGGAATCTTTTTGTTGCGGGCCTGATCGGCCGCCGCGATCCAGCTTCGCGGGCGGCGCAAAATATCGGCGATCGGCACCCGCCGATCGGCGGCGGCGGAAACGAAAGAGGAATTGGCGCCGTTCTCCAGAAGCCGCCGCACCAAATAAGCCAAGAGATCGCGATGGCCGCCGACTGGCGCGTAGATGCGGCAAGCAGCATCGGGGAATTCGGCGCGCAAGGCGTCGTAGAGCGGCTCGCCCATGCCGTAGAGCCGCTGAAACTCGAAACCCTCGACACTGTCGGCATCTTCGATCACGCTGGCGACGGTCAGCGCGTTGTGGGTGGCGAATTGCGGAAACAGCCGGTTGCGCGCGGCGAGGAGCCGTTTCACGCAGGCCATGTAGCAAAGATCGGTCATCGCCTTGCGGGTGAACACCGGATAGTCGGCTAGCCCCCGCTCCTGGCCGCGCTTGATCTCGGTGTCCCAATACGCGCCTTTGACCAGCCTGACGGTGAGCCGCCGGCTTATCGCCGCCGCCAGGTCTTCGACCCAGCCGATCACAGCCATTGCGCGTTTCTGATAGGCTTGTACCGCAAGCCCGAATCCCTCCCAGCCGGCGAGCGACGCATCGGCAATGGCGGCGCCGATAATGTCGAGCGACAGTTCGAGCCGATCGGCCTCTTCGGCATCGATAGTGAACTGCAGATCGTGCGCCTTGGCCAATTGCGCGAGTTCGATCAAGCGCGGGGTGAGTTCGCCGAGCACCCGCTCGCGCGAGATCGCTTCGTAGCGCGGATGCAGCGCCGAAAGTTTTACGGAAATGCCTGGCCGCGCGACCTGAGCAGCCCCGTCTGAGCTTTTGCCGATCGCTTTGATCGCTCCCGCATAGGCGTCAAGATATTTGTCGGCATCGTCGGCCGTGCGCGCGCCCTCACCCAGCATGTCGAAGGAGTAACGCTCTTCCGCATGCGTTCCGGCGCGCGCCAGCGCCTCGTCGATGGTTTGGCCGAGCACGAAATGCGAGCCGAGCAGCCGCATCGCCTGCCGGGTCGCAGCCCGCATCGTCGGCAGGCCGAGCCGGCGCACGATATTGTCGAGAATCGTCTCCGGCGTTTCGCCCGGATGAATGACGCGGGCGGCAATGCCCAGCGTCCAGGCCGAGGCCGAGACCAATAAAGCGGTCGAATGGACGTCGCCGTCGAGCCAGCGGCCGGCGGCGAGCTTGTCCTCGATCAACCGATCCGCAGTCGCGGCGTCGGGCACGCGCAGCAGCGCCTCGGCCAGCACCATCAGCGCCAGGCCTTCCTTGGTCGAAAGTGAAAACGCGTGGAGAAAATCGTCGACGCCGCCAAGACTGCCAAGACCACCGCCGGCCTTGGCGCGGATTGCCTCGACCAATTTCCGCGCGCGCGCGTCGATCCGCGCTTCGGCGGCCGCGTCGCGGGCAGCGTCAGGCAGCAGCGCCGCCGCCAGGTCTTCGTCCGGCGGGGCGAATGGCGCCTGAAAAGTCGGTAGCCCAAGATCGGGGGCGTGATCGGGCGCGGTCATTGCCGCAGTTTATCCTCCGCCGCGAACACGGGGATATAGTGATGGCAGGGAAAGTCGGCCTCTATCTATGGCGCCGCCGCAAAATTAACGTCAGCGGTCTACTTTTCGTATTTGAAGGACAGCGCGACCCTGGTGCGGAAGGCCGCCACCTTTCCGTCTTTGACCGTAATGTCCATCTTCGTGACTTCGGCAATCCGCAAGTCTCGGATTGACTGCGCTGCGGTTTCGACCGCGCGCTTGGCGGCATCTTCCCACGAGATCGTGCTCACGCCTACAACATCTACAATTCTGTAAACTCCGCTCTCTTTGTCTTTCGCCATTGGTGCCTCCCGAGATGTAGTTGCTGCGGCTTTGCTAAACGCCTCGGAGAACCAAACAAATTATCTGATCACGCCGAGATGATCGGCCGCGTGAGGCAAGTGTGTGCGTTCTTGACCCAGATGGCAAGATGGATTGATCGCGCCTTCAATACGCTGCCGGACCTTGACCCTGTCTCAATTACTCGGCCGCAACATTCGTGGCTTGCGTCTCGACAAGCGCCTTCAGCTTGGCGAGACCTTCCTCGAACTGGCTGCCCACCATCTTGTCGCAGTTGATGAACAAGCTCGTGACTTTCGCCATGAAGGGCTGGGCGCCTTGCATTGCCCAAGTCACGTTGGTGCCGTTGCTTTTTTGCTCCAGCACGAAGTCGACGACATTCTGGGCTTTGAACGGCCTGAACATGTCAAGCAGCAGCGTGACGCGCGATGGCGGAACCGACTCGGTGATCGCGATGCGTCCGGCGCCGACTTGCCGGTTGCCGTCCCATTCGTAGACGGCGCCCTTGCCAAGCGGTGCGCCGCTATGCGTGCGCTTCATGTTCGGATCTTTTTCGAACGGCGACCAGGCCGATTGGGCATGCAGGTCGTTGATCATCGAAAAGATCTTCTGCGGCGGCGCCGCGATCAGCGTCGAGCGGCTGATCTGGAACGTGTCGGGCGCCGTCGCGGCGTAGATCAGCGCCGCGGCAATCGCTACCGTCAGTGCGATGGCGATAATGACGAGCATTGTCGTGATCATGGGATCCTCCCAAAACGCTCACGCGGGCCCGGAATGGGCGCGCTGCAGAACTTCCAAGTCATTACTTCGCGCCGGCGAGGTAGGCGTCGAGCCGTTCGAACGTGCCGGCCCAGCCGCCAGTCATGCTGCCATGCGCCGCATCGAAGGTTTTCTGCTCTTCATCCGAGGCGTTGATCGGCGACCAGGTCAAGGTCAGCTTGGTCTTGCCGCCCGGAACGTCTTCGAACGTGACCGTGGTCAGCATTTCGAGCGGCCAAGTCGGGGCCATCGGATGCCGCGTCACGCCGCCGGCTTCGTTCGAGAACGAGTGCACCCACTTCAAAAGTTTCGGCGGTGCGATCTCCCGGTAGACGAACTTCGCCCACATGACCTGGCCGTCGGGGCCGCGCATGCCGCCGAGATAGGTTCCGCCGACGCGAAAATCCATTTTCGAGGCCACGATGGTGGAGCCCTTCGGGCCCCACCATTCCTTCATGCGCTCCGGCTCGGTGAAGCACGACCACAATGTTGCGGGTGGCGCGTCAAACACGCGCGTGGTGACGAAGTCTGTGCTTCTTGTGTCGGCGGCCACCATGACTTTACTCCATTGATCTCACGCGGGTGCCTGAACGGCGGGCTTACTTCTCGACGATGATCATCCAGCCGACGCCGAATTTGTCGGCCAGCATGCCAAAGCGCGGCGAGAAGAACGTCTTGCTCATCGGCATCGTCACTTTGCCGCCATCGCCAAGCGCCGCGAACATCTTGTTGGCACTGGCTTCATCCTTGGCGGCGATCGTCAGCGCAAAGCCTTCGAAATTCGGCTGGCCGCCGCTGCGGCCGTCCGACGCCATGATCGTCGTCTCCCCGACCTGAAACTGCGAATGCATGATCTGGTCGGCGTTGTCCGCCGTACACATGCTTTTGTCGGGGCTGTCCTTCCAGCGCATCACCATTTTGACGTCGGCGCCGATGGCCTTCTTGTAGAATTCGAGCGCCTCGTCGGCGCGGCCGTTGAAGAACAGATAGGGTTGAACTTGCATTACTTGCTCCTTTGCTGAGTGTAGGTGCTCTGATCGTTGCGGTTAAACCGAGGACGAACGCGGCCGCGGTATTCCGACATCTTGGCCGACTTTCTTCTCAGGCGTTTGACCCTCTTTCATTAAGCGGTCGAGATGCAGGCGGATATGCGCCGCCTCGGCCGGCGTGCGGGCGAGCGCAATCGCATGATCGAACGCGACGCGGGCCTCCTCGGCGCGACCGAGCTGCATCAGAAGCCCGCCCTTCACGCCAAAAAAATGGAAGTAGGCGCCAAGCGGCGCGGCCAATGGCTCGATCATCGCCAACGCGGCCTCAGGCCCCCGCGCTTTGCTGACGGCGACCGCCCGGTTGAGCGTCACGACCGGAGACGGCTGCAACCGTTCCAGCGCGCCATAGAGCTGATCGATCTCCGACCAGTCGGTATCTTCCGGACGCGCCGCCTGCGCGTGGACGCCCGCGATCGCGGCTTGAATTTGATAGGACCCGGGCTGGCGGTGACGCAGCGCTTTCTCGATAAGCGCCAGCCCTTCGGCAATCATGTCACGGTTCCACAAGCTCCTGTCCTGATCGTCCAAGAGAATAATGGCGCTGTCGGCATCGAGCCGCGCCGGCGTGCGGGCGTGCTGCAGCAGGACCAGCGCCATGAGCCCCATGATCTCGGGCTCGCTTGGAAACAGCGTGAGCAGCAGGCGCGACAGGCGGATCGCTTCTTCGCAGAGCGATACGCGCATATGCGCTTGCCCGCCGCTTGCCGAATAGCCTTCGTTGAAGATGAGATAAACCATCGCCGCCACGGCGCCGAGACGCTCGGCGCGCTCGGCCGCGCCTGGCGTCTCGAACGGAACTTCGGCCTGCGCCACCCGGCTCTTGGCCCGGGTGATGCGCTGTTCCATGGCGCTTTCGCTGACTAAAAACGCGCGGGCGATTTCCTTTACCGTTAGGCCTGAGACAACGCGCAGCGCCAGCACGATTTGCTGCACCGCCAGTAGATCGGGATGGCAGCAGATAAACAACAGCCGCAGCACGTCGTCGCGGTAATGCGAATTGTCGAGGCGCTCGGCCATGTCGCCCTCGGCGTCGTCGAAATTTGAGATCGCGTCTTCGGCGGGCAGGGGTTCACTCCTCTTGCCGCGGCGCACAGCATCGAGCCCGACATTGCGTCCAACCAGAACCAGCCAAGCGACCGGATCGCGCGGCGGCCCGTTTACCGGCCAATTCTTCAAGGCGCGCAAGGAGGCTTCCTGAAACGCTTCCTCGGCGCGATCGAGATCGCGGAAATAGCGAAGCAGCGCGCCGACCGCCTGGGGACGCGCCGACCTGAGAGCATGATCTATATAGGCGACGTCGGTCACGACGCCTTACCTTGGGGGAGAAACAGCCGGACCGGGCGGATCTCGAACGTGACATTCTCGTCCTGCCCGATCTGTTTCGCGGTCTCGATTGCCTCCTCGAGCGAGTCGCAATCGATGAGATAGAAGCCGAGCAGCGCCTCTTTGGTCTCCGTAAAAGGCCCATCGAGAACGACAGGCTCGCGGCCCATCCGCACCGTGGTCGTAGCGGTGGTCGGCATCAAGCGGACGGCGGGGCCGAGCTTGCCCCGGGCGGCAAGCTTCTCGGTCACCTTATGGCGTTTGGCCAAGACCGCGTCGTCCTCCTCCTTGGTCCAGGAATTGACGATGGCTTCGTCGTGGCAGCAGAGAAACGCGTAGAGCATGGAGCACCCCACTCACATCAAGGACGATCGACTATGCCTCATCCCGACAGGCGGTTGAAAATTTTAGTCGAGATCTCGGTGCTCCCGCTAAGCCGCTGATGAGACATAGGCATCGAGCCGGTCGAGCGATCGCACGAGCTCCTGTTCCGTCCACCAAGCAGACACCGAGGCCGTCTGACCGCGGCCGGATACAGCCGGCATGAATAAACCGGCGAATCGCATTTTCGCCTTGTCGACAAAGCCCATGACGGCCGCGATATGACCGGCATATTTGATGTTGGCGATCATGTGACAGTAAAGCAGCAATTCCAGCATGGTCCCTCTCCCTCGTGCTGCTCCTAGGACGACCGGCCCCACCGTTCCGACAGCCCACTCAAAAAAATCCTGCTCCTTGCGTCCGGGATCGCTAGGCTTGCCTTGCAACGAATTCGGCAAGCCGTGCCATGGTCTGCACCAAACCCTTGTCGGCGCCGTACTCTTTGATCACCCGGTCGCGCTCGGCCGCCGACGGGAAATCGCCGCGCCAGACGAGGCGCGTCTTGCCGCCGAGATCTTCGAAGATGACGGTCTGCTTGAACTGCACCGGCTCGACGTCGTCGCCGCCACCATGACGGTAAACGATGCGTTCCGGCCGCATGATTTCCTCGAACGTGACGCGGTTTTGATAGTCGCGGCCGTCGGGGCCGTGCATCACGAAACGCCAGACGCCGCCCGGCCGAAAGTCGAAGGCGCTGGTCGTGGTGGTGAAGCCGTTCGGGCCCCACCATTGCGCAAGGTGTTTGGGATCGGTCCACGCCCGAAACACCAGATCGCGCGGCGCATCAAAGATACGCGTCCCGATGATCGAACGCGGATCCTGATCGAGATCGAGATCGAGACTATTTGCCGTCGCCATTGTTGCTGTCCTTGTCCAAATCCTGGGCCTGCAGCTTTTTCAAATAATCGTCGAGCCGATCGAGGCTCTGTTCGAAAAAGCGGCGGTAGTGACCGAGCCAATCGTCGATGTCTTGCAGCGCTTTGGGCTCGATGCGGCAGGGGCGCCATTGCGCCTCGCGGCCGCGGGTGATCAGGCCGGCGCGTTCGAGCACTTTGAGATGTTTGGAGACAGCCGGGAGGCTCATGGCGAAAGGCTTCGCCAGTTCGGTCACCGAGGTCTCGCCGAGCGCCAGCCGGGCCAGAATGGCGCGGCGGGTCGGGTCCGATAGGGCAGAAAAGGCGGTGTCGAGGCTCAATTTATCCATCCGGTTAAATAACCGTTAGGTTGAATACAAAGCGCCGCTCCCCTTGTCAAGGCGGGCTTACAATCGCTTTGCGATCCCACCGCGCGAAATTGCCGCGCCGCTGCTAAAACACGGCCATGTCGTTCCTGCGCATCTATCTCCGGGTCCTGGGCCTCCTTCACACCCAGACCCGCCTCGCGGTCATGCTGGCGCTGGCCAATATCGTCTTGGCCGGCGCCCAGTTCGTCGAACCGGTGCTGTTCGGCCGCATCATCGATGCCCTGTCGGGCGCGCTGCCCGAGGGGCTGGCCCCCGCCGCGCGGGCGCTGGCACCGCTAATCGGTCTATGGGTCGCCTTCGGGCTTTTCATTATTTTTGCCGGCGCGCTGGTCGCCTGGTTCGCCGACCGGATGGCGCACCGCCGCCGCAACATGGTGTTGGCGGATTTCTTCGAACATGTTTTGCAGCTGCCGCTCGCCTACCATTCCGGCGCGCATTCGGGCCGGCAGATGAAGATCATGCTTGCCGGCACCGACACGCTGTGGTGGCTGTGGGTGCAGTTCTTCCGCGAGCATTTCGCCGCCTTCGTCTTCATCTGCGTGCTGTTGCCGGCGACGCTGATCTTGAACTGGCGGCTGGCGCTGCCGCTTCTCGTTCTTTGCGTCGCCTTCACTGCGCTCACCGTGCTGGTCATCACTAAAGCCACCGCGCTGCAGCGCTCCGTCGAGCGGCATTACTCCGATCTCGCCGAGACCGCCGCCGACGCGCTCGGCAATGTCGCGCTGGTGCAGAGCTATGCCCGCATCGAAATCGAAGTGTCCGGGCTGAAGACGCTGGTGAACTCGCTGTTGCGGGCGCAGATGCCGGTGCTGTCGTGGTGGGCCGTGGCCGCCGTGCTGACGCGCGCGGCGACCACGCTGACCTTGCTGGTGATCCTGGTGTCCGGAACCTATCTCAAGCTCATCGGCCTCGCCTCGGTCGGCGAGATCGTAAGCTTCATGAGCATCGCGTCGCTCCTGATCGCGCGGCTCGAGCAAGTGGTCAGTTTCGCCAACCGCCTGTTCATGGACGCGCCGCGGCTTGACGAATTTTTCGATGTGCTCGATACCGTACCGGCGGTGCGCGACCGGCCAGGCGCCATCGATCCTGGCCGCGTGCGCGGTCTCGTCGAATTCTCTGACGTGTCGTTCTCCTATGACGGCAAGCGCTCCGCGGCGACCGATCTCACCTTCACCGCGCTGCCCGGCGAGACCATTGCGCTCGTCGGCCCGACCGGCAGCGGCAAGTCGACGGCGCTGGCGCTGTTGCATCGCGCCTTCGACCCGCAGTCAGGCAGCATCAAAATCGACGGCGTCGACATCCGCGATTTCACGCTCACCGGACTGCGCCGCAATATCGGCGTCGTGTTCCAGGAGACGCTGTTGTTCAACCGCTCGACCGCCGAAAATCTGCGCGTCGGCAAGCCGGACGCTACCGAAGCCGAGATGCGCGACGCCGCGGGGCGCGCGCAGGCGCTGGATTTCATCGACCGCAAGCCCGAAGGTTTTTCCGCCCCGATCGGCGAGCGCGGGCGGTTGCTTTCCGGCGGCGAACGCCAGCGGCTCGCCATAGCGCGCGCGCTCCTGAAAAACCCGCCGATTCTCATTCTCGACGAGGCGACCAGCGCGCTCGATCCGGTCACCGAAGCCAAAGTGACGGCCGCGCTCGACGAGGTGATGAAGGGCCGCACCACCTTCGTCATTGCGCACCGGCTCGCCACCGTGCGCAACGCCACCCGCATCTTAGTTTTTCAGAACGCGCGCATTATCGAAACCGGCAGCTTCGACGAACTGGTGCGGCGTGGCGGGTTTTTTGCCGAGCTGGTGAATGCGCAATTTTCACTTCCTGCGGCGAACGCAGCCCCCGTTCCGTCACCCTGAGGGGGCCGCAAAGCGGCCCTCGAAGGGCGACGGCCGCAGCGCTCGGACCGTTCATCCTTCGAGGCTCGCTGCGCTCGCACCTCAGGATAACGGTCAACAATCTCAGCGCAGCCGCTCCAAAATACTCACGTAATTCGCCACCGCAGCCCCACCCATATTGAAGATGCCGCCAAGCTTGGCGTCCTTGACCTGCATGTCGCCTGCCGTACCGGTGAGCTGCATCGCCGTGATGGCATGCATCGACACGCCGGTGGCGCCGATCGGATGGCCTTTGGCCTTCAGCCCGCCGGACGGATTGATCGGCAGCTTGCCGTCCTTCGCAACCATACCGTCCGTGATCGCGCGCGCGCCCTGCCCCTCGGGCACGAGGCCCATCGCTTCGTATTCGATGAGTTCGGCGATCGTGAAGCAGTCGTGCACTTCGGCGAAGGATAAATCTTGCAGCGCGATCCCGGCCTGCGCCAGCGCGCGCTGCCACGCCAATCCGCAGCCTTCGAATTTCAGAATATCGCGCCGCGACATCGGCAGGAAATCCTGCACGTGCTGCGCGGCGCGAAACACGATGGCCTTGTCGAGCGTGAGCGCGGTCTCGACATCGGCCAGCACTACGGCGGCGGCACCGTCCGACACCAGCGAGCAATCGGTGCGCTTGAGCGGGCCGGCGACAATCGGATTTTTTTCGCTCTCGGCGCGGCAGAACTCGTAACCGAGATCTTTCCTGATCTGCGCATAGGGATTGCCGACGCCGTTCTTGTGGTTCTTGGCGGCGATGCGGGCGAGCGCGTCGGACTGATCGCCCCAGCGCTGGAAATAAAGCCCGGCGATCTTGCCGAAAATGCCGGCGAAACCACCATCGATATCGGCCTCTTCGCGCACATAAGAGGCCTTGAGGAGATTCCGCCCGACCTCGGCGGGGGGCGTCGTCGTCATCTGCTCGACGCCGACCACCAGAACGACACGTGCGGAACCCGCCGCTATCGATTTAAGCGCCTGATGCACAGCCGCGGAACCCGTGGCGCAAGCATTCTCGACCCGCGTGGCGCGCTTGAAGCGAAGGTCGGGCGAAGCTTGCAAGACCAGCGAAGCGGTAAAATCCTGCGCCGAGAAGCCGGCGTTGAAGTGGCCGAGCAGGATTTCGTCGACGTCTTTCGCCGCAATCCTGGCGTCGGAGAGCGCCTCGCCGGCAACCCGCACGATGAGGCTCTCGACGGTCTCGCCGGAAAGCTTGCCGAAGGGCGTGTGCGCCCATCCCACGATGCACGCTGTCATAATCGCTCCCAATTCTTGAGTTGCGTCAATTGCGTTTGTGTTGTCGGTTTTGACGAATTTCCGTCGTTTTTCCTTGGCTTAGCCGTATCCGGAATTCACAAAGCGACTAAGGCTACCGCTATTCGCCTTTGCCTTCGAGCCCGGCTTTGGTTTAGATAGGGGCGCGCCCACGCCTCGTGAACCGACCCCTTTGCGGCCCCGCCGTCCACCCAAGCTGGGCCCAACCAACCAAACGGACCGCGACACGTGATTTGTAGAGATTCTCTCCGGGCGCAGATGCTCGGTATTGTTCTGGCTTCTATCGCGTTGGGGGCCTCAACCCTTGGTGCGGCCGTTGCCGCCATCGTGTCGGCTATGCCGGCAAGCGCCATGGCGCTCATTCTGGTCGACGCCGACACCGGGAAGGTGCTGCGCGCCGATAATGCGACCTATCCGTGGTATCCGGCCTCCACCACCAAGCTGATGACGCTCTATATGACGCTGAGCGCGATTCGCGACCATCGTATCACCTTCGACACGTTGTTCACGGTGTCGCCCAATGCCAACGCGCAGGCGCCGGTCAAGATGGGCTTTCCGGTCGGCACGCAGGTGACCGTCGACAACGCCGTCAAGATGATGATGGTGAAGTCGGCGAACGACATGGCCGCGTTGCTCGCCGAAGGCGTCGGCGGATCGATCGACGATTTCGCCCAACAGATGACCGACACCGCGCATCGCCTCGGTATGTCGGAATCGAATTTCGTCAATCCGAACGGATTGCCGGCCGACGGCCAGATCATGTCGGCGCGCGATCTCGCCATTCTCGCCCGCGCGCTGATCCGCGAATTCCCGCAATACAGCTTCTATTGGCACGTCCCGGCAATCAAATTCGGCCGCCGCGTGGTGCGCAATTATAATCCGCTGCTCGGCCGTTATCCGGGCGCCGACGGCATGAAGACCGGCTTCATCTGCGCCTCGGGCTTCAACATGGTGGCAACGGCGACGCGCGACAACAAACAGCTGATTGCGGTCGTTCTCGGCGCATCGTCGTCTCAAGCGCGCGCGGTGAAAGCGGCGGAACTGCTCGAAGGTGGATTCGCGCAGAAGCCCTTGGCATGGCTGACGCCGACGCTCGGCACCGTCGACCAGCTCGCGCCGATGGACGCGACGCCGCCGAACTTGAAAGACGAAATGTGCGGACCGCATCGTAAGCGCCCGGCGACCGAGGAAGACGATCCTGACGCCGTCGACGACAGCGGCAATGCTGCGAGCGCCAGGAGTGACGGCAGCACGCAGTTCTCGGTGCTGCTGTCGGCGTTGCGCGCGCCGACGGCGAAGAACCTCGCTTTGTTGCCCGATGCCGGGCCGGTGGTGCCGACCGTCGTCTATACCGGGCCGACGCGATCGGCGGCGCAAGTGGATGCGCTTGCCGCCCTGCCCGAGGCCGCCGACCCCGCTCCGAAGAAACTTAAGAAAAAGGCCGCCAAGGGCGAGACCAAGTCCGGGACCAAAGCGGCGGCTGCGACTCCGGCCGCGGACGGTGCCACCGCGACCGGACAGGTCAAGACCGGCAAGCCGACCGGCAGCAATATCCATTACACGCCGTCATCCGCGTCGGCGCTGGGGGCTGGCCCGGCGCCCGGCGCTCCCGCCGCTGCGCAGAAGAAGCCGAAGCCCGCGCCGGCGCAGTGATACGCTCATCCAACCTACGCTCTTCGCCTCCGCACGGACCATGCTAGAACGCCCGCGGTAAAACCGGGTGGCCGAGGGAGCATGAACGCCAAAATGACAATTCCCGCGCTGCAGGCGATGAAGCGCGACGGCAAAAAGAGCATCGGCGTCGTCGCCTGGGATTATCAGATCGCGCGCATCGCCGACCGCGCCGGATTTGATTTCATCTCCGTTGGCGATTCCGTCGGCGTCAATCTGTGGGGCCGCGACGACGTGCTTGACGTCACGCTCGACGAGATCCTGATCTGCTGCAAGGCGGTACGGCGCGGCACCGCGCGCGCTCTGGTCAGTTGTGACATGCCTTTTGGGCCAGTGCAGCAAGGGGCGGACCCGGCGCTCGCCGCGGCGCATCGTCTTGTCGACGAAGGCGGCACCGACATGATCAAGATCGACGCCGCGGCGGAATTTCCTGATGTCGTGCGCGCGCTGGTCCGCGAAGGCATCCCGGTTTTCGCGCAATTCGGCCTCACCCCGCAGACCGCGGGCAAATACGGCATTCCCTACAGCGCGCAGAATTCGCCGGAAGCGCAGGCGAGCGCCGAAGCCGCCACGAAGCTCGTCGACGAAGCAAAACTTCTCGAAGACGCCGGCGCGAGCCTGCTCGACTTCACCAATTCGGGCCCGGTTGCCGGCGCGGCCGTGGTCGCGGCGGTGAAAATTCCGGTGATCGGCGGCTTCGGCGGCGGCCCGTGGCTCGACGGCCGCGTGCGGCTCGTCCACACCGCGCTCGGCTACGGCGAGAAGTGGCTCGATGCCAAAACCGACACTTACACCAATACCGCCAAGGCGGCGCTCGGCGCATTCACCGCCCTAATCGCGGATGCGCGCGCCGGGCGGCAGATCAAGGGTTGAAACGGTCAGAGGTCAAAATGCTGAGCGTCGACATCGACGGCATCAGGACGCGTTACGAGATCAACGGCTCCGGCCCGCCGATCCTGATGTTCGCGCCGGGCGGCTTCAATGCGGTCGTCGAAGCCTGGTCGACGCTTGGCATCTACGCCAAAATAAAACTGCTCGACCATCTGCCGGCGAAATTCACCTGCATCTTGTTCGACCGCCGCGAATGCGGGCAATCGGGCGGCCGCGTCGAGCCAGTGACCTGGATGCATTTCGTCGCGCAGGGCAAAGGTCTGCTCGATCACTTGAGGATTGCGCGCGCGCACATCGTGGGCGGCTGCATGGGCTGCGGACCGGTCGCGGCCTTCGGTGCGGCGCATCCCGCGATGGTTAAGAGCATGATCCTGTTTTGGCCGGTCGGCGGCTACAAATATCGGCGCTCGAGCCACAAGCGCTTTGCCGAACATCTCAGCTTTGTGCGCGGCCAAGGACTCAAGGGCGTCGTCGCGCTGGTGCAGAGCGAGGGCAAGCCGTTCGGCGCCGACCCACGCGGCGGGCCCTGGGCCTCGGTCATCAAGCGCGATGCCGCATTCGCCGCAGCCTACGCCGCGCAGGATGCGGACCAATACTTTCGCATCTGCGAGAGCATGCGTGACGCGTTGTTCGACCGCGATACCGCCCCCGGCGCCGCGCCTGAGGACCTGGCAAGTACCGAAATACCGGCCCTTATCGTGCCGGGGCACGACGATTCACATGCCACTTCGGCGGCGCGCTATCTGGACGAATGCCTGCCGCTTTCCGAATATTGGGACATGCCGGTGGAGCGGCAGACCGAGGACGCCACCAACGCGCGCGTCTTGCAATTTTTGGATAAAGTGACCGTGTAGAGCATGATCCCGAAAAGCCCGCCTTCGGACCGAAGGGCGAAGACCGGCTTTCGGATAAGATCATGCTCAAATGAAGAATCTAGGCCGATGGTCGACTATTATTCAGTCCTGTTGCGTGCGGTAACTTCGCCCGGCGCCGGCGACGCGCGCTGGCGGCGCGGCATCTATGAGCGTTCGCGGCAGATGCTGTCGACGCGCATGCGCGGCCTGCGGCCGCAGCCGCCGCTCACCGCCATTGCCGCCGAGGAAGCGAGGCTGGAAGCGGCGATCGAGCGTGTCGAGTCCGAATTGTCCTGGACCGACCGCGCCGCGGTGCCACCGGACGATCAAGCCGACGACATTGTCGCGCCGCCTTATGAGCCTGAAGGCGCGCCGTTTGCGGCGTCCGGATTGAGCCGGATGGCTTGGATCGTGATTGCCGTGGTGGTCGCGGCGCTTGGCGCCGGCGGCTACATCTTCTTCGCCGGCAAGGGACAAAAATCCGCAAGCCCGGCGCCGGTCAACACTGCGGCGAAGGCCACCGCCGCGCCAAGCAGCAGCCCGCCGAAACTGGCTGCGGTCAACGTCGCCAAGAACGGCGAGCTACCGCCCGGCGTCGACGGCGGCTCGTCGGATCCGGACCTCGAATATGTGTTCCGCCGGCAGCCGACTTTCTACCGCACGCTGCAACCGGTCGGCACCATCATCGTCGACAAGCTGCAGCATTTTCTTTATTTGGTTCAGCCCCACAATGTCGCCTTGCGCTACGGCATCGCGGTCGGCGCGCAATGCAACGATCTCGCCGGCATGCGGCACATTGCGGCGATGGCGGAATGGCCGACATGGCGGCCGCCACCGGAAATGCTCGATCGCAATCCGAACCCGATGCCGGGCGGCCCCGGCAATCCGCTCGGCGCGCGCGTGCTCCAGCTCGACGATTCCAATTCGCGCATCACCGGCACCAATGCGCCGAAGACCATCGGCAATGTCGTCAAGTTCGGCTGTATCCGCCTCAACAATGACGACATCGTTGATCTGTACGGCCGCGTGAAGCTATCAACGCCGGTCGTGGTGAATTAAAGCGGGATGGTTTTAGATTGAATCGGTCCCACGCCGTGACCGCGATTGCGGCGATTACTGATGCTTGGGATCACGGTCGAGCAGTTCGATCGACACCCCCTCGGGCGCCTTGATGAAGCAGATGCGCACGCCGGGCCGCACCGTCGTCGGTTCTCTGGTAAACTCGACGCCCTTGGCTTTAAGGTCAGCGGCGATCTCATCGATGCCGCTGACGGCAAGGCCGAAATGATCGAGGCCGCGGTACGGAATGGTCGGCGCGGCATTGACGTTCTCGCCCGAGCCCACCGGCGCGATGAAGATATTGGCGCCGCCGAGCTTCAAATCGATGCGCTCCTTGCCTTGCTGCATGGTCCGTTTGATTTCGGCGCCGAGCATTTTTTCAAACCACTGCGCCATCGCTTCGGGATTGGGTGTACGCAAATGAATGTGGTCCCAAGTAATCCTCGCGTTTTCGATTTTGGCCATCACGTTCCTCCCTGTTATGCCCGGGAAGTTAGGCTATGCCACCAAGGGATGACAACAGGGGCGCGGGCAATACAGCAAGGCGCATGAATTTGCGCTCAATGACGAACCGGCTTCGGCGCGCTCGCGGCCGCGGGGAGCGAGGTTTCAGGTTTGGGCAGGACGACGACCCAGCCGGCCTTGGCGACGATGGCCCGCAGCATCTGCAGCATGCGCTGCATCTCGGCCCGCGTCAGAACCCCTGCCGCGCCCTCGTCGCTAAGGCCGCGCAATTCGAGTTTAAAGCCCTTGTTGTGCCGCGAAATCGTCAGCCGCTCGGCAAGCTCAGCCGTGCTCGCGCTCGATTTGAGGATCTCGGGCGGCGTCTTGGTCATCGCACCGGCGGTCGAGGCGATGGCGGCCT
Source organism: Xanthobacteraceae bacterium (assembly GCA_035642635.1). Taxonomy (GTDB): domain Bacteria; phylum Pseudomonadota; class Alphaproteobacteria; order Rhizobiales; family Xanthobacteraceae; genus BOG-931. Next base: position 19,004 of record DASQRX010000028.1, read on the forward strand.
CGCGTTCGAAGGCGGCGAACTCGCCGCGCAGGTCGGCCGGCGCCTGCTGCGCCAGATCGGAGGTTTTCGCCAGATACCCGGTCGCGCGGTCGAGCAGAGCCAGCGCCAGCCGCCGCGTCAGCCAGCACGACCAGGCATCGGGGCGGCCGGCATTGATGGCGGCGGCAATCCGATCCTCGCGCGGCTCATAGACAAAGGTAATGGTTGTCAGCACTCGCAGCATGCGTCAGCTCATCAAGCGGGGCGCAAGTCAGTTTCAAGTCTGATTTAGATCGAGATTCGCGGCCGCGCTTTCAGCGTTCCGCCTCCAATTAAGCACGGACGCCGAAAGCCGGAAGCCGGCAAACCACCCCTGTCGCCGAAGCTTCGGGGCAATGCTATGGTACCCTGGCAATTATGTCACAAAATTCGTGATACGGATGCGGTGAAAATACGGCAGCCAGCAGGGCGTAAAATGACTGAAATATCAGATCAAAAAATGACCGATCATACGGTGAAGGCCTTTGACGCCGACCTGGCCAAACTAACGCGCATGATCACCGAAATGGGCGATCTTGTAGACAAAGAACTGAAAGACGCGGTGGAGGCGCTGGTTCGCGGCGATACCGAACTTGCCAAACGCGTGATCGCGTTCGACCAAGCCAACGACGTGACCCAGCGCGAGATCGAAGCCAATGCCACGCTGCTCATCGCGCGGCGGCAGCCGGTCGCCTACGACCTGCGGCTTATCGTTGCGATGTGGGAGACGGCCATCGAACTCAAACGCGTCGGGTCGCTGGCCAAGAACATTGCCAGAAGCGTCATCGAACTCGGCGGCGACCATGGATTGCCGCAGCCGGTCGATGCGCTGCGGCGCCTGGCGCGTGCGGCGTCGCGGCGGCTGCGTGAGGTCGTGGGCAGTCTTGTTCGCGGTGACGCCACCAAGGCCCAAAGCCTCTGGCGCACCGACAATGAGATCGATGCCATGTATTCCGGCCTGTGCCGCGAATTATTGACCTACATGATGGCGGACCCGGGCATGAGCCCTTCGGCGGTTCAGCTCCTGTTTTGTGCAAAGAATATCGAGCTGATCGGCGACCATGTGACCAATATTGCCGAGGCGGCGCATTACCTAGCGCAGGGACACCGCATCGATCGGTCACTGGAAAGTCCCGTCGCGTAGCCGGTCAAACGCCGATTTTAGAGCACGATCCCGAAAAGTGGAAACCGGTTTTCGGAAGACATGCACAAACGAAATCCAGAGCTTGATCCGATTCAATTGAATTGCATCAAGGTATCGCCATATGCAAGGGCGCGTCGGTGACTTGTTGCAGTTGGTCGAGCGTGAGTCCCGGCACCATTTCGCGCACCGCGAAGCCGTCGCCGGTGACATCGAGCACCGCGAGATTGGTATAGACGCGGTTGACGGCGCCGATCGCGGTGAGCGGATAGCTGCAGCGGCGCACCAGCCGGCTTTCGCCGGATTTGGTCTGATGCTCCATCACCACCCACAGCTCGCGGGCGCCGGCGGCGAGATCCATGGCGCCGCCGACCGCGGGTGCGGAGTCGTTATCCGACATCGACCAGTTGGCGATATCGCCGTTCTCGGCTACCTGGAAAGCGCCGAGCACGCAGAGATCGAGATGGCCGCCGCGGATCAGCGCGAAACTGTCGGCGTGGTGCATGTAGGAGCCGCCAGAGCGCAGCGTGACATATTGTTTGCCGGCATTGATCAGCCAGCGATTGATCCGATCGGGCTCCGGCATAGGCCCCATGCCGAGCACGCCGTTTTCCGATTGGAAAATAACTTCGCGCTCCATCGGCACATAGTCGGCGACTTTGAGCGGCGCGCCGATACCGAGATTGACGTACCAGCCTTCGGGGATGTCGCGCGCGAGCCGCGCGGCCATTTCGTTTCGCGTAAGCGGCTTGCAGGCTGCGAAGAAATTCACGGCGTCGTCCTCCCGCTTCTCCTCACGGCACCATCGGATCGCCGTAGGGCACATGGACCACTCGGTTGACGTAGATGCCGGGCGTCATGATTTTTTCCGGATCGAGCGCGCCGAGATCCACCACGTGCTGCGTCTGCACGATAGTCAGTTGCGCCGCGCTCGCCATGATCGGGTTGAAATTCTGGCCGGACGAACGGTAGGTCAAGTTGCCCCAACGATCCGCCTCCCAGGCCTCGACCAGCGCAACGTCGCCAGGCAGCGCTTCCTCGAGCAGATATTTGCGGCCGGCAATCTCGCGCTCCTCCTTGCCGGCGGCGAGCTTGGTGCCGACCGCCGTCGCGGTAAAAAAGGCCGGGATGCCGGCGCCCGCGGCACGGATGCGTTCCGCCATGGTGCCTTGGGGCACGATTTCAAGCTCGATCTTGCCGGCGCGATAAAGCTCCTCGAACACCACCGGATCGGCGGTGCGCGGATAGGAGCAGATAATTTTGCGTACGCGGCCGAGAGCGAGGAGCCGCGCCAGGCCGGTGCGGCCGACGCCGGCATTGTTGGAGACGACGGTCAAATCCTTGGCGCCCTGCGCGATCAGGCCGTCGAGCAGAGCATGCGGCTGACCGATATTGCCGAAGCCACCGAGCAGCACGACAGCGCCGTCGCGAATACCGGCCATCGCATCGGCCATGGACTGAACGATTTTGTTGATCATCGGAATTGGTCGCCCGTCATCCTGGGGTGCGAGCGGAGCGAGCCTCGAAGGATGCCGGCCCGAACGCCTCGGCCGTCACCCTTCGAGGCTCGACGCTTCCTGCCGAGCACCTCAGGGTGACGGAGATACCCTACCCCACCACCCGCGCCCGCGGCTCTTCGGCAAAAGCCGGCATGACCTCGCGCGCGAAGCGCCGCAAGCTCTCCTGCGCGGGCCCGCCGCCATTAATCAGCACATAGCCGGCGCCGGCCTGCCGAAGATTTTCCAGCTTGCGCGCGATCTCGTCCGGGGTGCCGTAAAGCGCACTCTCTTCGCTCGCCTCGCGCGTGTCGGAGAACGCCATGATGCTCGATTTGTTCTTGGTGCCGTCGGGGGAGTTCGAAATCGCCGCCAAGCGGCGTTGCGCTTCGAGCCGGCGCTCGAGAGCCGAGTCCTTGTCGGCCTGATCTTTGGCGACGAAGAAAGCGCGGGCGACGCCGACATCCATCGGATCGAACACGCGGCCGCGCGCTTCGACGGCTTCCTTGAAGATCGCGATGCGCTCGCCAACCGCTTCGATCGAAGCAAATTGATCGAGCAAGAGATTATAGCCGCGCACGGCGACCTGACGGATCGAATCCGGGTTGCCGGCCGCCATCCACATCGGCGGATGCGGTTTCTGCGCCGTCGGCGGCTCGACGATGATGTCCTCGAAGCGCCAATATTTTCCGTGATGCGAGAAACGCTGCTTCGACGTCCAAGATTTGACGATCACATCGAGCGATTCATTAAAGCGCATGTCGGCTTCCTCGATCGGCAGGCAGAAACCGGCGAATTCGTTGTGGCGATAGCCTTTGCCGACGCCGAAATCGAGCCGGCCGCCGGACAGAAGATCGATGGTCGCCGCTTGCTCGGCGACCAGCACCGGATTGTGCCAGGGCAGCACCAGAACCGCGGTGCCGAGCCGCAACGTTTTTGTTTTCGCCGCCACCCAGGTGAGAAGCGACAGGCTGGCCGAGACCTGGCCGAAGCCGGTGAAATGGTGCTCGACCAAAAAGCTCGCGTGATAGCCGAGCGCCTCGGCCTCAATATTGTAATCGACGAACTGCTTATAGCCTTGGCCGGAATCGACGTCCGGGCCGCCGTGGCGGGCGGTAGCGCTGCCGAATAAACCGAAACGCATTGAGCCGGCTCCCTGAGTTGCCGCGGTAATGTAGCGCATGGCCTGCGCCGGGAGCTATAGTGGCGCAGGGAGGAAAACATGATGTTGCACCGAGCTATTCTCGCGGGGTTTTCGGCGACTGCGCTGGTCGCAGCTCTGATAGGTGGAACGCCGCAGCCGGCCGCGGCGCAAGACGCCGCAAAGGACTATCCTACCCGCCCGATCACGCTGATCGTGCCCTACCCGGCCGGCGGCGGCGTCGACCTGATGGGTCGGCTGGTCGGCCAGAAACTCTCGGTGGCGCTCGGCCAACAGGTCGTCATCGAAAACCGCGGCGGCGCCGGCGGCATGATCGGCACGCGCGACGCGGCGCGATCCCCGCCGGACGGCTACACGCTGGTCATGATGCTGACCGGCATCAGCCTCGGCGCCGATACCGGCTACGACGTGAACAAGGATTTTGCGCCAATCGGGCTCGTCGCGTCGACACCCATCATCGTGGTGGCGCACCCGTCGTTGCCGGCGCAATCGCTGACCGACGTCATCGCGCTGGCGAAGAAAGATCCCGGAAAATATTCAGCCGGCACGCCGCCGGCGCCGACGGTGAATTTTTTCGCCGCTGAATTATTCAACGTGATGGCCGGCATCAAAATCACGGTGGTCACCTATAAAGGCACTGGACCGCTTACCAACGATCTCCTCGGCAATCACGTCCAGCTCGGCTTCAACACGATCCCGGCGTCGGTCAGCAACATCACAGCGGGCGCATTGCGCGGTATCGCGGTCGCCGCGACCACGCGTTCGGCGGCGCTGCCGAACGTGCCGACGGCCGCGGAAGCGGGTCTGCCCGGCTTTGAGGCCGTGCAATATTACGGAATGGCGGCGCCGGCCGGAACGCCGCGGCCGATCGTCGAGCGGCTCAACAAGGAACTGCGCGCCATTCTCGCCACCGGCGACATGAAGAAGCTTCTCGTCGACGCCGGCAGCGATCCCACCCCCAGTACCCCCGAAGAATACGCCGCCAATATCCAGCGTGAGGAGGGCAAGTGGGCGGAACTCGTCAAGAAGCTGGGACTGAAACTCGAATAGGATGGAGCGACCTGACATCGTCATTGCGAGCAAAGCGAAGCAATCCAGCCTGCGGCGCCGTCTGGATTGCTTCGTCGCTTTGCTCCTCGCAATGACGCGGTGATGTTTGAAGCAATGGGGTAGTGAGTATGGAACTGGGACTGAACGGCAAAATCGCGCTGGTGACCGGATCGAGCCGCGGCATTGGGCGCGGCATAGCGGAGGCGCTTGCGGCCGAGGGCTGCGACGTGATGCTCACGGGACGGGACGAGAAAGCGCTCGAAGCAGCGGCAAGCGCGATCCGGGCGAAGGGGCGCCGTGCCGCGACGTCCACGCTCGATCTCCGCGAACCGGACACGACGGAAACGCTGATCGATCAGGTGCGGCGCGCGTTCGGCGGTCTCGATATTCTCATCAACAATGCCGGCGCGACCAAGCGCGGTGATTTCCTCGAACTCACCGACGCCGACTGGCAGGACGGCTATGCGCTGAAATTCTTCGCCCATATGCGGCTTGCCCGCGCGGCTTGGCCGCTGCTCATGGAGCGGCGCGGCTCGTTGGTTTCGATCGGCGGAACCGGCGGACGCAAGCCGACAGCGCAATTCACCATCGGCAGTTCCGTCAATGCCGCAGTCGCCGCTTTCACCAAATGCCTCGCCGATCGCGGCAAAACGGATGGCGTCCAGGTGAATTGCATCCATCCGAGCGTGGTCGAGACCGACCGAACACGGCGGCGGATCAAAGCCGAGATCGAACGCACCGGACGATCGGAGAAGGACATCCGCGGCGATATTATCCGCGAGTTCAACAATACGATCCGCTTCGGCGCGGTCGAGGATGTCGGCAATCTCGTCACCTTCATCGTCTCGTCGCGCGCCTCGTGGCTGCATGGCACCACGATCGATCTCGACGGCGGCGAGATCCCGGTTTTGTAACCTGGGTGGCTTGGCGCGAGCCCAATGAACGTCTCATGAA
>DASQRX010000029.1:0-7357 GCA_035642635.1 Xanthobacteraceae bacterium
ACCAGGTGCTTGAGGTTCGCAACATTGGCGGCCGGCTGCGCATCGCCAAGAAGGTACGCCGGTACGACGAGAAGGACCCCTACGTGGCGCCCTATGACCCCTATGGGGACGGCGAGATTTTAGAGGGCGCGTAATCGATGACAGCGCCGGCAGACGGAAATGTAATCGATGACGCCGCGCGAAAGCGCAAGCGTCTGGCCAAAAACATTTCCTTGGGATGGGGCGCCGAAATATCTGCTACGCGATCGGGATCGCATCTATGGCTACTGCGTTACGCGCCGATTGCGTGCTATGGGCATCCGGGACAAGCCTATTGCACCGGCGTCGCCCTGGCAGAATGGCTTCGCCGAACGGCTGATTGGGTCAATCCGGCGTGAGTGTGTGGACCACTTCGTCGTCTTGGGTGTGGCGCATCTACGTTGGATCCTTCGGGGCTATGCTCACTATTATAATGAAGTCAGAACACATTGGTCGTTGGCTAAGGATGCGCCGGCTTTTCGCCCGGTTCAGCGGGCCGGGCTTATTAAATCATACGCGATCCTCGGCGGACTTCATCACCAATACGTTCGAGTCTAGGTTTTCGGTACACACAGCCATCTACGATCGGGAGACGTCAGTAGCCGCGATACGGCTTACAGACACCGCCCTGAATTGTGTATTGCGGCGGGCAACCGTTGTCGCTGTATCCGCCTTCTTCCGCTGTTTTCTGGAAAGCAATCCGACGTTACGTGTTGACGCCGCAGCGGTGCAAAAGTTCCGTCCGCAGCGAAAAAATAAGTTCCCTCCATAAACCGAAATATTTTGCGGTTGCGACGTTGTCGTCAGTCGCCGGGCGAGGATCTCCGCACACAACATCAAAGGCTGTTCGATGCATATCGCTCAAGTTGCGCCGCTGACCGAAGCCATTCCGCCGAAACTCTATGGCGGCACCGAGCGGGTGGTGTCATGGCTGACGGAAGAATTGATCGCGCTCGGTCACGACGTGACGCTGTTTGCCAGCGGTGACTCGGTGACGTCGGCCAAGCTTGAAGCGATATGGCCGCGGGCGTTAAGGCTCGACGGCTCGGTGCGCGACTCCAATGCGCTGCACATGATGATGCTGGAGCGAGTCCACCAGCGCGCGTCCGATTTCGACGTGCTGCATTGCCATCTCGACTACTATCCGTTTTCACTGTTCAGCCGGCAGCCGACGCCGTTCGTGACAACGCTGCACGGCCGGCTCGATCTGCCCGAGCACCAGCCGGTGTTCGACACGTTCGCGTCCGTGCCGGTGGTGTCGATCTCGAATGCGCAGCGGCGGCCGCTGCCGCAGGCCAATTGGGTGCGCACGGTGCTCCACGGACTGCCGGAAATGCTGCTCCAGCCGAAGCCGGTGAAACCGTCTTATTTCGCTTTCCTCGGCCGTATCGCGCCGGAAAAGGGCATCGATCGCGCTATCCACATCGCGCAGCATTGCGGCGTGCAGCTCAAGGTCGCCGCCAAGGTCGACCGCGCCGACCGCGAATATTACGAAGAGAAGATCGAGCCGATGATCAAGTCGGGCAATGTCGACTTTATCGGCGAGATCAACGACGACGAAAAATCGGACTTCTTGAGCGGCGCGCATGTGCTGTTGGTCCCGATCGATTGGCCGGAGCCGTTCGGCCTGGTGATGATCGAGGCCATGGCCTGCGGCACGCCGGTGATCGCCTATAATCGCGGCTCGGTGCCGGAGATCATCGAGGACGGGCTCACCGGGTTTGTGGTTGAGGATCATGGCGGCGCCATCGGAGCTGTCGATCGGCTCAGTCATCTGTCGCGCGAGAGGATTCGCCGGCGATTCGAAGAACGCTTCACGGCGCGACGAATGGCGCAGGATTACCTGGATGTGTATCGCAGCCTGTCGGCAAGTGCGGCACCGCATTTGCGGCTCGTCGCGGCCGACGCGCCGGCGCTTTAGCTTTCTTGGTCGCTTGCCTGCTCGCGATAACACCTACTCTTCTATTTCCTTCTCCTCCACAGGCCGTGTCTCCGGCATCATCAGCCACACGACTGCTAAGCCCGCCGCTCCGATCGCGGCAAGCGACCCGAACGCCGGCGAGCTGCCGAAATGGTCGGTGACGTAGCCGCCGAGCGTCGCGCTTAGCGAGGCGCCGATCCCGGTCGCAGTGCCGAGGATGCCTTGACCGAGATTGAACCGCCCGGTGCCGCGGGTGAGATCGGCAACCACGAGCGGCACCATCACGGCGAACACGGCCGCCGTAATGCCGTCAAAGATCTGCACAGCAAAGAGCAGCGACGGACTGGTGACGGCGGCGAACAGCAGGCCGCGAATGGGCAGCGCGCCAAAGCCGATCAGCAGCAAAGGACGGCGGCCCCAGACCTGTGCCTTGGTGCCGACCCACGGCGATATTGCCGCGACGATGAGTTGCGGCACGACGATGCAGGCTGCAATAATGACGGTCGCCCATTGGCCCGAGCGCATGGTGACCATGCTGCCGACCAGCGGCAGCATGGCGGAATTGGCGAGATGAAATAACAAGAGACAGCCGGCGAATACAAGGAGCGGCTTGTTATGCATTAGCTCGCCGGGGCTGATCGGCGGTTTGATGCGCGGCCGGCGCGGCTTGGCGCCGTGGGCGCGTTCGGCGTCGATCTCGCTGTTGGATATTTCACGCAGCGCCAGAAGGGCGGGAACGAGCAGCAGCACCGTGACAATGAAAACGGCACGGGCGGACAAGAGATAGCCGCAGGCGCCCATGGCGGCCGCCGCCAAACCGTTGCCCACTGAGGCAAATCGCGCGTTTCGTCCGAGCCGTTCGCCGATGGCGGCGGGGCCTACCAGGCCGAGACTGATTGCCGCGATTGCGGGGCCGAGCACGCAGCTTGCGAGTGCGTGCAAGACCGAGCCCGCGAGCACGATCGGAAAGATCGGCAGTGCCGCGTAAGTCAGCGCGCTGATGCAGATGGCTGCGATCGCAACGCCCGCGACAGATCGCTCGGATTTCGCCGCATCTACCACGGCGCCGCCCGGCATTTGTCCGATCAGCGAGACGAAACCCGCCGCCGACAGGACCAAGCCAATATCGACCTGCGTCCATTTCTGCGCGGTGAGATAGACCGCGACAAACGGTCCGAAGCCGGTCTGCACGTCGGCGACAAAGAAAATGAACCAGTCGAGCCCGCGCAAGCTGCGCGCCGACGGTGTCAGCTGCGGCTCGGGCCCGGACGGTTCCGGCGCTGGCTCCTCGGAAAAGGGCGCATGTACGTTGTCGCATTCATGCCCGGTCGCGTCGTGCGGCTCGGGCAGGTCGTGCAAACGCCCCGAGAGATTCGTGGGCAGGGTATTTTCTCCTGGGTGTTGTCGTGGAGACGGGCCCTACTGAAACGGCAACGGCTCAAGCTTGCCGAGCGCGCCGAGAACGACGACCGGTTTGCCGTCTTGATATTCGGGCGCCGCCTTGACCTGATCGCGCGTCAGTTCGAGCGAGATCTTGGCGTCGGACTCCGCGGGCGGCGGGAAATGCATCGCATTCCATTCCACCGCGTTCTTGCGGCTGCCGACGCCGAGGAAGCCGCCAAAGTCGATAATCGCCGCGCGCACCTGACCGACGCGATCGACCATGACGTCGACGATGCGGCCCATATTTTCGCCGGTCGAGCTCAAGACTTCGCGGCCGAGAATGCCATGCACCTCGTGGTTGGGGAGGATCGTCACTGCGGCAGGGGGCGGAGGCGAGGGTGCTGGCGCAGGAGCCGGAGCTGGACTACCGGGGCTGGGCGGTTGCGCCGGCGCTTGGGCGGTCTGGGATAAAGCAGTGTTACCCGTTAAAATCGAGACGATGATCGCTGCTGCTGCGGCTCCCGAACGCGTTTTGCTGTGCATCCTCACTCCGGCGCTGTGGAACTCAGTCAACTAAGCCGAGCAGGCAGCGCTGGTTCCACATTGCGGGCGCGTTAATGCCGCTCTCCACGGAACCCGATCAGGAGGAGAAAACGATCGAAACCTGGATATTGCCGCTGATACGCGGCGTATCGAGCGAAACGCTGTCGCCATGGCGGCGCACACGCAGATCGACGCTCGATGATGAGAGCCGCAGATCGCGCAGCACCACCTCGTCGAGGAAAGCCGGCAGGCGCGGATTGCGCAGCCGGATTTCGCTTTTGAATGGATCGAATTCGAGCCCGAGCGATGCTTCGAGAAGCGTGAACGGTGTGGCGCTGGCCCAGGCCTGCGGCGAACAGGCGACCGGATAGAGCGTCGGTCCCTGACCTTGCTGGCGCTGAAAGCCGCAAAACAGTTCCGGCAAGCGGCGCTGGTCCATGTAGGTCGCGGCGCCAAACAGCCCGCCGAACAAGGTCTCGATCGCGCGCTTGTGGTCGTAGCGCGCCAGGCCGAGTGCGATCAGCGCGTTGTCGTGCGGCCAGACCGAGCCGTTGTGATACGACATCGGATTATAACGCACCGCTTCCTTGGCGACGGTGCGGATGCCCCAGCCGGAAAAGAAACTCGGCTGGAGCAAATCCTTGGCGACCAGCGCCGCACGATCGGCGGATGCAATGCCAGTGAAAAGAACTTGCCCGGCATTTGAGGTGCGCACACGGCAGGGCTTTTTCCCGCCGTCGAGCGCGAGCGCGTAAGTACCGAGATCGGGACACCAGAACGCCGCTTCAAAACGCTCGGCGAGACGGCGCGCTTCGATGTCGAGTCTGTCGGCTGCGGCCTTACGGCCGAGGCGGCGCGCGCATCTCGCCGCCGTCAGCTTCGCTGCATAGACATAACCTTGCACTTCAGCGAGCGCGATCGCGCCTTCGGCCAAGCGTCCATCGATGTGGAAAATCGCGTCGTGGGAATCTTTCCAGCCTTGATTGGCAAGACCCTGATCGGTGGCGCGCGTATATTCGATGAATCCGTCGCCGTCCAGATCGCCCGGGCCGTCGATCCATGCCAAGGCCGCCTCGATCGCAGGCCACAGTTCGACAATGGTTTCCAGGTCGCCGGTGCGTTCGGCATAAAGACCGGCGAGCAGGACAAATAGGGGTGTTGAATCGACGCTGCCGTAATACAGACCGAACGGCACTTCGCGTAACGCCGCCATCTCGCCGCCGCGCATTTCGTGCGGAATTTTTCCGGGCTGTGCGTCGGCGAGCGGATCGGTCGTCTTCGCCTGATAGGAGGCGAGGCGGCGTAGCACGCCGCGAGCGACGTCTGGCGACCACCACAGCATCTGCAGTGCGGTGATCAACCCGTCGCGGCCGAATGTCGTTGAGTACCAAGGAATGCCGGCATAGGGATATCGGCCCTGCGGCGTATCCGTCATCAGCATCGCGAGATCGGCGGCAGAGCGGCACAGGATTTCGTTGAAACGATCGTTCGACGTTTCGACCGATGTCCGGTGGCGCGCCGCTTCACGTAATTCGCGGCGTGCTTTGATCAGACCGCGCAGGAATGGCAGCGGACGGGAATCCGTCCGATCGCAGGAAACAGTGAGAAAAATTGGCCGCATCTCTCCGGGCTCGAGGTGAAAGTCATACTCGGCGGTGCCGATCAAAAGGCGGGAAGGCGGCGGATCGAAGGTCAACGTGGAGGACCGCACCCTTGCGTCCAGGCCCTTATAGACCAACAGAACTTGATCATCGCCGCGAAGATCCGATCTTGCCGCGCCGTGCCTTTCGCGGTGTGCTCCGCGGACTTCGAATAAGTCGGCAAAATCGTTCTCATACAGCAGCGACAGGTTCAAATCGACCGCACGATCGCCGTAGTTGCGCACGGCTATTCGTTGATACGCGGTATCACGCCACAGGAAGATTGTGCGCAAGATATGTACGGTATCCTTTTCCAGGACTAGGCGCTGACCGGCAAGAATGTCGGGATTAGTGAGATCAACGACGAAGGCCGAATTGTCGTCACGCAGGTTGGAGCCGAGCAGCAGAGGCTGCGCTTGATTGACCAGAAATTCGAGACGAGAAAGATGCCGCGTATCTAGATGGAACAGACCAACGGAACCACCGGAGGACGATCCGATGTCGCCGCGGCTGTCGAGGACGACGAAGGTGTCGCCGTATTTAAGCACTCGCGGCGGCCTGTCGGACGGCGTGGCGGTGATGGTGAACACCCCTGACGGCGCCTCGGGAGAGGGACGCGAGGGAGATTTTGTTGCGATCTTCACAGCAGTCATTGCGGCAATCTTTGGTGACTTCGCTTTTTCGCTTAGCAACGGTTGCTGCCTATTGTGGTTCTCGGCTCGCCGTTTGGCGCCATCACTCTGCGGCTTGCTGACGCCTGTGAAAGAACGGGTGAACGTGTGCCCGTTGGCCACGAGCAGCTACCAGGACATGATTCTCTGGCACCTGTGTGTACCAAAAACCTTATCCACATTGATGGCAAGCTAGAATCGCCTAAGCTAACGCGATGATCGGGCTGCTGAGTTTATTGCTTGCGCTCTTGACCGCGCCATTTAAATCGAGGAGCCGGCTTGAAGCAGAGAATGTGGTGCTCCGCCGCCAGTTGATCGTGTTGCGGCGCAATGTGCGCGGCCGGATCCGTTTAACGAATAGCGATCGCTGGTTCTTCGTCCACTTGTATCGATGGTTTCCATCGATCCTGAACGCTCTGACGATCATTCAACCCGAGACACTCGTGCGTTGGCATCGTGTTGGTTTTCGCTGCTATTGGCGGTGGAAGTCGCGTCGACGGGGAGGGCGCCCGCAGATCGACACGGACCTACGCAAGCTGATCCGGCGGATGAGCGTTGAGAACCCGCTTTGGGGCGCGCCGCGTATCCACGGCGAACTGCTCAAGCTCGGATTTGAAGTCGCACAGTCCAGCGTCGCGAAATATATGGTTAGGAAACGTCGGCCGCCAGGCAAAGGATGGCGTACCTTTCTGCGTAATCATGCGCCAGATATCGCGGCAATGGACATGTTCGTTGTCCCAACCATCGGGTTCGACCTGCTCTATGCCTTCGTCATTGTTCGGCTAGACCGCAGGAACCTCGTCTGGATAAACGTTACGTCAAACCCGACGGCAGAATGGATTGCACGCCAGATAACCGACGCATTTCTTTGGGATGAGGCGCCGAAATATCTGCTGCGGGATCGCGATCGCATCTATGGCAACTGCGTTACCCGCCGATTGCGTGCCATGGGCATCCGGGACAAGCCTGTTGCGCCGGCGTCACCTTGGCAGAATGGCTTCGCCGAACGGTTGATCGGATCGATCCGGCGCGAGTGTGTTGACCACTTTATTGTCTTGGGCGAGGCGCATCTGCGTCGGATCCTTCGAGCCTATGCTCACTATTATAATGACATCCGAACACATCGGTCGCTGGGTAACGATGCGCCGGTTTTTCGCCCGGTTCAGCGGGCAGGGATCATC
>DASQRX010000030.1:0-14275 GCA_035642635.1 Xanthobacteraceae bacterium
ATTTCGCTTCTACACATCAACGGCGGGGTTTGGAAGCCTCATCGGATGTTGCGCACCGCTGATCGCGCTTCGGAGCCTGTTTGTAACTTATTATGGTTAATTGCGGCGCGGTGTAGTCAAGTGCTGCGGTGCGGTCCCCAAGGACCAGCCGGCGCCGAGGGCTCGGGAGCGGGCGCGGAGCTTGGCCCGGTGGAAGGCTGCGACCACGGACCCGCGGGAGGGGCATTTTCGGCTGTCCCAGAGGGGGACAGGTCGGGGGGCGCGGCATTGCCGCCGCTGTCGCCGGCCCCGGTCGAGCTCCAGGGTCCAGGATTGGCCTCTTGCAGTTGCGGGTCTTGATCGGATCTGTCGTCGCTGTCCGGCGGCGGCAACGCGATCGGACCGGGATCGTGGCCGCCGGCGAATTTGACCAGCGCGGCGACACGGCTTTCGACGCTCGGATGGGTGTCGAACAATTCGCCAAAACCTTCGCGCGGATTGTCGATGCACATTTCCATCACCGAAGATGTGGCACCCGGCAGTTCGCCGCGGCCCTCGATCTTGCGCAGCGCCGAGATCATGGCGTCGGGATTTTTGGTGAGCTCCACCGAGCCGGCATCGGCGAGAAACTCGCGGGAGCGCGACAGCGCCAGCCGAATGACGAAGGAGAGAATATAGGCGACCACAACGAGCCCCACGGCGATGAGAATCGCCGCGCCCGCGCCACCGCCGCGGCGCTCGTCGTCGCGCGAGCTGCGAAAGCTGAAGCCGTTATAGAACCACAGCCGGAATATCAGTTCGACGAAGAAAGACACGACGCCGGCGATGATGACGGCGATGACCATCATGCGGACATCGCCGTTGCGGATATGGGTCAGCTCGTGGCCGAGCACGGCTTCGATCTCCGCATCGTCGAGTCGGCTGAGCAGGCCGGTCGTGACCGTAATCGAATACTGCCGGTCGTTCATGCCGGTCGCGAAGGCATTGAGCGCGTCAGAGTCGACGATCTTGAGCTTGGGCGTGGTGATGCCGCGCGAGATGCAGAGGTTCTCGAGAATATTGTAGAGCTGCGGCTCATCCGTGCGTTGCACGTCGCGCCCGCCAGTGATCGCGTCGATCATGTTCTGGTGAAAGTAATAGGCGATGACGATCCAAAGCAGCGTACCGACGGTCGCGAACGGCGCCGCCTTGAGGAGGTCGATCCAGGCGATCTGCATCAGCGTCGGCAGATCGGCGTTAAACGACAGCCCGACCGCCACCAGCGCGCCGGCATAGACCAGTACGTAGACCAAGAAGAACAAGCCGACGAGCAGCGCTATCGAGCGCCGCCGGTTCGACTGGATGTGGGTGTAAAGACCGTAAGCGGCCATCGCTGACTGCTCCGCTTATCGGGGATCCGCCGCGCGGCTCTAGAACTTCACCGCTGGCGCTTCGCCGACGCTGGCGCGCTGGTCGCCGAGGTCGAAGAAATCCTTCGGCGCGAAGCCGAACGAGCCGGCGAACAAAGCCGCGGGGAAGCGCTGGATGCCGGAATTGTATTCCTGCACCGCGTTGTTGAAGAAGCGCCGCGCCGCCGCGATCTTGTTCTCGAGATCGGTGAGCTGCGCCTGCAGCTGCTGAAAATTGGCGCTGGCCTTGAGGTCCGGATAGGCTTCCGAGAGCGCGAAAAGTTGCCGCAGCGCACCGGACAGCATGTTCTCGGCCGCCGCCTGCTGCGCCGGGCCTTGCGCGCTGACCGCCGCATTGCGCGCCTTGATCACTTCGTCGAGCGTGCCGCGCTCGTGTGCGGCGTAGCCCTTTACCGTCTCGACCAGATTGGGAACCAGATCATGCCGCTGCTTGAGCTGCACGTCGATGTCGGCGAAAGCCTGGTTGACCCTTTGCCGCATCGAAACCAGGCCGTTGTAAACCGAGATCGCCCACACGATCACAACGACAATCACGGCAAGAACGATCAAAGTCGAGGACATAAGTAGCTCCCATACTAGTCACCGGATAGCGGTTGTCGGCGCGACCCCGCGGCATCATCGTAAGATAGCGGCAATATATGACGGCGGCGAGCCGCCGCAGGTCCAAGGCTGCCGCGCCTTTGCCCTTCCGCATCAGATAGGAACGTTAACGCGCGTGTTAAGGTTAGCTGTTGATCAAGATCGCGCCGCCAAGCAGGGTCGGTTAGGAATCGCCTGTAACAAACAGTTGCGTGCAGGTGTGTGAAATGTTCGAGCAAGATCTCGGCGCCCGGCCGTCAAATCGGCCCGACCAGGCCATTTTGATCGAGCCGCGCGATCTTGAATCGGCGCGGCGCACGCTCGTGCACGACAATGCCTGCGGCACGCAGGCGCAGTTCGAGCGCGACCAGTTCGCCCGCGACATCGCCGACATCGAGAGCGCCACGGCCGCGCTGCGGCGGGCCGAGCCCGCGCTTGAATCCTGGACCGAACCGCAGACGCCGGCACTGGCAAAGACGCGGCCATTATGGCCGTTGATGGGCATGTTGTGGCTGTCGACCACGCTTCTCACCGTCGGCGCGGCTTACGCCATCGCCACGCTCGCGGGCTGACCACGATACGCGCTCAATTCAATAAGCGTTGCGGTACGCCGTTGGCGACAGCACGGTGCGGGCGATGATCTTCAAATCGAGCCAGAGCGACCAGTTGTCGATATAGTACAGGTCGTACTCGACGCGCTTTTCGAGCTTTTTTTCATTGTCGATTTCACCGCGAAACCCGTTGATCTGCGCCCAGCCGGTAATGCCCGGCTTGACGTTATGGCGGCGCGCATAGAGCGAAATGCGGCGTTCGAATTCGTGGTCGTGCGACAGCGCATGCGGGCGCGGGCCGACCAGCGACATATCGGCGGTGAGAACGTTGAAGAGCTGCGGAATCTCGTCGATGTTCCAGCGCCGCAGCCAGCCTCCGATCCTGGTCAGCCGCGGATCGTCGCGGGTCGCCTGGGCGACTGCGGCGCCGTCGTCGAGCGCGAGCATGGTGCGGAATTTGATGATGCGAAACGGCTGCTGGTTGAAGCCGTAGCGGCGCTGCACGAAGAAAACCGGCCCCGGACTGTCGAGCTTGATGAGAACGGCAACGAGGATAAAGAGCGGCGTCAGGGCGACGAGGCCGAACGCCGCGCAGACGAGATCGAGCACGCGCTTCTGCACCACCTCGATCTGCGACAGCGGCAGCCGCGTCAGCTGCAGGCTCGCCAGCGGGCCGACCTTGGCCAGCTCGACCTCGTCGAACTTGTGCAGGATCTGCTCGGGGCCGAGATGGATTTCGACCGGCAGCGCCAAGAAGGTCTCGGCGCAGCGGTGGATGATCTCGGTCGCCGACCACGGCAGCAGCAGGTAGATCGCATCGGGTTGCAGCGCGCGAACGCTGGCGGCCGCTTCGGCAAGATCCCGATCGAGCACGGCGCGGCGGCTCTCGGCAGGCGCGGTCAGCGCCACCGGCGTGAGAAAACGGCAACCGACGATATTGAGGCCGAGCGTCCACGGCTCATAATGCTGCACGAAGGCGCCGATATGCGCGCCGGTGCCGATCAGGCAGATGCGCTGCGCCGAAATAAGCCCCGCGGCGCGCGCCAGCGCGGTGAGGCGCACAATGGCGAACCGCAGCACGATCAGGGCGGCGAGTGTCGCGAGATAGAACACCACGATCCAGCCGCGCGAACAGTTGAGCGATGTCTGCGCCATGAAGCCGAGCATCAAGAGGCAGATCAGCGTGACGTTCCACAATTGGATGGTGCGGCGGCCGTGCGGCTTGAAGGCGAAGAACTTCGGCAGCCGGTACTCGCCGCGGAATACGTTGGAGACTGCGAATATGCTCGCCGCCAGCACGCCAAGCTGGATATAGGAGGAAATGACGCCGACATCGCCATAAACGGCGAGGTAGTACAGCACGCCGGTGACAAACGACATCGCGACGATGACGCCGACATCGATGAGAAAGATCGCGATGGAAAACGTGCCGTGCGACAGCTGCGCCCAGCCGCGAAGCAGACGCCCGGTCGGTGCGGGCGACGCCAAAGTATAATTGGGTTGTACGTTCATCAGCGCGGCCGCTTCGCTGTTGTCTCATGGCGAATGCACGCCGCCTCGAAATGGGACAGCGCGAGAGCTCATGCCGCTGCATCGCCAGAAGCATGCCAAAGAGCATGGCAAGGGCGCGCGCCAGGCGGGGACTCAGAGACATTGCATCGTCATCGGCCGTGTTAAGATTAATTGGCGTGTGGCCCGCGGCGGCCGCGGCAGGCTGAGGGGACACCATGCAGGGCAAGATTGCGCTCGAAGAGCATTTCGCCATTCCGGAAACTTTGCAGGATTCGCGCGGCTATTTCCCGGACCGGGTTTGGGAGGAGGTGAAGAGCCGGGTGATGGACATTCAAGACCGGCGGTTGCGCGAGATGGACGCGCAGGGCATCGAAATGATGCTGTTGTCGCTCAACGCGCCGGCCGCGCAGGCCATTTTCGACACGGCGCGCGCCAGCGAGATAGCGCGCAAGTCCAATGACTATCTTGCTGAACAGGTGGCCAAGCGCCCGGACCGCTTCCAGGGCCTCGCGGCGCTGGCGATGCAGGACCCGGACGGCGCCGCGCGCGAGCTCGAGCGTTGCGTCAAGGAGCTCGGCTTTCGCGGCGCGCTGGTCAACGGCTTCTCGCAGGTTGGCAATGCGGAGACGAGTGTCTATTACGACCTGCCGCAATTCCGACCGTTCTGGGCAACGGCCGAGCGGCTCGACGTGCCATTCTATCTGCATCCGCGCAATCCGCTGCCGCGCGACGCCAAGATTTACGAAGGCCATGCGTGGCTGCTCGGCCCGATCTGGGCCTTCGCGCAGGAGACCGCGGTGCACGCGCTGCGCCTGATGGGCTCAGGCCTGTTCGATGCGCATCCGCGGTTGCAAATCATTCTCGGCCATATGGGCGAGAACCTGCCGTTCGCGCTGTGGCGCGTCGACAATTCCAATGCCTGGATTCCGAACCGGCACAATTATCCGGCCAAGAAGCGCATGCGCGAATATTTCAGCGCCAATTTCCATATCACGACTTCCGGCCAATTCCATACGCCCGCGCTGGTGAACGCGCTCGCCGAAATCGGCAGCGACCGGATCATGTTCTCGACCGACTGGCCG
Source organism: Xanthobacteraceae bacterium (assembly GCA_035642635.1). Classification (GTDB taxonomy): domain Bacteria; phylum Pseudomonadota; class Alphaproteobacteria; order Rhizobiales; family Xanthobacteraceae; genus BOG-931. The sequence goes on from DASQRX010000030.1 coordinate 5,113, forward strand.
TTCGAGAATATCGATCACGCCGCCCTTTGGTTCGACGCCTGCCCGATCAGCGAGAATGACCGCGTCAAGATCGGCCGCACCAATGCGCGGCGGCTGTTCAAGCTCGGCAATGATTAGATACATGATGGTGACGCGCGCTGACGCGCGCCTGCAAGTTTTGACGCAGGGCGACGGGCCACCGATCGTGCTCTTGCCGTCGCTTGGCCGCGGCGCAAGCGATTTCGACGTCATCGCGGAACGGCTCGCCGGGGCCGGTTATCGCGTGCTGCGGCCGCAGCCACGCGGCATCGGCGAGAGCGCCGGACCCTGGGACGGCGTGAAGCTCGAAGACCTCGCGGCCGACATTGCTGCCGTCATCGAAAATAGTGGAAGCGGTCCGGCCTTCGTGGTTGGGCATGCCTTTGGCAACCGCGTCGCGCGGACGCTGGCGACGCTGCGGCCGGATGTTGTTCGCGCTGTCGGTTTGGTCGCCGCCAATGTCGGACCAAATCCAAGCTCACCCGACGTGCGCGCCGCGATCTGCCTGAGCGCCGACGTCAACGCACCGTATGACGCGCGCATCAAGGCGCTGCAATTCGTGTTCTTCGCGCCGGGCAACGATGCCCGCGCCTGGCTCAAGGGCTGGCATCCGGAAGTCGCGGCCGCGCAGCGGATCGCCGGCGACCTCACGCCGCGCACACTGGACTACGCCGCAGGCCGCGCGGCGGTGCTCTACATCCAGCCGAGCCACGATCCGCTCGCCCATGTCGATGAAGCCGAGAAATACAAGCAGGCGCTCGGCGACCGCGTCACCGTCGTGGTCATCCGGAATTCGGCCCATGCGGTGATCGCCGAACAGCCGGGTGCCGTGAGCGACGCGCTGATTGCTTATGCGCGCAGGCTGTGGCCCGCGCGTTAGCAACGTAGCCGGCGGCAAGCGGTACTCGGTTGCTTAGTGTCCCTGACATTGCGCGATGCGCATGCGCCGGTAATCGCGCTGTGCATCCACGGCGGGGATCGGTGCGGTCAGGCACCAGCCGTAATGGCGCTGGTAGTCGAGATGCCAGGTGTTATCAAAACCCTTGAAGCAAGCCAGCGTCGACAGGACTTGGGCTTCGTGGACCGCGAGATACGCGTATTGAGCGCAATAGGCCGGATCGGCTGCTTGCGATGCGCCGGAACGAGCCCGCTCGCGGCGGCAAAAGTAATCAGGAACTTCTTCATGTGTTTGCTCCCAGAAAAAATCGCCTCGACCAGTGGCCGAGGCGTGATGAAAAAACAAAGCTACACTGCAAAATTAACAGCAATTCGACAATCCTGGAAACCGCCGTCCACTTTTTCCGGATCATGCTCTAACTCGCCTCGCGCAGCTTCACCGCCCCTTCAAGATCCACCGAGACCAGTTGCGAAACGCCGCGCTCGGCCATGGTGACGCCGTACAGTCGTTTCATCCGCGCCATGGTGATCGGGTTATGCGTGATGATGATGAAACGGGTTTCGGTCGAGCGCGCCATTTCATCGAGCAGATCGCAGAAACGTTCAACATTGTAATCGTCGAGCGGCGCGTCGACTTCGTCGAGCACGCAGATCGGTGCCGGATTGGTGAGGAACACGGCGAAGATCAGCGCCAATGCCGTGAGCGCCTGCTCGCCGCCGGAGAGGAGCGACAGCGTCGCCGGTTTCTTGCCCGGGGGCTTGGCCATGATTTCGAGGCCGGCCTCGAGCGGGTCTTCGCTCTCGATCAGCTGCAATTCGGCGGTGCCGCCGCCGAACAATTCGGCGAACAGCTTTTTGAAGTTCTCATTGACGGTTTGGAACGACGTCAACAGGCGTTCGCGGGCTTCGTGATTGAGACTGTGAATGCCCTGGCGCAGCCGCCGGATCGCTTCAATCAGATCGTCGCGCTCGGCCGTCAGCGTGGTGTGCTGGGTTTCGACGTCGTGCAGCTCCTGCTCGGCAAGCAAGTTCACCGAGCCGAGCCGTTCGCGCTCCTGCTTGATGCGCTCGATCTTGGCCTCGACCTCGGCGACGGAAGGTTGCGGCGCATCCGGTTTCAGCTCGGCGACCTCGGCCGCCGCGGCCGGCTCGACTTGGAGCACTTCGCGGATTTCGTGCTCGATGTCGGCTACGCGGCGCTTGGCGGCATCGTAGCGTTCCTCGCTGCGCGCCGCTTCAGCGCGCGCTTCACCGACGGCTTCGAGCGCGATGCGGGCCGCTTTGTCGGCTTCTGCAAGCGCGGTCTCGGCCGCGGCCAGACGATCCGCCGCAGCGCGGCGCCCGCCGGTCGCGGTCTCGATCTCACCGATCAGCGCCTGACGCTGGCTCTCGAATTTCTGCGGCGCGTTCTCAAGCTCGGTGCGTTCGTTCACCGCCTCGTCGTTGCGGCGGCCGATAATGTCGATCTGCGCCGTGGCATTGTCCTTGCGCTCGTTCCACGCTCGGCGTTCGGCGACGATGGCCTGCAGACGCGTATTGGCGAGCTCGACCTCGCGCGTGATGGCTTGCGCCTCGACCCGCATCTCGGCGCAGACATTGCGTTCGGCGGCAATGACCTCGTTGATCGCGGCAAGCTTGTTTTCGATGGCCGCGGCCTGCGGCAGTGCCGCAAAGGCAGTCTGCGCTTCGGTACGCGCGGCGCCAGTCTCGTCACGCGATGCGATGGTGCGCTGCCGCGCTTCCTGCAGCGCCGACATGCGCGCTGCGTTGCGGCTGATTTCGCGTTCGGTGGCGGCGTGTTCTTCGCGCGCGACGTCGGTAAGACGCTGCGCTTCGCGGGCGCGGGCGCGGGCTGCGGTCTCGGCGGCTGCCGCTGCGGCCACGGCCGCTTCCGCTGCTTCGACGATGTGGCGCTTACTATCGACATCGCTACGCGCTGCCGCGAGTTCGCCTTCGATCGCTTGCAGCCGGCCGCGCTCGGCAAGCCGCCGCGCCGCGCCGGTCGGCGCATGCGCCGCGACGACAAAACCGTCCCAGCGCCACAGATCGCCCTCGTGCGACACCAGCCGCTGGCCGGGCTTGAGCATTCCGGCAAGCTGCGATCCCTCGGCGCGGGCGACGACGCCGATCTGGGCGAGGCGCCGCGCCAGTTCGGCCGGCGCTTTCACATATTGCGATAAGGCGGTGACGCCTTCCGGCAGGGGCGGATCGGACGGATCGGCGGTCACGCCAGCCCAGCGCATCGGCGCGGTCCGATCGACCGGGGCGTCGAGATCGTCGCCCAGCGCCGCGCCCAGTGCCTTCTCGTAGCCCTCGGTCACCGTGAGCGCATCCATCACCGGCGGCCAGAGATTCTTGCTCTCGACGGCGAGCAGCTTGCCGATGGTCTTGGCCTCGGTTTCGAGCCGCTGCACGCCGCGCTCGGCCAAAGCGAGGGGCGCCCGCGCGGCGTCGATTTCCTCGCGGGCCTTCTTGTGCGCGGCTTCGGCGGCGTGTGCGGCTTGTTCGGCTTCGGCGAGCGCGGACTGCGCGTTGGCGAGCGCCATCGCCAAGGCCGCGAGATCGGGCGCACCGGCGTCGGTCGCGGCAAGCCCGGCACCGATATTTACAAGCTCCGCTTCGAGCCGCGCCGCACGCTGCTCGTGCTCGGCCAAAGCCGTCTGCAGCTGATTGCGCCGCGCCGTCAGATCGGCAAGCGCGCCGGTTAATTCAGAAAAGCTCTTCTCCGATACCGACAATGCAGCGTCCGCCGCGGCCACACGCTGATTGACGCCGGCAAGGCGAGCGTCGTTTTCGTGCGCCGCTGCCTTGAGCGCCGTCTCCTCGGCGTCGAGACGCGCGAGGGCTGCCTCCGCGTCGGCGGCGAGCGCGCGTTCGCGCACCAGGTCGGACGCGTATTGGGCGATGCGGCGGTCGAGTTCGGCAATGCGCTCCTTGGCACGCGCTTCCTCGCGTTCGAGCGTTTCTCGCGCGATCAACAGGCGCTGCAACGCGGCGGCGGCCTTGGCCTCGGCCTCGCGGAAGCCGGGCAGCACGGCGGACACCTCGGCCTGGCGCGTCGAGGCCTGCAATTGCTCGCTGGTGCGCGCTGCGACGAGGCGAACCGCCTCGTCCTTGGCGTGTTCTGTCGCAGTGACTTCGGCCCCGGCCACGATCCAGCGCAAGTGGAACAGCAGCGCTTCGGTGCGGCGGACCTGGCCGGAAATGTTGCGATAACGCACCGCTTGGCGCGCCTGGGTCTTGAGGCTCGCCATATGCGCTGCCAGTTGACCGATGACGTCTTCGGCCCGCGCCAGGTTTTGCTCGGCGGCCTTGAGCCGCAATTCCGCTTCGTGGCGGCGCGCATGCAGTCCGGCGATGCCGGCGGCTTCTTCCAGCACGCGCCGGCGCGCCTCGGGCCGCGCCTGGATGATCTCGCCGATGCGGCCTTGATGGACCAAAGCCGGTGAACGCGAGCCGGTCGAGGCGTCGGCGAACAGCATGGAGACGTCGCGCGCGCGCACTTCCTTGCCGTTGACGCGGAAGGTCGAGCCGTGTTCGCGCATGATGCGGCGCGACACTTCCAGCGTCTCGAATTCGTTGAAGGTCGCGGGCGCGCGGCGGTCGCCGTTGTCGATCGAGACCGTGACCTCGGCGTGATTGCGCCCGGGACGGCCGGCATTGCCGGAGAAGATGACGTCGTCCATTTCGCCGGCACGCATCGCCTTGTAGGAGGTCTCGCCCATGACCCAGCGCACCGCCTCGACGAGGTTCGACTTGCCGCAGCCGTTCGGACCGACGACGCCGGTCAGGCCGGGTTCGATCTCAAAGTCGGTCGGTTCGACGAAGGATTTGAATCCGATGAGGCGCAGCCGCGTCAGCTTCATATTATGGACGGTCCATTGCTCTTGCTGCGGTAGCGAAGGGAGTCATGGAAAGCTCACGCCGAAGGACTTTTTGCCGTTCGGCGCTGGGAGTAGGCACCGCATCGGCGCGGAGATTAATCGTCAGGACTCCGAGCGCAACCTGGGTCGCCGAATTATCCAGACATTACCGTCGCCATAGCGCCAAAGCGGCCATCGAAGGCGCTCTCGCGCCACCACAAGCAGGACGAAAAACCCTTATCCTTCCTTGAGATAGGGATCGATCTCCTTGGCCATCTGGTCCATCGAAAGGTCGCCGATGAATTTCTTGCCGTTGATGAAGAAAGTCGGGGTCGAGTTCACCCCAAGCTTGTCGACGGCGTGGTCGCGCACCGCCTGGATGCCATCGAGCATCTTCTGATTCGCCAGACATTGATTGAAGCTGTCTTCGGTAAAGCCGAACTGCTTGGCGATTTCCTTGAGCGGCGGCAGCGGCTCCTTGACCACCCAATCGGCCTGCTTGGCGAACAGGGTCTCCACCATCGGCATGTATTTGTCTTGGCCGGCGCAGCGCGCCAGCATAAAGCCGGCGGCGGCGAGCGCGTCCAGCGGGAATGAGCGCAACGTGAAGCGAACCTTGCCGGTGTCGATATAGCGCTTCTGCAATTCGGGGAATGTTTCCGCCGAAAAATGCGCGCAATGGGGGCAGGTCATCGAGGCATATTCGATGATCGTCACCGGCGCCTTGTCGGAGCCGATCATGAAATCGCCGTCCGGACCGGCATCGGCCAGATCGGCCGGCGAAGGCGCCGCGTCGTCTGCCTTTGCCGGACTGATCAATAAAGGTGCAAAGCCAGCCGCGGCGAGGGTGAAAATCGCAGTGGCCGAAAGCAGTTGGCGACGGGTGGACGACAAGGTCAGCTCCTGATTTGAGGACGAATTGTTGCAGCGCGAATGTGGCATTACCACGCCAATCCTCCAAGTGCTTCTGAGCTAAGTGCGCTAGCGTCTTGGCGGGGGTGTCGTCACACTCGCTTGATCGCCGCCCCAAGCCGCGCCAACGCGTCTTTGAGATCGGTGTCGCCGATATCCGAAAGGCCTTCCGCGACCCGCGCCGCCGCGATCGGATCGACGGCGCCGGGCTTCTTGCGCTCGCCGCGCCGCAGCGGCGCCTGGCGCAGCGTCAGGCGACCGACGGCGCGCCAGCCCAGGAACTGGTTGACGCGCTCGCAGATCAGATTGGCGAAGTGCTGGATTTCGATCGCGGCCGGCCCCTCGACGCGAAGAACCAGCGTGCCGGGCTCGGGATCCTCGCCCGCGGCGGTCCGCTGCCATTGGATTTTTATCGGCTCGCTACAGGCGGCGACTTCGGCGCCGGCGATTTCGTGCCAGCGCGTCACCAATTCGGCGCTGGCAAAGCCCTGCCGCCGAAAGCTCTCGCCGACGATCTTGCCGGCGACGTCGCGCAACTGCTTTGGGGCAGGGTGAGCGGGCTTGTTCATGATGCGGGGCTCTGTCATCCCTCAGCGCGTGACACTAGCAGCGAAGACCACGCGTAAGAAGTCTTCCCCTCACCCTGAATGGGGGAGGTCGAACGCGCAGCGTTCGGGTGGGGGGCCGCCCGAAGAAAGATCGCCGCAACCTTCCGAACTGCTGGCCTGGTACGACGGGCACCGCCGCGTCTTGCCGTGGCGGGCGCCGCCGGGCCGGCCAGCCGATCCCTACCGCGTGTGGCTGTCTGAAATCATGCTGCAACAGACCACGGTCAAAGCCGTCGCGCCCTATTACGCGAAATTCCTCACGCGCTGGCCCGATCTGCCCGCGCTTGCCGCAGCTCCACTCGACGATGTGCTCAAGGCCTGGGCCGGGCTCGGTTATTACGCCCGCGCCCGCAATCTCCATGCTTGCGCCCGCGCTGTGGTTGAACAGCATGGCGGAAAAGTTCCTGGTACCGAAGCGGCGCTCCGCGAACTCCCCGGCATCGGTCCTTATACCGCCGCCGCAATCGCGGCGATCGCCTTTGACGCATGCACAAGCCCCGTCGACGGCAATATCGAGCGTGTCATTGCAAGGCTCTATGCGCTCGAAACGCCGTTGCCCGCCGCCAAGCCGGAAATCTGCGAACTCGCCCGCACTCTGACGCCGCCGCAACGCGCCGGCGACTTCGCGCAAGCCATGATGGATCTCGGCGCCACTATCTGCACGCCGAAGGCGCCGGCCTGCATCTTGTGCCCTTGGAACCAAAGCTGCGCGGCGCAGGCGCGCGGCGACGCCGAGACTCTTCCGCGCCGCACGCCAAAGCGCGAAGGCGATTTGCGCCGCGGAGCTGCATTCGTCGCGCAAAGAACGGACGGCTTTGTGCTCGTGCGAACACGGCCGGCGAAAGGGCTCCTCGGCGGCATGACCGAAGTGCCGACGACGGAATGGGCGAAAGATTTTAATGCTAGCAAAGCGACGGAGTGTGCGCCGCGCTTCGCTTCAAGGCAAAAACCCGCCGTGTGGCGAAGGACTTTGGGCGTGGTGCGCCACGTCTTCACGCACTTCCCGCTTGAACTCATTGTCTATGTGTCGGACGTTCCGACGCGAACCGCGGCGCCGCAGGGCACGCGATGGGTCAAGATTTCAGAAATTGGCGGCGAAGCCTTGCCGAGCCTGATGCGCAAAGTCATCGCGCATGCGCTGCCGAAAGATCGAAAACGCTAATCTGCAAAAATGAAACCCCGAGGAGGAATATCCATGACCATCGAACGTCACGACGCCGGCCCGCGTATGAGCAAAGCCGTGGTCCACGGCAACACGGTCTATCTCGCTGGCATTGTCGCCGACGCGCCGAAAGGCAAGAGTGTCACCGAGCAAACCAAAAGCATCCTGGCCCAGATCGACGGCTTTCTCGCCAAGGCCGGGACCGACAAGAGCAAATTGTTGTCCGCCAATATCTGGATCACCGACATGGCGAATTTCGCCGAGATGAACGCGGTGTGGGACACCTGGGTGTCACCCGGCAACACGCCGGCGCGCGCCACCGTCGAGGCCAAGCTCGCGACGCCGGACTACAAAGTCGAGATCATGGTAGTGGCGGCGCGCTGACTTTGAGCACGATCCCGAAAGGTTGGAACCTGGCGTGGACGCCGCATCGCCTCTGCGCTGCCGCAATCGATTCAATCTGAATCGATTGCGCTCTAATGCGTGTCAGCCTTAACCGTGCCGACGAGCGCCCTCGCGCGCGCGATCTCCTGATCGACAAAGGCGGTAAATTCGTCGCGGCTCATCGACGAGGGAGTAATCCCCTGGCCTTCGAGTGCCGCGCGTGTGTCGTCCGCCGCCATCGCGTGGGCGATCGCTTGCTCCATCACCCGCATTGGCTCCGCCGGCACGCCGCTGCGTGCGAACATGCCGACCCACAGCCGAATGTCGTAGCCGGGGAAACCGGATTCCGCGAGCGTCGGCACGTCCGGCAGCCACGGTGATCGTTGCGGCCCGGTTGTCGCCAAGGCGACGAGACTGCCGTCGCGCACCGCGCCAAGCACCGGGGGGATGGTCGCGAACCAGGCGTCGACGCTGCCGCCAAGCAGGTCCTTCAACGCATCGCTGCCGCCGCGATAGGCAACGGCGAGCATCTTGGTGCCCGCCCGCCGGTCGAAGGCGAGACCGGCGAGTTGCGAGGCCGATCCGGTGCCGCTCGTCGCATAGCTGACGGCGTCGGGCTTTTCGTGGGCGCGTTGCGCGAATTCGGCGAGCGTGTGGATGTTGAGCGCGGGCTGCACGACGAGGACATTGGCGGTGGCGCCAATGGCGGCGACGGCGACCAGGTCCTTGCCGAACCTGACCGGAAAATCGGGAAACAGCGCTTCGTTGACGGCCAAGGGATTGGCGCCGATCAGATAGGTGTAGCCGTCCGCGTCGGCGGTCGCCACCGCCTTCGTTGCGATATTGCCCGACGCGCCGCTTAGATTCTCGACGATGACGTTATGGCCGAGATCGTGGCCGAGCTTTTCAGCAAGCTTACGCGCGACGATGTCGGTCAGTCCGCCCGCGCTAAAGCCAAGAATGAATTTAATCGGCTTTTCGGGAAACGCAGCGCCGAGAGCATAAGTTGCGCTCGCCAGAACGAGAGCGAGTGCCGGGGCGACAAGACCAAGTGACAATTTCTTTTTCTTGCAATTCGCGGCCATGCGCCACCAATTCTCTTCTCGCCTGTTCGCAGATAAACATCCCAGTGTCGAGGCAGCAAGATCGCGCGTAAAGGAAGCAATGTCCGCTTTTGGCGGTGGTCTCAACCGGTCGACGCAACACTTGCATTAAATCTTTCTGCTGGGGTTTCAATTCCCAAGGCTTTACGTGGCCGTTCGTTGAGCCGACGCAACACTTTGTTTAGATGGGCTTTTGAGGACACCGACAATCGGCTC
>DASQRX010000031.1:0-4081 GCA_035642635.1 Xanthobacteraceae bacterium
CCGGTCTCGGGCTTGCCATCTCGCGCGGCTTTGTCGAGGCCATGAACGGCGCCATCGTCGCGGCCAATCGCACCGACCGCCGCGGCGCCGTGTTCACCATCAGCCTGCCGATCGCCAGCGAACCGCAAAAACTGGACGCCGCCGCATGAGCGCGGCCCCGCTCCGTGTCCTCGTCGTCGACGATGAGCCGCCGATCCGCAAGCTCCTGCGTATGGGTCTATCAGCGCACGGCTATCAGATTCTCGAAGCTCCGAACGGCAAGACCGCGCTTGAGCTCTTGGCCCAGTCGCCCGATCTGGTCATTCTCGATCTCGGCCTGCCCGATATCGAAGGTCACGAATTGCTGCGCACGATCCGCGCCCGCAATGAAAGCGTTCCGATCGTCGTCTTGTCGAGCCGCAGCGACGAGGCCGGCAAGGTCCAGGCACTCGATTTCGGCGCCGACGATTATGTCACCAAGCCGTTCGGCATGGACGAGCTGCTCGCCCGAATGCGCGCGGCGCTGCGTCATCAGTTACAGACCCACGGCGAGCGGCCGGTCTTTCGCGTCGGCGACCTCTCGGTCGACCTCGTGCGCCGCATCGTCAAAGTCGGCGACAAGGACATCAAGCTGTCGCCGAAGGAATATGACCTGCTGCGCGTCCTGGTGCAGCATGCCGGCAAAGTGCTCACGCACAAATACCTGCTCGGCGAGTTGTGGGACAATCTCACCGATGCGCAATATCTGCGGGTCTACGTGCGGCAATTGCGGCAAAAGATCGAAGCCGATCCGGAGCGGCCGCAATATGTGCTCACCGAGACCGGCATCGGCTACCGGCTGCGCGCGCCCGATTGATCTCTCAGCTATTGTCGACCCCTTCGCGTTCACCCATATTTCCCGGGGATCAATCCGATGGGGAGTCTCTCATGGCCGATGAACTCGTTCTCTATACCAATCCGCAGTCGCGTGGCCGTATCGCCCGCTGGATGCTCGAGGAAACCGGCCAGCCTTACCAGGTCGAAGTGCTCGACTACGCCTCGACCATGAAGGGACCAGCTTATCTCGCCATCAATCCGATGGGCAAAGTGCCGGCGCTCCGCCACGGCGACGCCGTCGTGACCGAGACCGCCGCGATCTGCGCCTATCTGGCCGATGCGTTTCCGGCAGCCAAATTGGCGCCGCCGCCCGGCGATAGGATGCGGGCGCCCTATTACCGCTGGCTGTTTTTCGCCTCGGGCCCCGTCGAAGCAGCGCTGAGCAACAAGGCGCTCGGCTTTGTGGTGCCGCCGGAGCGCGAGCGCATGATCGGCTATGGCACTCTGGCGCAGGCATTGAATTCGCTCGAGGCCGCGGTGTCGAACAACAAATATCTCGCCGGCGACAATTTCACCGCCGCCGATCTTTATGTCGGGTCGCATATCGGCTTCGGCATGATGTTCGGGACGCTCGAAAAGCGGCCGGCCTTCGAGACATATTGGCAATCGGTCAGCAGCCGGCCGGCCTATGCGCGCGCCAAAGAACTCGACGACACACAAGTCGCGGAGTTGAAAAAAGCCGCTGGCTGAAGTGAAGGTGCGCGTTTAGGGCAGCTGCAGCAGCGGCTGCCCCATTTGAATGGCCGCGCCCTCGCGGACATTGTCGCAAAACGCAAAACCATCCGGCGCGAACACGATGATGGTCGAGCCGTGCTGGAACCAGCCCAATTCGTCGCCCTTCTTGAACCGGCTGTCACAGGCGATGACATTGCGGCCGCCGTAATCGTTGTTCAAGAGACCGTCGATGCAGTGCAGCCGGATGCTCGCCACCAGAATCGCGGCAACGGCCACGAGTGTCACGGCATGGCCGCTCGGCGTCACCGTCGTGCGCAACACCGCGCGTTCGTTCTTGCAGAACAAGCGTTCGATCCGCTGCAACGCGATCGGATTGACGTTCCAGGTATCGCCGGAGACATAAGTCACCTGTTCGATGCGGCCGTCACACGGCGCATGGAAGCGGTGATACATGCTCGATTTCAGCCGCAGCGTAACATAGCGGCCGTTGCGATGCGCCTCGACCAGCGCCGGATCGGGCAGCAGATCCTGCAGCGTATAGGGAAAGCCCTTGGCCTGAAACAGCTCCGTCCCCGCGATGGTGCCGTGCGCGCCGATAATGGCGTCGCATGGGCTGACCAGAATGTCGGCCGCGTTATCGATGGGGCGCGCGCCGTCTTTGAGTTCGCGGATGAAGCAGTCATGCAGGCTTTTGAACTCGGTTTTCTTGGCCTCGCTCAGATCGAGGTCCGAGAACAGCCGCCACAGCGCAATCGAGGTGTCGCGCAGGAGCGGCTGCTCGATCTGGCTGAACCAGCCGATGAATTGGGTCGCGAGCCGCCGCGGGATGCGGTTAGTCAAGAGGAAGTTAATGTCTTCCTGATCGAAGATTCGAAGGATTTGAGTCCTTACCGTCATGCGATTGTTAAATCTCCCGGCTAAACCGCGATTCGATGGACGGCAACACGACTCTCGCCTTCTACGGCATCGGTGCGGCAGCCGTCGCGACTTCGGTCGCGACCCTTAAAAAGCGGCTGCAATTGTCGCAGGCCAAACACCGTTCGCTCGCGGGCCACGCCCGGATGTCGCGGTGGCTGGCCGGCTTTGTGCCGTTCTATGACTACGACGAGGACCGGTTTTTCTCTTCCGACGAAGCGCCGGAAGAGATTGCCGCGCGCCGCCGTAACGGCTTCCACCGCCTGTCGGCACTCTACAAGGCGCGTTTCGCCGAGACAATCAAACAGACCGCCGCGGCGAGCGAAAAAATCTCCGACTTGCAGTTCACCGACGCCTACCGCGTGCCGTTCCAATATCGCCGCGTGGTGCAGGCGCATCTGCCGTCGGCAGCCTTCGTGCAATCCTCGAGCGGCGTGACGGTGACCGATCTCGACGGCAACCGCGCCTACGACATTACCGGCTCGTATGGCGTCAATGTCCTGGGCTACGATTTTTACAAGGGCGCCATGGAGCGTGGCGCCGCGCGCGTGCGCGAACTCGGTCCGGTGCTCGGCCCCTATCACCCGCTGATCGTCGAGAACACTAAACTCCTGAAACAGATTTCCGGCCTCGACGAAGTCTCGTTTCACATGTCGGGCACCGAAGCCGTGATGCAGGCAGTGCGGCTGGCGCGCTACCACACCAAGCGCTCGCATCTGGTGCGCTTCTGCGGCGCCTATCACGGCTGGTGGGGCGATGTGCAGCCGGGCGTCGGCAATCCGGTTCCGGCGCACGAGACCTATACGCTCAACGACATGTCCGAGGACGCGCTGCGCGTGCTGCGCACGCGGCACAACATCGCCTGCGTGCTGATCAACCCGCTGCAGGCGCTGCACCCGAACGGATCCGCGCCCAGCGATTCCTCGTTGCTTGACAGCGGGCGCAGCGCGCATTTCGACAAAGACGCCTATGCCGAATGGCTCAAGCGGCTGCGCGCGGTCTGCACCAAGCGGAACATCGTTCTGATATTCGACGAAGTCTTTGTCGGCTTCCGTATCGCCAAGGGCGGCGCGCAAGACTATTTCGGCGTCCGCGCCGACCTCGTCACTTACGGCAAGACGCTCGGCGGCGGGCTGCCGATCGGCGTCGTCTGCGGCCGCCACGACCTGATGAAGCGGTTCCGTGACGATCGCCCGGCCGACATTTGTTTCGCCCGCGGCACGTTCAATTCGCACCCTTACGTCATGGCGGCGATGAACGAATTCTTGCGTTACCTGCAAACGCCGGAAGCCGACGCGATCTACCGCGATCTCGATCAAATCTGGGATCGCCGGGCGGCGCAGCTTAATGCGCGTCTCGCCGCGCAATCGCTGCCGGTCGAAGTGGCAAACCTGTCGTCGATCTGGACCGTCTGCTACACGCAGCCGTCGCGCTACAATTGGATGCTGCAATATTACCTGCGTGCCGAAGGACTGGCGCTGAGCTGGATCGGCACCGGCCGGCTGATCTTCAGCCTCAATTACAGCGAGGCTGATTTTGCCGCGGTCGCGGACCGCTTTGTGGTGGCAGCCGAGGCGATGCAGCAAGACGGCTGGTGGTGGCACAGCCCGGCTTTGACCAACAAAACAATCAGGCG
>DASQRX010000032.1:0-34080 GCA_035642635.1 Xanthobacteraceae bacterium
GTCCGCACACCAACATCGCCGGCACCTCCCCGCCCCGGCCCGACGATCCCCAGGAGCACATGCAAGATGGACGCCAAGCAGCATCCCAACCTCCCGTCCCAGGAGCGTCTCCATGAGGAAATGGCGGAGGTGCTCGACGAAGAGCTCGAATTGGAGATCGACGATACGCGGCTTGCCGAGCTCTTGAAGAGCGTCGCCGGCATCGAAACGCAGGATACGCTCGATCGGCACACTTATTTCAAGGAATTGCTGCGGCTGCAGAAGGAATTGGTGAAGCTCCAGGACTGGGTGGCGCATCAGAAACTTAAAATGGTCGTGCTGTTCGAAGGCCGCGACGCGGCCGGCAAAGGCGGCGTGATCAAACGGGTGACGCAGCGCTTAAACCCGCGCATCTGCAAAGTCGTCGCCTTACCGGCACCCACCCTGCGCGAACGTTCGCAGTGGTATTTCCAGCGCTATGTCGAGCATCTGCCGGGGGCCGGCGAAATCGTGCTGTTCGACCGCAGCTGGTACAACCGCGCCGGCGTCGAGCGGGTGATGGGTTTTTGCACGGAAGAGGAATGCCAGGAGTTCTTTCGCACCGCGCCGGAATTCGAGCGCATGCTGGCGCGGTCCGGCATCATTCTTGTCAAATACTGGTTCTCGATCACTGACGAAGAGCAGAACATGCGCTTTCTGATGCGCATCCACGATCCGCTCAAGCAATGGAAGCTGAGCCCGATGGATTTGGAGTCACGCCGCCGCTGGGAGCTCTACACCAAGGCCAAGGAGGAAATGCTGGAGCGCACCCATATTCCCGAGGCGCGCTGGTGGGTGGTCGAGGGCGTCGACAAGAAGCGGGCGCGGCTCAACTGCATTCATCATCTGTTGCAGCAGGTGCCCTACCAGGACATCCTCCACGATCCGATCGTGCTGCCGGAACGCGAGCACCAGCCGGACTACGCGCGCCACCCGGTGCCCAAGGACCTGTATGTGCCAGGCGTTTATTGATCCTTATCGGCTGGTCCAGATCAGCGTCAGGCCCGATATCAGCAACAGCACCAGGATCACGCGCTGATAGCTCTGGTCGGCGAATGCGCCGGTCCGCGCGCCGATGATCGTGGCGGGCAGCGCCACCGCCGCCTGAAGCAGAACTTGCCGCGTCAACAATCCGGAGGCGGCATGCAACGCAAAAGCCAGCCACAGGATCGCGATATTGAAACTCTGAATGACGGCGCGCCGTTCTTCCTTGGTCCAGCCCCGAATGTCGGTCCAGACAATGGGAAAGGCGCCGGACAGGCCGGCAATGCCGCCGAGAACACCGCCGCCGAAGCCGACGACGCCGTCGGCGGCGCTACCGCCCCAATCGCTTTTAATCCGGCCGCGGCGCGAGAGCACATAAATCGGATAAGCGACCAGAAACAGGCCGACGCCGATCCGAAACAATCTGGGATCGATATGCGGCAGTAAGAATGTCCCGATCGGTACGCCGACCAAGCCCGGTATTATGAAAGCAAGAACGCGCCGCCAGCGGATCTTACCCCAGATCAGATGCAGCGTTTGCAACTGCGACACGCTCGAGCAAATAACCGACAGCGATGCAGCAACCGTCGGCGATATGGCATAGAGCCAAAATCCCATTGCGGTGATGCCGGTGCCGAATCCGGTCAATCCATTGACTATTCCGCCGGCCAAGGCGCCGGCGAGCACGAGAACGATCTGACCGAATCCTAAATCGAGTCCCACCCCAAGCCTCGCGGTGACACGGGCAACGCCACCTTCTGTTACACCTTCGGCAGGGGTTGGGCGACCGCGGTCGGCAATGCGCGCGAATCGTCGGCGGCGGTGGCGCTTTAGCCGAACGTGAAAGCAAAGGCTTGCACGCCGGGATCGAGGAACTCGATTGCGAAGGTGCGGTCCGCGACCGCGCCGCTCTGCCGGATGAGCTGGTAGAGGCGCTGCTCCTTGACCACGCCTTGGCCGTCGGCGTCGATGTCGACGCCGCGATCCGCGTCGGGCGCCGCGCCGTCGATCGTCACCTTAAAGCGCACCGGCTTGCCGTCCGACGGCGGCCCGAGCACCAGATGCAAGTCGCGGGCGTGGAAGCGGTAGACAATGCGTCCGTCCGGCTGATTGAGCGACGCGTGCTCGCCGGTGTCGGTCCAATCGCCCGACAGGCTCCATTGGTTAAGCTTGGGCGTCGCAGCCTCATAGAGGTGTGCTTCGTCCGGAACGAGGCCGCCCGGCGAGACGAAATCCTTCGCGCGATTATAGCCGATGTAGGTCTCCGGCGATTGATCGCTCGTGCTTGGCGCGGCTTCCGCGCCCACCGCATTCACGTCGACGATGCCGGCGGGAACGTCTTCATTGCCTGCCTCGGCGAGGAGGCTTCGAATCACGCGTTCGGATTCATCGTATTGGCCCTCGCCGAAATGATGGTAGCGCATGCGGCCCCGCGCATCGATGAAGTAATGCGCCGGCCAGTATTCGTTGTCGAAGGCACGCCAGATTTTGTAATCGTTGTCGATCGCCACCGGATATCCGATTTTCAGGTCGGACACCGCCATGCGCACATTGGCGACGTTGCGCTCGAAAGCGAATTCCGGCGTGTGCACGCCGATCACGACCAGTCCGTGATCCTTGTACTTCTCCGCCCAGGCCCTGACATACGGAATTGTGCGCAAACAATTGATGCAGGAATAGGTCCAGAAATCAATCAGGACGACTTTGCCTTTCAGGCCCGCCGGCGTCAGCGGCGGCGAATTCAGCCAATCGGTCGCTCCCGCAAGGGACGGGAAGCCGCCTTCCACCGCCAAGTTGCTATCCGGCACGGCGGGTTTTACCGGCGCGTTGATCCAATCGACCAAGCTTTGTTCGAGCGACGCGGTGTTCGTTAACGAGATGCGGGTCAAAAAACCGGTATCGAGACCGAAGCCGATGGCAACGACGGCAACCAAGACCGCAGCGCCGAGGCCGCGCCTGATCCACTCGCCTGCCCCGAGCGAGCGCTTCATCGCGGCGAATACGCGCCCGCCGACCGCAAGCGCGAGCGCGAGCGAAGTTATCGTGCCCGCGGCATAAGCGAGCAGCAGAAAGGACGTCCCGGTATTGGCGCCATTGAGCGCCGCCCCGGTCAGGATGAGGCCGAGGATAGGCCCGGCGCACGGCGCCCACAGAAAACCGGTCGCGATGCCGAGAAGAAACGACGGCAGGATCGACGCATCCTGCGGACGCGCGCCGCTTGCGGAATTGGAAAGCTTCGCGCCGACGCCGACGAGCGGCGCCATCAGCCGGTCGGCAAGCGCGGGAAAGATCAGCGTCAAGCCGAACACCGCCAAGAGCGCCATGGCGACGGCGCGGCCATAGATGTTGGCGTCCACCGCCCAGCTGCCGGCGACGGCCGCGAGCGTCGCTACCGCGGCGAAAGTCAAAGCCATGCCAACCAGCATCGGCAGCACGCTGGTGGTGAACGGGCGGTCGGCGCGCGCGAAGACGAACGGCAGGACCGGCAGAATGCAAGGGCTGATGATGGTCAGCATGCCGCCAAGATAGGCCAGGATCAGAAGCGTCATGATGTTGTCCCCGCAAGGTCGCGGCTGTTTTACTCAAAGCTCGCTGCGGAGCGCCATTCAAACACGTTCACGATGCCGTGCGATTGACGTTATGCGCCGTTGAATATAGCGTCAGTTGCCGCGACGTTCACCCCCGCAGCGCCACCACCTGCCCGCCGTCGGCGACGATCGTCGCCCCGGTGACGAAGCGCCCGGCGTCGGACACCAGGAGCAAGAGCGGCCCGTCGAGATCGCGCTCTTCGCCGAAGCGGCCGATCGGGATTTCGCGCTTGAGCGCCGCGCCCGCTTCGCTCGACAGATAATCGCGGTTGAGATCGGTGACGATCCAGCCCGGCGCGATGGCGTTGACGCGGATGCCTTTGAAAGCAAGCTCGAGCGCCAGCGCTTTAGTGAGTTGGATCACGCCGGCCTTTGCGGTGGCATAAGCGACGACGCCCTTGCCCACGCCGAGCCCAAGCACCGACGCGATATTGACGATGGCGCCGCCTTTGCCCGCAGCGAGCATGCGGCGCGCCGCCTCCTGGGCGCAAAAGAACACGGCGTCGAGATTGGTCGAGAGGATCCGTCGCCATTCTTCTTCAGATAGTTCGACGGCCCGACCGGAATGCGCCACGCCCGCATTGTTGACGAGGATGGTCACGGTGCCGAACGCCTTTTCGGCGGCGTCGAACGCGCGCTGCATCGCCGCGCGGTCGCGCACATCGGCCTCGATCGGAACGGCTTTGCCGCCCATTTCTTCGATCTTCGTCGTCAGCGCTTTAAGCCGATCGGCCCGCCGCGCTACCAGCGCCACCGCGGCGCCGTTCTCGGCCAAGCACTCGGCAAAGCGCAGGCCGAGCCCGCTCGATGCGCCGGTCACCAAAGCCACTTTGCCGTGAAGATCAAAGATTTGTGCCGCGGTCATGTTGGTCGCTTCCATGGTTCCCTGCACCCATAAAGCCGATGCGAGAACTGGATCGCAAGTAGAGGAATTATGGGACGTGCGCCTATGGGGCCGGCGGACCGGGAGGCGGCTGCTGCGGCTGCGGCGAACGCAAACCGATCTGATGCGGCCAAGGTTCGACCTCGTGCTCCGGCGGCAGGTTGACCGGCCGGTAGTCCGGAACCAAATCGATCCGCTCGACCACGGATTGGTGAATACACGGCGTTGGTTGCTCGATTTCGCCCGGAATAAATGGATCGGCAAGCTTAAAGGGCCGCGGCTCAGCTTCCGGAATGTAGAAGCCGTCGAATTTCGGATGCCACTTCCACTCTTCGTATTTGACCTGTTTCGGAATCCATTCCAGCGGCTTCCATGCCTTGGTCAGAGACACGTGCAATTTCGCGGTTGAATCCGGCGCGACAAAGATCTCGGTCGCATTGGGATCATTCTGTCCCAACGCGATATGGTCGCGTGTTCTCGTGCTGATAAGCAGGCCGTACTTGACGGCCTCGTCGATCATCCAGTTCAACGGAAATTTTGAAAGCCCGCTGCACTTTTCTGGATAGCCGCCGCCGATATCGGCGTGGACGCCGGCAAACCAGACCTGCTTGATATCCTGCGGCGCCGCGCGATGCTCCTTTGCAGCAAATGGATCGACGATAAAGTCCTGCGGGTCTTGCCAGCGGTTGAGCCGGAAAAAGCGGCGGCGCTCGTCGATGGCCTTGGCATGGCGAAACACCTTGACGCTCTGATTCTTGCGCGTAAAGGGCAATGTCCGCAGGGTCGGAATAGGAATACCGCGATCCCAGCGCGGCACGATCATCGAAGCGACGGTATCCCACACACCGAGGAAATCGATCGTGATCTGCCGGGCGCCGGTCACACGGCCGAATTGCCAAGCCTGGTGAAGATCGATCCGTTCGTGCGCGTCGCTCTTTTCGTAAGCCTCGCTCTCGTGCGCTTTGCTCTTTTCGACCGTCTTCTTGTAGGCGCTGAGCGCATAATTGGCGATATTGAGCTGATCGAGCGGCAATAGACCAATCACGTGGATGAAACCCGCCAGCGCGCGCACGGTATAGGCGCCGCGACTGAAGCCGAAAAGAAAGACGCAGTCGTCTTTTTGATGATGCTCGGCAAGGAATGTGTAGGCGCCGAGAATTTCGTCGTCGAGGCCGTATCCGGAAGCGAGCCCAAACACGCCTTTGGTGTTCTGGCTGATCCGCGCCCATTCGTCATCCGCACCGACCGTGCCGATGCCGGGGTGGTAATAGACGCACTGCTTGTCATTCTTCTGCACAATGCGAAACAGCTTGAGGACGTTCGACGGATTGCCGACGACCTCATTGCCCGTTCCGTCGCAGCAAATGACAATGTTCTTTCCCATGGTGGCCTGCTCCCCAACGGCAGCCTGTACGCCGAGGCAAGTCTACAACCATTACGCGATTTCCGGAAGAAGGCTTAAGCGCCGTACAGGCGATGCGGCAGGAAGGTCGCAAGCGCCGGCAGACACCACAGCGCGATCAGCATCAAGAGCTGGATCAGCACATAAGGAATGATGCCGAGATAAATGTGCCGGGTGGTCACTTCCGGCGGCGCGACGCCGCGCAGATAGAACAAGGTCGCGCCGAGCGGCGGGTGCAGGTAGGAGGTCTGCAAATTCACCGCCATCATGATGCCGAGCCAGACCGGATCGACGCCCGGCATCTGCAACAGCACCGGCGCGACGATCGGCACCACGACGAAAATAATCTCGAAAGCGTCCATCACAAAGCCGAGCACGAACAGCGCCACCATGACGGCAAAGACGGCGCCGCCCGTGCCGCCGGGGAGACCCGTGAGCATGCGCTCGACCAGGCGGTCGCCGCCCAGCCCGCGAAATACCAGGCTGAACACTGTCGCGCCGATCAAGATCAGAAAGATCATGCTGGTGATCTCGGCCGTGCGCCGCATCACCGGCACGAGCAGCCCCGAGGCGCCGGAGCGGAACGCCGCGAGCAGGATCGCGCCGACCGCGCCGACCGACGCGGCTTCGGTCGGCGTCGCGATGCCGCCGAGAATGGAGCCGAGCACGGCGAGGATCAGCGCGATCGGCGCGACCAGAGCCGCCAGCAGTTCACCCAGCAGGGCTGCACCGTGTGGCGCTTTGGGATCCGGCGCGATGGCTGGCGATTTTTTTGGAACAACGAACGCGACCGCGATCAGATAAAGCATGTAGAGCAGCACCAGAACCAGCCCCGGAATGATCGCGCCGGCGAACAGATCGGCGACCGACACCGTGCGCGGCGCGAAATTGCCCTGCGCCAATTGTGCCGCCCGATAGGAATTGCTGAGCTGATCGCCGAGCAGCACCAGCACGGTCGCCGGCGGAAAAATCTGCGCCAGCGTTGCGGTCGCCGCAACCGTGCCGGCCGCCAGCGCCTTGTCGTAGCCGTGGCGCAGCATGGTCGGCAGCACGATCAATCCCATCGTCACCGTGGTGGCGCCGACGACGCCTTTAGCCGCGGCAAGCAGCATGCCGACAACGACGACCGAGAGGCCAAGCCCGCCCGGCAGCGCGCCGAACAAGCGGGCCATGGACTCCAGCAATTCCTCGGCGATGCGCGAGCGCTCCAGCGTCACGCCCATGAAGATGAACAGCGGGATGGCAAGCAGCACCTCGTTGGTCATGATGCCGTAAATGCGCGCCGGCAGCGCGCCGAGCAGCGCCAGATTCATCACGCCCGCGGCCGCGCCCAAAGCCGCAAAGCCGAGCGATATGCCGGCGAGCGTCAGCGCCACCGGATAACCGATCAAGAGCAGCACGCAGACAGCGGCCACCATCGTGACGGCGAGGGTGTCGCTGAGAGCGGCCACGGATCAGTGTTGGTCGCGCGGAGCGCACAGCGCAAGCGCTGAGCGGATCGCCTGTGCGATGCCCTGAAGGCCGATGAGAAATGCGAACAGCGGAATCAGGGTCTTGAGCCCATAGACGAACGGCAGGCCACTCGTCTCCGGCGAGCGTTCGAGAATGGCCCAGGAGCGCGCCACATAGGGAATCGACAATATCGCCAGCGCCGCGGCGAACGGGGCGAGAAAGACGACCGTGCCAAGGAGATCGATCGCAGCCCGCAGGCGCGGCTTCGCCTCGGCGTAGAAAATGTCGACGCGCACGTGGCCGCCGGTCTGCAGCACCCAGGCCGCGGCCAGCATGAACAGCGCGGCATGCGCATAAATCACCGATTCCTGGAGGCGGATCGAGCCGATGCCGAACACGTAGCGCATTACAACCACGGCGAACTCGGCCACCACGATATAGAGGCAGCACCACGCCGCGGCGTGGCCGATGGCCGCGTTCATGCGGTCGATGGCATTGGCAGTGCTTTGGGCAGTGCTAAGGGCTGCCTTTTGGGCGAATTGCGCGACAGGGCGTGTCATGGCTAAAATCATCATACCATAACGCGCCATTTGGCCCGCCGCGAACCGGCGCAACCCCGGGATTTGCCATGACGCACAACCACGATATGGCACACGATCATGATCACGCCGACCATCACGGCTCGGAACTGTCCGAGATGCAATTGCGTGTCAGGGCGCTCGAAACCGTGCTGGCCGAGAAGGGCTATATCGACCCGGCGGCTATCGACGCGCTGATCGAGGCCTACGAGACCAAGGTCGGTCCGCACAATGGCGCGCGCGTCGTCGCCAAGGCCTGGAGCGATCCGGCGTTCAAACAGGCGCTGCTCGCGGACGCGAGCAAAGCGGTTGTCGGGCTCGGTTTGATGAATCGCGTCGGCGATCATCTGATCGCCGTCGAGAACACACCGAAACTGCACAACATCATCGTATGCACACTTTGCTCCTGTTACCCGTGGGAAGTGCTCGGCCTGCCGCCGGTCTGGTACAAATCGGCGCCCTATCGGTCGCGCGCGGTGAAGGATCCGCGCGGCGTGCTCGCCGATTTCGGCGTCACGCTGCCGGCCGGCACCGATATCCGCGTCTGGGATTCCACCGCCGAAACGCGCTTCATGGTGTTGCCGATGCGCCCGGCCGGCGCCGAGAACTTTAGCGAAGAAAGACTCGCGACACTCGTCACCCGCGACAGCATGATCGGCACCGGTCTGCCGAAACCAGCGAGCGAGGCCGTGTGATGGACGGCATTCATGACATGGGCGGGATGGACGGTTTCGGCAAAGTCGAGCCGGAGAAGAACGAGCCGGTGTTCCATGCGCCATGGGAAGGCCGCTGCCTCGCGCTCAACCGCGCCATGGGCTACACCGGCATCTGGACCATCGACGAGACCCGCGCCGGCATCGAGGAACTGCCGCCGGATATCTATCTGACGAGTTCCTATTACAAGAAATGGGCGCTGCGGCTGGAAAATCTGGTGGTCGAGCGCGGGCTTGCCGATGCCGACGAGATGCAGGCCGGCCACGCGCTGCGGCCCGGCAAGACGCTCAAGCGCAAGCTCAATCTCGCCGACGTGCCCAGCACGCTGACGCGCGGCTCCTACGGCCGGCCAGCGCTTGCGCCGGCGCGCTTCAAGCCCGGCGACCGGGTGCGCACCAAGAACATCCATCCGCCAACGCACACGCGCCTGCCGCGCTATGCACGCGACCGCGTCGGAATCGTCGAGGCGCTACGCGGCTGCCACGTCTATCCCGACACCGCCGCCATCGGCAAAGGCGAAAACCCGCAATGGCTCTACACGGTGCTGTTCGAGGGCCGCGAATTGTGGGGCGACGATACCGATCCGACGCTGGCGATTTCGATCGAGGCGTTTGAGCCCTATCTGGAGCCGGCATGAGCACCGACGCAGCCTCGCTTCGCTCGCTCGGCCGGAATGACCGGTTGAGCGACAGCGAAGGCCCGGTGTTCCGCGCGCCCTGGGAGGCGGAGGCTTTTGCGCTCGCGGTATCACTCAACGAACGCGGTGTGTTCACCTGGGCCGAATGGGCGCAAACGCTCGGCGACGAGATCAAGAAGGCCCAAGCCGCCGGCGATCCGGATACCGGCGAGACCTATTATCATCACTGGCTCGCCACGCTCGAACGCATCCTCGCTGACAAAGGCGTGACCGACCCGCAGCAGCTCTCGCGCACCCGCGACGCCTGGGAACGCGCCTGCGAGCGCACGCCGCACGGCACGCCGATCGAGCTATGCGCGGACGACTTCCGCAGCTGAACTTTCCTCAAGCAGCATCTTGACCAAAGCCGCCGCCGGCAATTGGCGCGAGCGCGCGACGCCTTGCCCGGCCCAGAGCGAGATGTAATCGGCGATGCCCTGCGCGCCCGAAGCGTTGCGCATCGGCCGGGTGAGATCGTTCTGCTGGCGGAACGGCAGGATGAAATGCTCCTTGCCGCTCACCATGGCGATGAACCGGTTGGTGAGACCGCGCGCCGGCCGGCCCGAATAAACGCGCGTGATCACGGTCGTATCTTTGGTGGCGGAAAGCAGCGCATGCTTGTAAGCGGCCGGCGCGCCCGATTCCGGACAGGGCAAAAACGCCGTGCCAAGCTGCGCCGCTGCGGCGCCGAGCTTGCGCACAACGGCGATGTCGCGGCCGTTCATCAGGCCGCCGGAGGCAATCACCGGCAGGGAGGTCTCGCCGCAAATCCCGCGAACGAGCGTGGGAAGCGGCACCATGGAATCCTCGAACGGCGCGGCGAACGTGCCGCGATGGGCGCCCGCTTCGGCGCCCTGCGCCACGATGGCATCGACTCCCGCCGCTTCCAGCCGGCGCGCTTCGTCGACTGTCGTCGCCGTGCCGGTGATGATAATGTCACGTGCCTTCAGCGCCGCGAGCTGCGCAGCCGACGGAACACCAAACGTGAAGCTGAAAACCGGCGGTCGCTCCTCCAGAACCGCCTGCAATTGGTCGTCGAACGGATCGCGCGGCACGGGCGGCAGGACGGGCGGTGGCGGACCGAGCACGGCATGCGCCTCACTGACCAGATCTAGCATCGGCTGCGGATCGATCGCGTGATCGGTCGCATAGCCGCCGGCAAACAGATTGATGTTGAAAGCCCGATCGGTGAGCTGCCGGATACGGCGGATCGCCGCGACGATCTCTTCCGGCTTGGAATAGGCGCCGCCCCACGCGCCCTGGCCGCCCGCTTGCGACACCGCAGCCGCGAGTTCCGGAGTGCCGCCGGAGCCCGCCATCGGCGCCAGCAGGATCGGATGCTCGATGCCGAGCCGTTGCAACAGTCGGTTCGCCGCCATCGCGATTCCTCCTTATGCCGCACAGATTGGAGGTAAGGATTTGCAGATAAGGGATCGACGGTTCGACACAAAGCGAAATCCGAGCGCCGATCCATCTTATTTGGTGAACGGCGGCTTCGGCGGGCGCGAAGAGCCGCGGCTGCGCCCCGCCTACAACATCCCCAAAGCATGCGGCAGCCACAGCGAGATCGCCGGGATGTAGGTGATCATCGCCAAAAATATCAGCATGGTGAGGAGCCACGGCAGCACCGCGATAGTCAGTTCGGTGATGCCCATTTTGGTGATGCCGGAAGCGACATAGAGATTGAGCCCGACCGGCGGGTGGCACAGGCCGACTTCCATATTGACCGCCATCAGGATGCCGAGATGCACCGGATGCACGCCGAGCGCCGCCGCCATCGGGAACAGGATCGGCGCCATGATCAAGGTGATGGCCGCGGGATCCATGAAGTTGCCGGCCGCCAACAGCACGATATTGGTGACCAGCAGGAACGCCACCATGCCGAAGCCTTGCGCCGTCATCCATCCGGCCATCGATTGCGGGATCTGTTCCGAGGTCAGGAGCCAAGAGAACACCGCCGCATTGGTGATGATGTAGAGAATCATCGCGCTCATCGATGCCGCCTTGAGCAGCACCGCCGGCACTTCGGAGAATTTCAGGCCCTTGTAGACGAACACGGCGATGACGAAGGCGTAGACGGCGGCGACGGCGGCGGCTTCGGTCGGCGTGAACAGGCCGGAATAGATGCCGCCGAGCACCAAGAGGATGAGAAGCAGCCCCCAGACGCTCTCGCGGAACGCACGCCAGCATTCGGCCCAACTCGCGCGCTCGCCGCGCGGATAGTCGTAACGCCAGGCGCGATACCACGTGGTGGCGCCCAGCATCGTGGCAAGGATCAGCCCGGGTATCAGGGCGGCGATGAACAATTGCCCGATGGAAGCGGAATCGACCACCGCGCCGGTCGGCCCGCGCGGCTGCATGCCGGAGGTTGCCACCGCGAAGATGACGAGATTGATCGACGGCGGAAACAGAATGCCGAGCGCGCCGGAGGTCGCGATCACGCCGGCGGAAAAGCGCGCCGGATAGCCTTGCTGCGCCAGAGCCGGCAGGATGATCGAGCCGATGCCGACGACGGTCGCGACCGACGAGCCTGAAATGGCGGCAAACAGCGCGCAGGCGACGACGCCGGCGAGGCCGAGGCCACCGTGCCAATGGCCGATCAGCGAGCTCGCAAAATCGATCATGCGCCGCGCCACCCCGCCGGCGGTGAGAAAATTGCCGGCCAGGATGAAGAACGGGATCGCCATGATCTCGAAGCGGTCGATGCTGGTGAACAGTTTGAGGCCCACCATTTTCGGATCGACATCCGACAGAATGAACAGATAGGTCAGCACCGAGAGGCCGAGCGCGATCGAGATCGGCATGCCGGACGCCATCAGCGCCAAGAGCATGGCGAACAGCAATTCGGCGCGCGTGGTGTGCGACAGCTCAATGATGTGGAGGCGGGCAGCAAAGCAGATCAGCGCCAGCGCGATCGGGGTGATGACGATCAGCGTCGAGGTCAGTGCGGCGGCGACCGGCCGCGGCGCCGTAGAAGCGTGCGAACCGTGCAAAATCGCAGTCATCGCACGGCCTCGCTTGCCGGCAGCGCCGCCGGCGGCTCTTGATCCTGCGGCGCCTCGTATTCGATGCCGTGGCCTTGATGCGGCACTCGTCCGGTGCGGAGATAGCGCCACATCACTTGCAGGAAGCGGAAACACATCAGGTAAGAGCCGAGCGGGATGCACAGATAGATCATCCAGCTCGGCCATTCGAGCTCGGGCGACACCTGGTCGGGATCGAGCTCGTAGCAATAGATCGCACCGAGCGTGCCGATGACGCCGGTGAACAAGGCGCCGCACAGAAGCGCAAACACGATCACCGGTCTGCGCGTCGCCGGCGTGAGCTTATTGACGAAAACATCGACGCCGACATGGATGCCGGTGCGCACGCCGAGCGCGGCGCCAAATTTCGCCATCCATACGAACATGTAGGTGGCGAGTTCCTGCGCCCAGGACAGATTGATGCCGGCAAGCTTGAGGTAGACGAAGCTTGCCGCCGCCTTGAGCATAAGGAGGTTATGTGCCCCCGCCCACCTGGCGAGGTTCGCCGAATTGCTGGCACCGTAGCGGTGCACCACCGCGACGAAAGTGATGGCGGTCGCCGCGCCGATCAGCGTGACGATGATCCACTCTTCGAGCCGATTGAGGAAGCGGTCGAGCACCGGGGTTCCCGCGAGCAAAATCCGTCGCCGCGCGCGGCGACGGATCAACGTCCTTAGGCTTGCGGCGGCGTGAAGCCCGACGCCTTGTAGACCCTGTCGAGGAAGTCTTTGCCGAAGCGGCTTTGCATCTCCTGATGCACCGGCATCAGCTTGGCGATCCAGGCCTTCTTTTCCTCGGGCGTCTGAACATGGAACTCCATCTTGCCGGTGGCCTTGATCTGATCGAGCGCGGTTACATTGTCATGCGCCGCGGTGTCATCGAAGAACTCGGTCGATTCCTTCACCGCGCGATCGAGGCCCGGGCGTACGTCCGCCGGCAGCGAGTCCCAGAACTTCTTGTTGGTGATCAGCGAATAGGTGAGCCGGCCGTGATGCGAGACGGTCAGGTATTTCTGCACGTCGTAGAATTTCTGCGTCCAGATATTCGACGGCACATTGTCCTCGCCGTCGACGACACCGGTCTGCAGCGCCTGATACAGTTCGCCGAAGGCGATGATCTGCGGAATAGCGCCAAGCTGCCGCGCCACGGCGTCGAGCACCTTAGACCCCTGGATGCGCATTTTCATGCCCTGGAAATCGTCGGGCATGATCAGCGGCTTGTCCGCGGTATAGACATGAGCGCCGTTGTCCCAATAGGCCAGCGGCTTGACGCCTTTGTCCTCGAGCTTCTTGTTGAGCTCGTCCATCATCGGGCTCGCCATCATCTGGCGCGCATGGTCGTCGTCGGTCATCAAGAACGGCAGATCAAAGACGTCGAATTCCTTGACGCCGAGCGGACCGAATTTCGAGATCGACGGCGCCAGCAAATGCACCGAACCGAGCTGCAGGGCTTCGAGTTCCTCTTTGTCCTTGTAGAGCGAGGAATTCGGATAAACCTCGACGGTCACTTTGCCGTCGGTATATTTTTCGGCCAGTTGTTTGAACAGCAAAGCCGCCTTGCCCTTGGGCGCGTCGGGCGACACCACGTGGCTGAATTTGAGGACGAGCGGATCGGCGAAGGCCGGCTTGCCGAGACCGAGAACCGGCACGGCGGCGGCTATGCCAAGAGCCGCATGCTTAAGCGCCGCACGCCTGGTGACTGCATGCTGAGTGACCTGGAACTTCATGAATTTCCTCCCTGGGAGCGGCCACCTCTGGCCGCTCATAAGCTTTACTGTTCGGACTGTTGTTTGCGGTCTTTTTGTCAGCCTTTTTAGCAGTCTCGGGCTCTTCTTAGCGCGAAAGCAGCCTTCGGCCAATGCCACCTTTTGTCCAACCGGGCGGCCAAAAATCTTAATTGGCTAATGCATCGCGGCCGCTGTGCGCGGCATAAGCGCACCCGGGTGGCGGATGACGTTGCCGGCCAAAAGATGCGCCGCGCCCGCCGCATGCGCCGGAACGGAGCCTGACAGCCGGGCGGCGAGATAGCCGGCGTTGAATGCGTCGCCGGCGGCCGTGGTATCGACCGGGACCAGCACCTCGGGCACCGGCACGAATTCTTCGCTTCCGCCGCTGGCCACGAGGGCGGAATTGGGTCCGTTCTTGACAACGATTTCGCCGATGCCAAAGGCTTGGAGCCGCTCAACCGTGCTCTCGGGGCTCGGGTCGCCCCACAACACCGCCTCGTCGTCGAAGGTCGGCAGCGCGATATCGACGCGCTTGAGCGCCTCGATGAAAATAGTCCGGGTGCGTTGCAAGTCGCCCTTCCAGGCGCGCGGACGAAAATTGCCGTCGAAGGCGACCTTGGCGCCCTGCTGGCGCGCGACTTCCAGTACGGCGAGGAAACGGCCGAGCCCCTGGGCCGAGTAGAGCGACAGCGTAATGCCGGAGAAATAAATGAGACGGGCCGTCGTCAAGCGTTCGGCAATCTGGACCCAGGCCGGGAGCTCGAACAGGTCCGCGGCCGGCGCGCCGTCACGCCAATAGCGCATCGTGCGTTCTCCGGCTGAACCGTTTTCGATCAGGCACAGGCCGGGCTGCCGGCCCGCCACGCGCAGAATGAGATCGGACGAAACGCCTTCGGCGGCGGCAAGCGCCAATACACTGTCGGAATAAGAATCGTCGCCGATGGCGCTCGCGAATGCGACGTTCAATCCGGCGCGCGCCAGATAGATGGCGGTATTAAATGTGTCGCCGCCGCAGGACGGCGAAAACCTGCCATCCGCGCCACGCGCCAATTCGATCAAGACTTCGCCGACGCAGACCGCCCCGGCTTTTTGTTCGCTCATAGTCGCTCGCTGGCTGGTTGGCTGGGCCTTATCGGTACGATCCTGTCGCTTGGCAATAGGGCGCCATCGCGGGAGGTGAAACGGCGGCGCGTTCCGGGTTTAGGGTCGCAGTGACCGGGGTGGCGCAATCCCAAAGTAATGTTATATTATAACAATATCGATAGCCCTTTTAGCCGGAAAATCATGACCCATCACCACCATGGCGGCGCGCCGCATCCGTCGCCGGCGATTTCGGCGTCGCTGATCCGGCTGTCGGCACCGCAGCGGCTCGCGGTCGCCGCAGCCCTGATCGCGCTGATCTGGACGGCATTTTTTTGGGCGACGCACTGATCGAGCGAGCGATGGCTGAACTGCGATTCCACAATCTGACGCTCGGCTACGAACGGCATCCGGCGGTGCATCATCTGAGCGGCACCGTCAGGAGCGGCGCGCTGGTTGCGGTCGTCGGGCCGAACGGCGCCGGCAAGTCGACTTTGTTCAAGGGCGTGGTCGGCAAGATCAAGCCGCTCGCCGGCACGATCGAGCGCGACGGGCTCGATGCCAACGCGATCGCTTATCTGCCGCAAGTAGCGGATATCGATCGCACGTTTCCCATCAATGTCTACGACATGGTGGCGATGGGGTTGTGGCGGGCGAAGGGCCCGTTCGGCGGCATCACCAGAAAGGATGATCATGTCATCGAGGAGGCCATTGCCGCGGTCGGCCTGACCGGTTTCGAGCACCGCGCCATCGGCACGCTGTCGGGCGGCCAGATGCAGCGCATGCTGTTCGCCCGGCTGCTGATCCAGGATGCGCGCGTCATCGTGCTCGATGAGCCGTTCACCGCCATCGACCAGCGGACCGCCGCCGATCTGATGAATCTGGTGCAGCGCTGGCACAGC
This sequence comes from Xanthobacteraceae bacterium, assembly GCA_035642635.1. GTDB lineage: Bacteria > Pseudomonadota > Alphaproteobacteria > Rhizobiales > Xanthobacteraceae > BOG-931. The sequence continues at coordinate 16,027 of DASQRX010000032.1, forward strand.
GAGCGGCGCACCGTGCTCGCCGCCCTGCACGACATCGATTTCGTCAAGGCGAATTTCCCGAGCACATTGCTGCTTGCGCGCGAACCGGTGGCCTGGGGTGCGACGCCTGACGTGCTGACGCCGGAGAATCTCAACCAGGCGCGCCTGATGTGCGAAGCCTTCGACGACAGCGCGCGAGCCTGCGCCGTCCCGGAAATGGCCTAGACGCATGTTGTCTCATTATCTATTTGAGCCTCTCGGCGACGTTGCGGTCCGACGCTCGCTCGCCGCCATTCTGGCGCTCGCGCTCAGCGCCGGTCCGATCGGCGTGTTCCTGATGCTGCGGCGGATGAGTCTGGTCGGCGACGCCATGGCGCATGCGATTTTGCCCGGCGTTGCCATCGGCTTTCTGATCGCCGGCCTGAATGTCTTCGCCATGACACTTGGGGGACTTTCCATAGGTCTTCTTATCGCGCTCCTGGCCGGAGCGGTCAGCCGCGCCACCTCATTGCAAGAGGACGCCTCGCTTGCGGTATTTCTCCTGGTATCGCTCGCTCTCGGCGTCGTCATCGTGACGCTCAACGGCATCGACATCGAACAGCTAATGACGTTTCTGTTCGGCGAAACCGCGGCGAAGATGGATACCGAAAAGCTCTTGGTCATCGCCGGCAACGCGACGATCAGCCTTGTCACGTTGGCGCTGATATACCGCCCGCTGGTGCTCGGTTGCGTCGATCCGGGATTCTTGCGTTCGGTCGGCCGTTCCGACGGCATTGCCCATCTGGCCTTTATGGCGCTCTTGGTGCTCAACCTCATCAACGGCTTCCACGCGCTCGGCACGCTGCTCGGCGTCGGCATCATCATCATTCCAGCCGCGATCGCGCGGTTTTGGACACGCGACATCTCAGTCATGATCGCGCTCGCGATTGCGAGCGCCTTGCTCTCCGGCTGGGCCGGCGTGCTGTTCGCGTTTGACGCCGGTATTCCGGCGGGCCCCGCGGTGACCCTGGTTGCCGGACTGCTTTACATCGGCTCGGTCCTGTTCGGACCGGTCGGCGGCCTCGTGTGGCGGGCCTTTCCGGGCCGCCATTTGGAGGCATAAAGACCCTTCAAGCCCATTTTCGAGGGGTTTTGTTTTGCCCCCGTACTCAATATATCTGCGGCCTATCCGGAGTGATTGTCCCCATGCCTGATGTCAAAGCCTCTGACGCCAAATCCGGCGCGCCTCAAACCGAAAAAATCCCCGTCACCGTCCTGACCGGCTATCTCGGCGCCGGCAAGACCACGCTGCTCAACCGCATCCTGTCCGAACCGCACGGCAAGAAATACGCCGTGATCGTCAATGAATTCGGCGAGATCGGCATCGACAACGACCTCGTCGTCGGCGCCGACGAGGAAGTTTTCGAGATGAACAACGGCTGCATCTGCTGCACCGTGCGCGGCGATCTGGTGCGCATTCTCGACGGGCTGATGCGGCGCAAGGGCAAGTTCGACGCCATCATCGTCGAGACCACCGGCCTCGCCGATCCGGCGCCGGTGGCGCAGACTTTTTTCATGGACGAGAATGTCGGGAGAAAGACCAAGCTCGATGCGGTGGTCACCGTCGCCGACGCCAAGTGGCTCAAGGACCGGCTCAAGGACGCGCCCGAAGCCAAGAACCAGATCGCTTTTGCCGATGTGATCCTGCTCAACAAAACGGATCTGGTGTCGCGCGATGAGCTCGCCGACGTCGAAGCCCGCATCCGCGGCATCAATCCTTACGCCAAAGTGCACAAGACCGAGCGCGCCAAGATTGCGCTGAATGAAGTTTTAGGCCGCAACGCTTTCGATCTCGATCGCATCCTCGAAATCGAGCCGGATTTCCTTAAAGGCGAAGATCATGATCACGGCCATCATCACGATCATGGCCATCATCATGACCACGAGCCTAAGCACTCACATGGCGGACTAAAGCACTACCACGACGAGGACATGCAATCGATTTCGCTCAATACCGACAAGCCGCTCGATCCCGACAAATTCTTCCCATGGGTGCAGGATCTGGTGCAGACGGAAGGGCCGAGCATTTTACGCAGCAAGGGCATCCTCGCCTTCAAGGACGACGACAGGCGCTTCGTGTTTCAGGGCGTGCACATGATCCTCGACGGCGATCATCAGCGGCCGTGGCAGGAGAACGAGAAGCGCCAGAGCCGCATCGTCTTCATCGGCCGCAATCTGCCCGGCAAGAAGATCACCGAAGGGTTCGAGAGCTGTATCGCGTAATTCAACCTCCCCTGCAGGGGAGGTTGAATAGACCGAATTGATTAGGCTCATGACCGAAACCGGCAGCAGCGACACCCCATCCGTCATTGATCGCACCCACGAGGTCGCAGCTGACGGCGCCGTCATTGCCGCCCATTTTCTTGGGCCCACCGTAGCCTTCGTTCTCGGCGAGGAAGCAATCGTGCTGGCGGAGCGGGACGGCGAACCGCGGCGCGTCGGCACGCATGGCGGCGCGATCCTGGCGGCGGCGGCCGACGGCACGCGCATCGTGACCGGCGGCGACGACGGCAAGGTGATCGCGACCGATGCCAAGGGCGAAAGCCACACGCTTGCCGCGGCTCCGAAGCACCGCTGGATTGATCATGTTGCCCTTGGGCCGGATGGCGCCGTCGCCTGGTCCGCCGGCAAGACCGCCTTCGTGCAAGCAAAAGAGCTCCGGCAATTGGAGGCGCCGTCGACCGTGGGCGGGCTCGCCTTCCTGCCGAGAGGCTTTCGGCTGGCGATCGCCCACTATAATGGCGCGACATTGTGGTTCCCGAATGCCGCAACGGCCGAGCCGGAAAAGCTCGAATGGAAAGGCTCGCATCTCGGCGTCACCGTAAGTCCGGACGGCCGTTTCCTCGTCACATCCATGCAAGAAGCCATGCTGCACGGCTGGCGGCTTGCCGACGGTCAGCACATGCGCATGTCCGGCTATTCGGCGCGAGTCACCTCGCTCGGCTGGACTGTCGGCGGGCGTTTCCTCGCCACGTCCGGCGCGACGCAAATCATCCTGTGGCCGTTCCACACCAAGGACGGCCCGATGGGCAAGCAGCCGCGGCTGTTGTCGCCGTCCGAGCATCGCGTCGGCGTCGTCGCCTGCCACCCCAAGCAAGACATCGTCGCCGCCGGCTACGATGACGGCATGGTGCTGTTGGTGCGCGTCGAAGACGGCGCCGAGATTTTGGCCAAACGGCCCGGCGACGCGCCGGTCACGGCGCTCGCCTGGAGCGCCGACGGACTGTTTCTCGCCTTCGGCACCGACAACGGCGAAGCCGGCATTCTCACCCTGACCTAAGCCCAGTTCGGCCTTAAGTTCGGCTCAGATCACATATTGCCGCAGCGGCGGAAAGCCGTTGAAGCCGACCGACGAATAGGTCGCCGTATAGGCGCCGGCCGCCTCGATCAAAACCTTGTCGCCGATAGCGAGCGACACCGGCAGCGGATAGGGCGTCTTCTCGTAGAGCACGTCGACCGAGTCGCAGGTCGGGCCGGCGATGATGCACGGCGCCGTCTCATCGCGATCGTGCATGGTGCGGATCGGATAGCGGATCGATTCACCGATGGTCTCGGCAAGTCCGTGGAACTTGCCGATATCGAGATAGACCCAACGCACCTCGTCCTCGGGGCTGCGCTTGGCGATCAGCACCACCTCGGCCTCGATCACGCCGGCATTGCCGACGAGGCCGCGGCCCGGCTCGATGATGGTGTTGGGCAGGTTGTTGCCGAAATGCTTGCGCAGCGCCTTGAAGATCGCCTTGCCGTAGGATTCGAGCTTCGGGGTCTTACGCATATATTTGGCCGGAAAGCCGCCGCCGAGATTGACGATGGCCAATCCGATGCCGCGCTCGGCGCAGGTGCGGAAGATCGACGCCGCTGAAGCCAGCGCCCGGTCCCAGGCCTCGACATTGTGCTGCTGCGAGCCGACATGGAAGGAAATGCCGTGAGGCACCAGCCCGCTTTTATACGCGAACTCGAGAATGTCGGCTGCATAGACCGGCTCGCAGCCGAACTTGCGCGATAGCGGCCATTCAGCGCCCGAACCGTCGCAATGGATGCGGCAGATCACGCGGCTGCCCGGAGCAGCGCGCGCCACCTTCTCGACCTCGGCCTCGCAATCGACCGCGAACAGCGTGACGCCGAGCGCGAAGGCGGTGGCGATCTCGGTCTCCTTCTTGATGGTATTGCCATAGGAGATGCGGTCGGGCGTGGCGCCGGCGGCGAGCGCATCATGGGTCTCGGCGAGCGAGGCGACATCGAAGCAGCAGCCCAGCCCAGCGAGGAGCTTGAGGATCTCCGGTGCCGGATTGGCTTTCACCGCATAGAACACTTTCGTGTCCGGCAGTGCCTTGGCGAAGTTCTGGTAATTCTCACGAACGACGTCGAGATCCACGACGAGGCAAGGTCCGTTATCAGTGCGATGCTTGAGGAATTCGCGGATGCGCGTGGTCATTTCCACAATGCTCCCTATCCGGCTGGCGGCGTAGCCGCCAAGGTGAACCTCCTGCGACGCGTGGCGTTCCGCACCATCGCGGAACGCGTTGCGCCACCGTGATTGCTGCCTTGGTCCGGATGAGGGAGATCCCGTTCCGCACTGCTGGCAAAGATGGACAAGCCCTTTCGGTGTCCCCGGCATTAGCGCCGGCAGCGAACCAAAAAAGCCCTTCCGTCGTTGCTTTAAGCCGCGTCGCCCGTGGAGAGCGGGCATTGCCGGTTCGCCTCCGGCTGCCGGTCGCTGGTGCAAGGGACGAGCGCCAAGATGGAGCGCTTTCCCTTAGGCGGCTGTCCGGCCTCTTGTCCGGATGCCCACCGACCGACACACGGCCACAGGCACGTGCGAAATTGGGCACAACTGAAATAAGCGATTTAGCTCAGCCGCGCAAGAATTTTAGTTTTAACGAAACGTAAAAATGCGCCGCGGCGGTCGCGAAGGCGCCGCGACGCGCGCGTCACTCGGCGGCGAACGGCTCGACGCGGTGCGCCGCGCGCACGAACTGCACCATCACCACGATGCCGAGGAGGATGAATAGCCCGTCGAGCACGCGGGCGCCGAGCGTGCCGAGCGCGAACAGGTTGGCGATCGCCCAGCTGCCGGCAAAGGCGGCGCCGAACACTTCGGCGCTGATCAGAATGGCGGCGCTGATGACCGTCAACACGTTCAGCCAGACGATGCGCTTTCGGCGCTGGACGGGGCTTTGGTTGCTCATCGGGCCGCACTTACCGCGAAATTGCGGGCGAGATCAAGGCGGCTGGTTCACCTCTCCCCGCGTGCGGGGGAGAGGGAGAAGACACTACGCCGCGTCGCGGTTGGCCTTGGCGCCAAGGAGGCCGGCCTCGACGAGCGCCGCCCGGATGCGGTCGATCTCGGCGCGGCCGAGCTTCACCAGCGGCGGCCGCACCACCGCACGCGGCAGCTTGCCGAGCAGCACCAGCGCTTCCTTCATGCGGTTGTGCATGTCGGCCCACGGCTCGGCGTAAAATACTTTTGCCAGCGGATAGATGCGGTCATTGAGCTGTTTCGCCGCGGCGAGGTCGTTGCCCTGCACCGCCCGGAACAGCGCCGACTGCAGGTCGGCGATCACGCTGCCCGAACCGGACAGGAGCCCGTTGCAGCCCAGCACCAGCGAACTGAGCAGCCAGGCGCTGTGGGTGGTCAGCACGTTCACCGGCCGCTTGAGGCTCTGCAAGTCGCGAATGTGCATCTCATGCTGCGGCACGTTGCCGGCCCAATCCTTGATGGCGCGGATGGTCGGCACCTCCTCGACCATTTTCAGGAGCATGTCGCGCGGATAGCCCTGCCCGGTCGCCAGCGGATATTGGAACGCGATGATCGGCAGGCTCGAGGCGTCGGCAATGCGCTTGAAATGCTCGACCGCCATGGCGGACGACTGGCCGAGCGTGAACGGCGCCGGCGGAAACACCAGGAGGGCCGAAGCGCCGCCCGCCTCGGCCATCTTGGCGAGGCGCGCGGCTTCGAGGCTACCGTCGGCCCAGATGCCGCTGACGATCGGCAACCGGCTGCCGATCTCGTCCTGGGCGATGTCGAGGACGCGGCGCTGCTCATCGAAGCTGCACGAGGCGACCTCGGTCGAATGGGCATTGATGGTGATGGCGGAGAGCCCGTCGACCTCAGCGACATCACGCAGGTGGGACCGAAAGCTTTTCTCGTCGATCGAAAGGTCGTCGAAAAACGGCAACAAAACGGCCGGAATGACGCCATGCGGCAGATAATGGGCGTGACGGGGCATTTTGCGGCTCTCCTTCCGGGCTGTTGTCCACACCACATATATCACGGCAGCGCCGCGATTTGGTATGACCGCCTGATGAGCAAGACCGAGACCGAAAAGACCACGTCCTCAAGCAATGGCAATGCCTTCTTCGAGGCTTGGACGACCCCCGACGGGGTCCCGCCTTTCGACCGCATCGGACCCGAACAGTTCCGTCCGGCTTATGCGCGTGCGCTGGCCGAGCATGAAGCCGAGGTCGCGGCCATCGCGGCCAATCCCGCACCGCCGACTTTCGACAATACCATCGCCGCCATGGAACTGGGCGGCCGGGCGCTCGACCGCGTCGGCAACGTGTTTCACCTCCTCGCCGGCGCGCACAGCAATGATGCGCTGCTCGAGATCGAGCGCGAGATCGCCCCGCGGCTCGCCCGCCACTGGAATGCCATCAACACCAATGCGCTGCTATTTGCCCGCATCGACACGCTGATGCGCGATGCCGACGGACTCGGCCTCAATACCGAGCAAAAGCGCGTGATCGAGCGCTACCATACCGGCTTCCGCCGCGCTGGAGCTGCGCTTGACGCACCGGCCAAGAAGCGGCTCGCCGAAATCATCGAACGGCTCGCGGCGCTCGGCACGGCGTTCAGCCAGAACGTGCTGGCGGACGAGCAGTCATTCACATTGCGCCTTGAAGACGAGGCGGAGCTTTTAGGCCTGCCGGACTTCATGCGCGAGGTCATGAAATCCGAAGCCGGCGCACGCGGGTTCGATGGCTATGCGGTGACGCTGTCGCGGTCGAGCGTCGAGCCGTTCCTGCAATTCTCCGGCCGCCGCGATCTGCGCGAAAGGATCTTCCGCGGCTTCATCATGCGCGGCGACAATGGCGGTGCGACCGACAACAAGGCCAATATCGCCGAAATGGCGCGGCTGCGCGCCGAGCGGGCAAAGCTCCTCGGCTTTGCCGATTTCGCCCATTACCGGCTCGACGACGCCATGGCGAAGACGCCGGCCGCGGCGCGCAATCTGCTCGAAACCGTATGGGCGCCGGCGCGCGCGCGCGTGCTCGCCGATCGCGACGCCATGCAGCAGCTGATCGCCGAAGAGGGCGGCAACTTCAAGCTCGAAGCATGGGACTGGCGCTATTACGCCGAAAAGCTGCGGCGCCGACTGTGCGACTTCGACGAAGCGGCGATCAAGCCCTATCTCGATCTCGACCGCCTGATCGAAGCCGCGTTCTATACGGCGCAGCGCCTGTTCGGCGTGAGCTTCACACGGCGCAGCGACGTGCCGGTCTGGCATCCCGACGTGCGGGTGTGGGAGGTCAAGGGCAACGACGGCCGGCAGGTCGGCCTGTTCTTCGGCGATTATTTCGCGCGGCCGTCAAAGCGCAGCGGCGCCTGGATGACTTCAATTCGCGATCAGGAGAAGCTTTTAGGCGATATCCGGCCGCTGATCGTCAATGTGTGCAATTTCGCGAAGGCGCCCGGCAACGAGCCAACACTGCTCAGCTTCGAGGACGCGCGTACGCTGTTCCATGAATTCGGCCACGCGTTGCACGGCCTGCTGTCATCGGTGACCTATCCCAGCATTGCCGGCACCAGCGTCGCCACCGACTTCGTCGAATTGCCGTCGCAGCTTTACGAGCATTGGCTGGAGCAGCCGCAAGTGCTGCGCCGCTTCGCCCGCCACTATCAGACCGGCGAGTCGATGCCGGAAGAACTGCTGCAGCGGCTCGTTGCCGCGCGCAATTTCAACAAGGGTTTTGGCACTGTCGAATATATTTCGTCGGCCATCGTCGATCTCGACTTCCATTCGCTGGCGTCAGAAGCCGACGTCGCGGCGGCGGCCGACGCTAAAGCTTTTGAAGACAAGGCGCTCAACCGCATCGCCATGCCGGACGAAATCGCGATGCGGCATCGGCCGCCGCATTTCGCGCATATCTTCTCCGGCGGCGGCTATGCCTCGGCCTATTACAGCTATATGTGGTCGGAAGTGCTCGACGCCGACGCCTTCGCCGCCTTCGAGGAGACCGGCGACATTTTCGATCCGGCAACGGCGAGGCGGCTGCGCGACACGATCTATTCGGCCGGCGGTTCGCAGGATCCGGCCGACGCCTACAAGGCGTTTCGCGGGCGGCTACCAAGCGCGGATGCGCTGTTGCGCAAGCGCGGCTTCGAACAGTCCGCGGCGAATTGAGCAGCGCAATGGATTTGCACACAGCCGGCCACAGCCGAGGCGTTGTCTGCGCGCCGCATGCTTTAGCGGTCGAAGCCGGCCGCCAGATCCTGGCCGAGGGCGGCAATGCGCTCGAAGCCATGCTGGCCATGGCCGCCTCGATCGCTGCCGTTTACCCGCACATGAACCATATCGGCGGCGACGGATTCTGGATGATCCGCCAGCGTTCCGGCCGCGTGCGCGCCATCATGGCGGCGGGTCCGGCCGGCCTGGAGGCAAGGCCCGAGCTTTATCGCGACTACGAGACCATCCCGCCGCGCGGCCCGCTGGCGGCGCTGACGGTGCCGGGCGCGATCGGCGGCTGGTCGCTGGCGCTCGAAGCCGCAAAGGCATCCGGCGGGAAATTGCCGCTTGGCGTGCTGTTGGCGGAGGCCATCGCACAAGCCCGCAACGGCACTACCGTCACCCGCAGCCAAGCGCGGCTGACGCAGGAGCATTTTGACGGGCTCAAGGACGTGCCGGGTTTCGCCGCGGCGTTTTTGGTCGACGACAAGCCGCCGGCTGTGGGCACGGTGCTGGGGCAAAAGGCCCTCGCCGCGACGCTCGAGCAGCTTGCGCATGCCGGCTTCGACGATTTCTATCGCGGCGATGTCGGCCGCGAAATCTCCGCCGATCTCGAACGCATCGGCAGCCCGCTGACGCGCCAGGATCTGGAGCGTTATCGCGCAACGCTTGCCGAACCGCTGCGCATCGAATTGCCGTCGGGCACGGTTTACAACACCGACGCGCCGACGCAAGGCGCGGTGTCATTGATGATCTTGGCTCTGTTTGCGCGGCTTAACGTCACCGAAGCCGAGGGTTTCGATCATATCCACGGCCTGGTCGAGGCGACCAAGCGGGCGCTGCGGATGCGCGACCGGGTCATCACCGATCCGAAACATCTGCCGCATGCGCTCACGCGCGTGCTGGACGACCGCTTCATCGCCGGTGAAGCAATGAAGATCGATCGCCGCAAGGCGGCGACTTGGCCGCTCGGTTCCGGCGACGGCGACACGATCTGGATGGGGGCCGCCGACACATCGGGCCTGGTCGTGTCCTACATCCAATCGCTCTACTGGGAATTCGGCTCCGGCTGCGTGCTGCCGTCGACCGGCGTCTTGATGCAAAATCGCGGCGCCAGCTTTTCGCTCGAAGTCGGCGCGCTCAATTCGCTCGCGCCCGGACGGCTGCCGTTCCACACGCTCAATCCGGCACTTGCGGCGCTCAAAGACGGGCGCGTCATGGCCTATGGGGCGATGGGCGGCGACGGCCAGCCGCAGACCCAGAGCGCGGTGTTCACACGCCATGTGCAATTCGGCGAGCCGCTCTTGGAAGCGCTCGACCGCCCGCGCTGGGTCCTCGGCCGCACCTGGGGCGCGCCGCGAACGGCGCTGCGGATGGAACAGAGCTTCGACGGCGATCTCCTCGACGCGCTGGCGTCCGCCGGCCACAATGTCGAAGTCTTGTCCGAGCCCTATTCCGACATCATGGGCCACGCCGGCGCCGCGCTGTTGCACCAAGACGGCACCTGCGAAGCCGCGCACGATCCGCGCGCGGATGGCGGAGCGGCTGGAGCTTAGCTTCGCTCACATAATTCGATGCTGGCTTCGCCGCCGAAAACGCGGCGGGCCCGGCAGTTCAGGTCTTGCGCTTCTTCGCCGCCGTGCGCGCGTCGGCAATGATCTGCTTGAACACTTCCATTTCGACGACGCCAGGCACCCGGAACGTGCCGACGATGAAGCCGGGGGTGCCCTGAAAGCCGAAGGCCTCGGCCTGGTCGCTGTTGCGGGTCAACAGATCGTCGATGGTCTTTTGATGCGATTGCAGGTCTTGCTTGGCTTTGCCGATATCAACACCAGCCTTGGTCAAGAGGTCAGCGATATTGTCATCGGTCAGTTTCGCCGTCGCGCCGATCAAGGCGTCGTGAGCCTGCGCGTATTTGTCCTGATATTTTGTCGCCAGCGCCAGTTGCGCGGCGGACGTCGAAACCGCGCCGAAGATCGGCCAGTCTTTCAGAACCAGCCTTATATTGCCGTCTTCCTTCAGCACCTGCGCGATTTCAGGCGCGAGCTTTTTGCAAAAGGGGCACTGGTAGTCAAAAAATTCGACAATGGTCAGATCGCCGTTTGGATTGCCGAGCGCGGGAATCTCGGGATCGTGCAGCACGGCGTCTCTGCTGAGAATGTCGTTTGGACCCGCCGCGAAAGCGACCGCCGAGAGCGAGCCGACCGCAATCGCGATGGCGCATAGGTAAGTGAACAGCACGCGCCGCTTCCGGTTTTCGATGGCTTTATCTGTTTTCATGATCCGCCGATTTTGCCCTACGTAAGATTGTAGTCGGATGAGCTAAGCGACATCCGCAATCGGCTCGCCGCCGAGCGCGCATATCCGTCCGCTCGTGCGCGCGACTATTCCATCGGGCCGAGCCCCAGCCGCGCCATCAATTCGCGGTCGCGGTCGCGGCCGGGATTGGGCGTGGTGAGAAGTTTCGGCCCGTAGAAGATCGAATTGGCGCCGGCGAGGAAGCACAGCGCCTGGGTCTCTTCGCTCATGTCCTCGCGGCCGGCCGAGAGCCGCACCACCGAGCGCGGCATGGTGATGCGGGCAACCGCAACGGTGCGCACGAATTCGATCGGGTCGAGCGCGCTTTCGCCGGAAAGCGGCGTGCCGGCGACTTTCACCAGCATATTGATCGGCACCGATTCCGGATGCGCCGGCAGGCTCGCCAAAACAGCGATCATGCCGATGCGGTCTTCGCGGGTCTCGCCCATGCCGACGATGCCGCCGCAGCAGACATGGATGCCGGCACGGCGCACGCGATCGAGCGTCTCCAGGCGATCCCGATAGGTCCGCGTGGTAATGATGTGGTCGTAGAATTCCGGCGAGGTGTCGAGGTTGTGATTGTAGTAGTCGAGCCCCGAGTCCTTGAGGCGCTGCGCCTGTGGCGCGGACAGCATGCCGAGCGTGGCGCAGGTCTCAAGCCCGAGCGCCTTGACGCCTTCGACCATGGCGCAGACTGAATCGAGATCGCGGTCCTTGGGCGACCGCCACGCCGCGCCCATGCAGAAGCGGCTCGCGCCGCTCTTCTTCGCCGCGCGCGCCTCCTTAAGCACGGCCTCGAGCGCCATCATCTTCTCCGCCGCGACGGCGGTGTCGTAACGCGCGCTCTGCGGACAATAGGCGCAGTCCTCCGGACAGCCGCCGGTCTTGATCGACAGCAGCGTTGAAATCTGCACTTCGGTCGGATCGAAATTCTGCCGGTGCGCGCTCTGGGCGCGGAACATCAGTTCCGGGAACGGCAGGTCGAACAGCGCCCGCACCTCATCCCGCGTCCAGTCGTGGCGCGGCAGGGCTGTGGACAGGCGCGGCGGGGCATCTGCGGCAAGCGTCATGGGGGAAGTCTTAAACCCCACCGCAGCCGGCGAAAAGCCCTTCGCCACGGGACAGGAAAACGCCTTATTTCGTCCATTTCCCGGCTACGGCGGCGACTAGACCTTTAGTTTGCACATGATCTCATCCGAAAAGCGGTTTTCACTTTTCGGGATCATGCGCTAGGCCGCACTGCTCTCGACCAGCCGCAACGACTTGCGCGCCGGCTTGATCGAGCCGCGCCGCAACAGTGCCGTCGCCTGCGCCGCGCTGACGGGCCGGCCGAAGCGATAGCCCTGGCCGTGGCTGCAGCCGGCGGACAGCAGGAATTTCTCCTGTCCCTCCGTCTCCACGCCTTCGGCGATGATCTCGATGCCCAATTCATGCGCGAGCCCGATGGCGGCGCGCACGACCGCGCGGCGCTGCACATATCGGTATCGACACCCGCTACCAATTCCTGAGCGATCTTCACGCGATTGATCGGATAATTCGCCAGATAGCTCAGTGACGAATAGCCGGGTCGATGGCAATGCGGACGCCGAGATGTCTTAAGCGTTCGAAGCGGTCGTTATGCTGCTGCAAGGCCGTGTTAGAAATGGAATAAGGGTTTCACACGTATTGAACGCGACCGGCCGGAACGGCCCAAAAACCGATGGAAAAGATGACGGAACCGAAGGCAACGACCGCCCTGCCCGACCGGCTCTCCAACGACCCGAAGAGCCCATATTACAACGCGGAGTTGTTGGAACGGGACATCGGCGTGCGCTTCAAGGGCGTCGAGAAGACCAATGTCGCGGAATATTGCGTCAGCGAAGGCTGGATCAAAGTCGAAGCCGGCAAGACCAAGGATCGCCACGGCAACCCGCTCACCATCAAGCTCTCCGGCACGGTCGAGCCTTATTTCAAGGACGAGACATAGAACCGCCGCGCAGCCTCGCATCGTCTCACCGGCGAGGAGCTCACATGCCGAGAATTGCAGTCTTCCTTATTCTCGCAATCAGCCTCGCGGCTTGTAGTGCGTTCGATACGATGGTCGGCGGCTTTGAGCATGCCATGGCCGTCGAGAGCGATTTGCAAGCCGCTACCGGCATGACGCCGGATGTCGGTTTCAAATGGACCAACGGCCGGCTGGTGAGCGTAACCGTTACATTCCCCGGGCTCTATAATGCCAGGCCCCTGGGCGAATTAGCCGACACGGTGCGCCGCTCGGTCGCAACCGAATTCAAGCAGACGCCGGAAAATATCGAGCTCACTTTCGTGATCGGGAATAAACCCAGTCCGGCGGCGCAATTGGGCGCGCCGCCGGGCGATGCGCAGCACGCAGCGCTTTGATTATTCCGCCGCTTCCATCTGCGACAGCGCCTTCTCCACCTTGGCCGCGCAGAACTTGAATTCCGGGATTTTTCCGAACGGATCAAGCTTCGGATTGGTGAGCAGGTTCGCCGCCGCCTCGACGAAGGCGAACGGGATAAACACCACGCCGTCCGGGATACCATCGTCTTGCCGCGAGTAGAGTTCAACAGAGCCGCGGCGTGTGGCGACGCGAATGAGATCGCCCGGTTTGATGCCCAGTTTGGCGATGGTGCCGCGTGATACCGAAGCGACCGCGCCCGGTTCGAGCGCATCGAGCACCGTGGCGCGGCGCGTCATGGCGCCGGTGTGCCAGTGTTCAAGCTCGCGGCCGGTGGTGAGGATGAAGGGATAGTCCTCGTCCGGCACTTCATCCGGCGGCTGCAGCTTGGTCGCTACCAGTTTGGCAAAGCCGCCCGGGCGCGGGAAACCCTTGTCGAACACGACGTCACGGCCCGGCTGATCGGGCGCGTCGGACGGATAGGTCACGGCGTGTTCGCGCTCGATGCGATCCCAGGAGATATTGTCGAGCGCCGGCATCATCGACGCCATCTCGGTATAGACCTCGCTGACATGTCTGTAGGTCCAGCCGCAGCCCATGCGGTTGGCGATCTCCTGGATGATCCACAAATCATGCCGCGTGTCGCCGGGCAGCGGCAGCGCCTGGCGGCCCATCTGCACCTGCCGATTGGTATTGGTGACGGTGCCGTCCTTCTCGGGCCAGCCCGACGCCGGCAGCACGACGTCGGCATAGACCGCGGTTTCGGTGAGGAAGAGATCCTGCACCACGAGATGCTCGAGATGCGCCAGCGCCTGCCGCGCATGATTGAGATCTGGATCAGACATCGCGGGATTCTCGCCCTCGATATACATGCCCTTGATCTCGTCGTGGTGGACCGCGTTCATGATCTCGACCACGGTCTTGCCCTTCTTCGGATCGAGCTTGACGCCCCAGGCCTTCTCATATTGGGCGCGGATGTCCGGGTTCTCCACCGACTTGTAGTCGGGGAAGAACATCGGGATCAGACCGGCGTCAGACGCCCCCTGCACATTGTTTTGGCCGCGCAGCGGATGCAGCCCCGTGCCCGGCCGGCCGATCTGGCCGGTGATCAGCGACAGCGCAATCAGGCAGCGCGCATTGTCGGTGCCGTGGGTGTGCTGCGAAACGCCCATGCCCCAGAAGATGATGGCGCTTTGCGCGCGCGCATAAGTTCGTGCCACTTCGCGCAGCGTGTCGGGCGGAATGCCGCAGATCGGCGACATTTCCTCCGGCGTGAACTCCTTGATGCTCTCCTTCCAGGCCTCGAAGCCTTCGACATAGGTCTGGATATATTGCTGGTCGTAAAGCTTCTCCTCGACGATGACATTGAGCATCGAGTTGAGCATCGCGACGTCGGCGCCGTTCTTGAACTGCATCATGCGCCAGGCGTGACGCTTGAGCGCCTGGCCGCGCGGATCCATCACCACGAGCTTGGCGCCGTTTTTGGCCGCCTGTTTGAAGAACGTGGCGGCGACCGGATGGTTCTCGGTCGGGTTGGCGCCGATGACGATGATGAAATCGGAATTCTTGCACTCGTTGAAGGTTGCGGTCACCGCCGCCGAGCCGACGCCTTCGAGCAGCGCCGCCACCGACGAGGCGTGGCACAGCCGCGTGCAGTGATCGACATTGTTGGTGCCAAAGCCGGTGCGAACGAGTTTCTGGAACAGATAGGCCTCTTCGTTCGAGCCTTTGGCCGAGCCGAAACCGGCGAGCGCTTTCGGGCCGTCGCGGTCGCGGATTTTCTTTAAGCCGCCCGCGGCGCGGTCGAGCGCCTCGTCCCAGGTCGCTTCGCGGAAATGCGTCCACGGATTCGACGGGTCGATGAATTCGTGCGGCACTTTCGGCACGCCGTCCTTGCGGATCATCGGCTTCAACAGGCGTTGCGGATTGTGCACATAGTCGAAGCCGAAGCGGCCCTTGACGCAGAGCCGGTTTTGATTGGCCGGGCCGTTCTTGCCGGTGACGGCGACGATCTTGTCGTCCTTGATCTGATAGGTGAGCTGGCAGCCGACGCCGCAATACGGGCAGACGCTGTCGACTTTGCGGTCGGGCTTGCCTTTATAGACGTTGTTGTCGTCCACCATGGTCGCCGGCATCAGCGCGCCGGTCGGACAGGCCTGCACGCATTCGCCGCAGGCGACGCAGGTCGAGGCGCCCATCGGATCGTCAAAGTCGAACACGATCTTCTCGAGATGGCCGCGGCCGGCCATGCCGATGACGTCGTTGACCTGCACTTCGCGGCAGGCGCGGACACAGAGATTGCACTGGATGCAGGCGTCGAGATTGACCGCCATCGCCACGTGGCTGCGGTCGGGCGGCGGCACTTCGCCGGGCTTTCGCTTGGGGAAGCGGCCGGGCTCGACTTTCAAGCGCTTGACGGTTTTCCAAAGCTCGGAATCCGGATCGTGCGCCACCTCCATCGCCGGTTGGTCGGTGAGGAGAAGTTCGGCCACCATCTTGCGCGCGGTCTTGGCGCGGTCGGTCTGGGTCTTGACCTTCATCCCGGGCGCCGGCGTGCGGAGGCAGCTCGCGGCAAGGACGCGCTCGCCCTCGATCTCGACCATGCAGACGCGGCAATTGCCGTCGGCGCGGTAGCCGGGTTTCGGCGTGTAGCACAGATGCGGCAGCTTGATATCGAGCCGGCGCGCGGCGCGGAAGATCGTTTCGCCGGGGCGGATATCGATCTCACGATCGTCGATCGTGAATGTCTTGCCAGTAGAGCCTTCGCTCATTGTCGATGCCTTATCTTCACCAATGTCCCAGCGGGTTTGTCAGTTCATCCGGAAAGTATTTTAGCACACAAAAGAGCGGATTGGGCGCCGCCTGGCCGAGGCCGCAGATCGAGGCGTCGCGCATCAAGGCCGACAATTCGTCAAGCAGCGCCGGATCCCACGGCCCAAGCGCCATCAGTTCGGCCGCTTTCTCGGTGCCGACGCGGCACGGTGTGCATTGGCCGCAGCTCTCGTCCTCGAAGAACTTCATCAGGTTGAGGGCGACAGCTTTCACATCGTCCTTGTCGGAGAGGATGACAACGGCGTGCGACCCAACGAAACAGCCGTATTTTTCCAGCGTGCCGAAGTCGAGCGGCAGGTCGGCCATCGATTTCGGCAGGATACCGCCCGAGGCGCCGCCCGGCAGATAGGCTTTGAAGGTATGGCCACTGGCCATGCCGCCGCAGAACTCATCGATCAGTTCGCGCACCGTGATGCCGGCCGGCGCGAGCTTCACGCCGGGATTCTTGACGCGGCCGGACACCGAGAAGCTGCGAAAGCCCTTGCGCTCATGACGGCCTTGCGAGGTCACCCACTCGGCGCCTTTTTCGACAATGTCGCGGATCCAATAGAGCGTCTCGACATTCTGCTCGAGCGTCGGGCGGCCGAACAGTCCGACCTGCGCCACATAGGGCGGGCGATGCCGCGGCAGGCCGCGTTTGCCCTCGATCGACTCGATCATCGCCGACTCTTCGCCGCAGATATAAGCTCCCGCACCGCGGCGGAGATGAATCTTGCTGAAGCGGTCGAGGCCCGCGGCTTCGAGCTTCTCG
This sequence comes from Xanthobacteraceae bacterium, assembly GCA_035642635.1. Lineage (GTDB taxonomy): Bacteria > Pseudomonadota > Alphaproteobacteria > Rhizobiales > Xanthobacteraceae > BOG-931. The sequence continues at coordinate 32,771 of DASQRX010000032.1, forward strand.
ATCTCGTCGACGAGCATCAGCCGCAGTTCGGGATATTCGTCGCGGATATAGAGGTAGATTTCGGCCGCCTCGACCACCCAGGCCGCGATCAGCATGCCTTCGAGAAAGCGGTGCGGATCAAGCCCGAGATAGTAGCGGTCCTTGAACGTGCCGGGCTCGCCTTCGTCGGCATTCACCGCCATCAGCCGCGGCGCCGACTCGGCGCGCACCAGCGACCATTTGCGGCCGGTCGGAAAGCCGGCGCCGCCGAGGCCGCGCAGCCCGGCATCGCTGACGATCTTGATCAAGTCGTCGCGCGTGCGTTTGCCGGCGAGCGCCTCGCCGAGAATGCGATAGCCGCCGGCCGCGACATAATGTTCGAAATCGGTGCCGGGCTTAAGCGCGTCCGCATGTGTGTGCACATGCGCGAGCTTGGTGACCGAAGCCGGAGCGGCATTCATGACTTGCACATGCCCGACCGCGCAGACCGGCGCCCGATCGCAGGCGCCCATGCAGGGCGCGCGCACGACGCGCACGTCCGGCCCAAAAGACTTTGGCAGTTCCCGCAACAGGCGCTCGGCGCCCGCCATGGCGCAGGACAAAGAGTCGCAGACCCGCACCGTTACGGGTGGCGGCGGCGTCTCGCCCTCTTTGACGACGTCGAAATGCGCGTAAAAGGTTGCGACCTCATAGACTTCGGTCTGCGCTAGCTTCATCTCGGCCGCAAGCGCGGCAAGGTGCGGGCTCGAAATATGCCCGTATTTGTCCTGAATGAGATGCAGATGCTCGATCAAAAGGTCGCGGCGGCGCGAGCGATCGGTCAACAGCGCCTCAATGTCGGCTGCTGCCTGCGGATCGACCTGACGGCCCTTCGGCGTGCGCCCTGGGCGGCGCCGCGCGGTTCGCCCGCCATTGGCGGGCGGCAGTATCGGCGGCGGCTCGGTCAGGCTCATCAGCTACCTTTAAAATGAAAAAACGCCAGTTGGAACAGAGCTAAAGCGGTCCCGGCGATAATCAATAGGTATTTTATTGATCGGGATTCTTGATTAGATCATTTCATTTCCCGATCACGAGACTCGCTGCACTCCTCAGCTATTGAAGCGTCCGGGGCGTCACAAATTCGTGGAGCGAGGCGGGCCATGCCCAAGCGGATATAATACAAGCGTTTGATAAAATGTTACTTTTTCACTCGCCGGCTATCTTCGCCAGCCCCACGCGCATGTTTTAGTTCCAAGAGAGACTAACCGCGATCAGACTTTATTTGCTTTGCGTCACCGGACCGAGCGAAGTTGACTATGGTCGAACTTGCTATTCGGGCGCGGGTATAGGAA
>DASQRX010000033.1:0-44773 GCA_035642635.1 Xanthobacteraceae bacterium
GAGAGCCATGTCGTCGGGAAGGAACTCGACTGCGCGATCGAGCAAGCCGCGCGCTTCCAGCGTCTGCATCAGGCGCTGCAAAAAGCCGAAATCCTCCATGCCGCGGCGCTGCGAGAGCGACAGCGCCAGCGGCTGCAAATAATTGTTGCGCAGCACCAGGCCCGCGACCTCGTCGGTCATGCCCGCCAGCAACGCGTCGCGCGCATTCAGCGTCAGACGGCCGTCGCGCAGCGGAATGCTCAGCGCGATCTTGATGTTGACTTCCATGTCCGAGGTGTTGACGCCGGCGGAATTGTCGATTGCGTCGGTGTTGAGCCTGATGCCGCCGAACGCCGCCTCGATGCGGCCGCGCTGCGTCATGCCGAGATTGGCGCCCTCGCCGATCACCTTGCAGCACAAATCCTTGCCGGTGACGCGAATCGAATCGTTGGTGCGATCCCCCACCGCGTCGTCGGTTTCGTCGGAAGCGCGGACATAGGTGCCGATGCCGCCGAAGAAGATGAGATCGACCTGCGCTTTCAGGGTGGCGCGGATGAGATCCTGCGGCGTGACGTGTTCGCCGACGCCGAACAGCCTTTGCGCTTCCGCCGACAGCCGGATTTCCTTGGCGCTGCGCGGATAGACGCCGCCGCCTTTGGAGATCAGCGACTTGTCGAAATCCTGCCAGCTCGAACGCGGCAGATCGAACATCCGCTTGCGCTCGGCGAAGCTCTTTTCCGCATCGGGATCGGGATCGATGAAAATGTCGCGGTGATCGAAGGCGGCGATCAGCTTGGTCGTCTTCTCCTGCAACAAGCCGTTGCCGAAGACGTCACCCGACATGTCGCCGACGCCAACCACGGTGAACGGCATCGTGCCGATATCAACGTCGATCTCGCGGAAATGGCGCTTCACCGATTCCCAGGCGCCGCGGGCGGTGATGCCCATTTTCTTATGGTCGTAGCCGGCCGAGCCGCCTGAAGCGAAAGCATCGCCGAGCCAGAAATCGTGCGCAATGGCGAGTTCATTGGCGATGTCGGAAAACGTCGCCGTGCCCTTGTCGGCGGCAACCACGAGATAGGGATCGACGCCGTCGTGCCGCACGACGTCGCGCGGCGGGATCACGCCCGCCGTTCCGGTGCCGATATTGTCGGTGATGTCGAGCAGCGTCGAGATGAAGAGCTTATAGGTGGCGACGCCCTCGGCCTGGACGGCTTCGCGCGAACCGCCCGCCGGCAGATATTTCGGCACGAACCCGCCCTTGGCCCCAACCGGCACGATCACGGCGTTCTTGACGTTCTGCGCTTTGACCAGGCCGAGAACTTCGGTGCGGAAATCCTGCGGCCGGTCGGACCAGCGAATGCCGCCGCGTGCCACTTTGCCAAAGCGCAGATGCACGGCCTCGACGCGCGGCGAATAGACAAAGATTTCGTAGAGCGGCCGCGGCAGCGGCATGCCATCGACCTTGCGGCTCGCAAACTTGATCGCGATGAGATCTTTGACGAAGCCGTCGCGGCCGAGCTGATAGAAATTGGTGCGGATGGCAGAAGTCACCGCATTGACGAAGCGGCGGAGGATACGATCCTCGTCGAGGCTTTCGACCGCCTGCAAGGCGCCTTCAATCGCGGCCGCAATCGCGGCCTCGCGCGCGCCGCGCTCGTCCGGCGAGATAGACAGGCGCGGATCGAAACGGGTCTGGAACAACGATACGATTTGGGCCGCGAGGCCGGAATGTTTGCGCAGCGTCGTCCACATATAGTCTTGCGAAAAGGGCACGCGGACCTGGCGCAGGAAGCGCGAGACGGTGCGGATCAGCGCGATGTCGCGCCAGCCCAAACCGTTGGCGAGCACAAGCGCATTGTAACCGTCGCTCTCCGCCTTTTTGCCCATCACGACGAGGAAGCAGGCCTCCAACCGGGCCTTGAGCGCGGCGAGGTCAAAATCCTGCCCCAGCGCAGTGTCGAGAGTCATGTCGTGGAACCAGACCTCGTCACCGTCCTTCGGCGCAATGTGATAGGTGCGCTCGTCGACGACGCGGAAGCCCATATTCTCCAGCACCGGCACGCGCTCCGACAGCGGGATCGGTCTTTTGTGGCTGAACACTTTGAGACCGGCGCTCTGCGGCCCGCCGCCGTCCTCGCGATAAAGCTCGACGCCGAGCGGCCGCTCTGGCGTCAGCGCCTCGATGACGCCGATGTCGGTGAGCGCCGTGGCCGGCCGATAGACTTCGCGATAGTCGATCGGGAAGGCGTCGCGATAGCGCGCGAATAAGGTGCGTCCCCGCGCCGGGTTGGAACCGGCAAGGAGCGCCTCGCACAGATCGTCAGTCCAACTGCGCACGATCGCTTCGACGTCGCGGTCGAGCATGGCGCGATCCGGATTCGGCGCCTCGCCCTGGTTGCGGCCGATGATGAAATGAACGCGCACCAGCGGCCCCTCGGGGAAGAACGGATGGTAGGCGCTCAGGTGCCCATTGAACGCCCTTGCCAGATAATTGCTGATCGCCGCCCTGATCCGGCTGTCGTAGCGGTCGCGCGGCACATAGACGATGACCGACACGAAACGGTCGAACCGGTCGCGGCGCGGCAGGACGCGCACGCGGGGGCGCTCGTCGAGTTGCAGAATGGCGAGCGCGAATTGATAGAGCGTGTCTTCCTCGATCTGGAACAGATCGTCGCGCGGATAATTTTCCAGCACATTGACCAACGCCTTGCCGGAATGGCTCGACGGATCGAAACCGGCGCGGCGAATGACGCTGTCGATCTTGCGCCGCAGAAACGGAATGGTGCGGGCCTGGCGCGTATAGGCGGTGGACGTGAGCAAGCCGCAAAACCGGCGTTCGCCGACGAGCTTGCCGTCGCGATCGTAGCGCTTGATGCCGATGTAATCGAGATAAACCCGCCGGTGAATGCGCGAGCGTATCGTTGCTTTGGTGACGATGAGGAGCCTTGGCTGCTCCAGAAACGCGCGAATGTCCGGCGTTATCGTCAACGGCTGGTTCCAGCGCTGCAACAGCCGCACGTCGCGCGAGCGCAATATGCCAAGCCCCGTCTCGAATGACGGATCGAGCGCCTCGCCGCTCTCGCTGAAGGAGTAATCGCGCGCGCCGAGCAGCGTGAAATTGTCGTCCTCGATCCATTCCAGAAATTGGATCGCTTCTGCGATCTCCTCGACCGGCAGCGGCGGCGGATTGCTGCGCAGATCGGCGATGATGCCGTTGATGCGCGACAGCATCGATTTCCAATCCTTAACGCTGACGCGCACATCGGCCAGAATGCCGTCAAGCTCGCGGACCAGATCCGACCGTTGCTCGGCGTCGTCTGCGCCGTCGACGTGAATATGGATGAAGCTCTCGCGATGGCCGCCGACGGTGCGCGCCCCTTTGAAGTTGACGAGCTTGCCGGAGAGATCGCGCTCGACGACGAAGACCGGGTGGACGAACAGGCGGATGTCGAGGCCGCGCTGGTTGAGCTCGCCGACAACGGAATCGACGAGGAACGGCATGTCGTCATTGACGATTTCAAGCACCGCGCCGTCGCGCTTGGCCGCGCTCGGCTCAAACCGGATCTTGGCTGTGCCGGCTTGCCGCTCCAGCAGAAACGACCATGAGCGCTCGGCGATGTCGGCAAGCTCTTCGGCGGTGTAGCGTTCCAGATCCTCCGAGACCGCAAGCCCGAAGAGCTTGCCGAGAAAGTCGTCCGGGATGTCGGGCTTGCGTCGCGCCAAGAGCGCTGTGGCCGCGCCGATGAGGGCTACGCTTGCGTAGTCGTCGCCGCTATGGGGAATATCGCCTCGGGGTACATCTTGGACGTTCATGGTCCCCCTCGATTCGTAGCGATACTACCCGCTCGGGGCGCGTAGGCGCTACCGTCCCGGGCTTTGATATAGTCACTTTTAGCGGCCGATAGAGCCGCGCGATTGGAGAGAGCACCCATGGCTACCCGGAGCGACATGGCTACCCGCAGCGACACGACCAACCGCAGCAACCTGGCCAGTCGCAGCAAAAAGACCGCCGCAAAGCCCGCAAAGGCAGCGCGGCCGAGCGCCGCGGCGGGCGACGACACCGCCGTGATCGCGCTCGATTTGCCGGCTGAGCCGCTGACGCCGCATATGGCGGCCTATTTCGCCAAATGCGAGGAAAAGCTCGGCTTCGTGCCGAATGTGCTCAAGGCCTATGCCTTCGATATGGCGAAGCTTTCGGCCTTCGTCGCCATGTACAACGATCTGATGCTGGCGCCGTCGGGCTTGAGCAAGCTCGAGCGCGAAATGATCGCTGTCGCGGTTTCGGCACATAACCGCTGCTATTATTGCCTGGTCGCCCATGGCTCCGCAGTGCGCGAACTGTCCGGCGATCCGCCGCTCGGCGAATTGATGGTGATGAATTATCGGGCAGCGCGGCTGTCCAAACGGGAACGCGCCATGCTGGATTTCGCCGTGAAACTCACCGCCGAGCCGTGGCTGATCGAGGAAGAGGATCGCGCGCGCCTGCGGCGCGCAGGCTTCACGGCGCGCGACATTTGGGACATCGCCGCCGTCGCCGGCTTTTTCAACATGTCAAACCGCGTGGCGTCCGCCACCGATATGCGGCCGAACAGCACGTATCATCGGCAGAGCCGGTGACATATCCTGTGAGCTACGAATTATAAGCTTTGGGGGAACGCGATGCATGCTCATATTGCGAGTGTTCTAGGCAGTGCCTCAGCCTTGGTTCTCGTCAGCTCGGCACTTGCCGCGCCGCCGGCGTCAAAGCTTGCGCCGGACGTCATCCAATCGACATTCTTCAACGGTCACCCATTCACCGCGGCGACCAATTCCAACGTCAAGTTCAAGATGACGTTCACGGCCGACGGCAAGATGACGCGCGCGCCGGCCGGCGGAGGTGGCGGCTCCAAGGGCGAAGGCACCTGGAAACTGTCGAAAGAGGGCTTCTGCACCACATGGAAAAACGCCGGCGCCAATTGCTTCACCGTCGTCAGCGCCGGTGACAATAAATGGTCGGTGCTCAAAGGTTCGACCATCTTGGCGACGTGGAGCAAATAAAGTTATGCGTGCACTGACAGATCTTTGATGGTCGGTCGCTCGCCCGATAAAGGGTTCTCCGGATCCCAGCCGTAACGCAGAGCTTCGAAACGCATGGCGCGCGCGTCGAGCATGATAAGGCGGCCGACCAGGCTTTCACCGAAGCCGACAATTTCCCGGATCACTTCGAGCGCCACCATCGATCCGACGATGCCGGCGAGCGCGCCGAGGATGCCGGCCTCGGCACAGGCCGGCACGGTACCTGGCGGCGGCGGTTCCGGAAACAGACAACGATAGGTCGGGTTGGGCTTGCCGTCGGCGCCGCGCTCATGGGCCCGGATCGTGGTGAGCGTACCGTCAAACGCGCCGAGCGCCGCCGTCACCAGCGGCTTCTTGGCAAAATAACAAGCGTCCGCCACCAGATAACGGGTGGCGAAATTGTCCGATCCGTCGGCGACGATGTCGTAGCCTCCGATGAGATCGAGCGCGTTGTGCGCAGCGAGCCTGACCCCGTGCGGCTCCACCACGACATGCGGGTTGAGGCGGTGCAGCGTGGTCGCGGCGCTATCGATCTTCGGCGCGCCGATATCGGGCGTGCCGTGGATCACTTGCCGCTGCAAATTCGACAACGAAACTACGTCGTCATCGACGACGCCAAGCGTGCCAATGCCGGCCGCGGCGAGATAGAGCAGCGCCGGAGCACCGAGGCCGCCGGCGCCCACGACCAAGACGCGGGCGCGGCCAAGCGCGGCCTGTCCGGGGCCGCCCACCTCCCGCAACACGATGTGGCGCGCATAACGTTCAAGCTCGTCGGCACTCAGCATGCCGGCAATATAGGTGACAATGTGCGGTCCGACGACCAGCGCCCGCCAGATTGGACTCGGCTTGTCGTTCGGCTAGGTTTGGTGCGTAGCGTCGGGTGTTGCGATGACAGCGCGGATTCCAAGTATTGCTGTCGGTTTTGTGGTGGCGGCCACACTGGCCTTGGCACCGCCGTCGGACGCCAACCCGGCCAAGAGCGCGGCCAAGAGTCCGGACAAGAGCCCAGCCAAGAGCGCGCACAGCGCGGCCCACAACAAATCGGACCCGGGCGCCAACACCCATAACGCCGCGCCGCCGGGGGCAGAGACCGGGATCCCTGAACCGCAACGGCTTGCCATCCAGGCCGATCTCGTCTGGCTCAACAGCTACGGCGAGATGGGCGCCGAGGAAATCAACGCCCAGCTGGTCGATCAGATCAAGGCGTTCCAGCGGCGCAATAACGACAAGGACACCGGCGTTCTGACCGATCAGGAACGCGTAGCCCTAGCTGACGCGGTAAGGGCAAAGCAAGCCGCCGCGGGATGGCGGCTGATCGACGATAGCGCAACCGGCGCGCGGCTCGGCGTGCCGGAAAAGCTGGTGCCAAAGACCGGCGCCGCGCGCACCGGCAGCCGCTGGGCCTCGGCGGGCGGCCAAGTTCAGATCGAGACGTTCCGTCTGCACGAGGCGTCATTGCCGGCTTTGTTCGACCAGGAAAAGCGGACGGCGCAGCGCGAGATTGGCTCCAGCAATCTCGAGCCCAATTCCTTCGTCATCACCGGCCAGCAGAAACTGAAAAAATTCGTCGAGCGGGTGCAGTCGAGCGGCAGCGAAGTGCGCGGCGTGACGATCCTGTATGACCAGGCGACCGAGGGCACCATGGCTCCAATGGCGATCGCGGTGGCCGACACCTTTGAAGGCTTCCCGGATCCGGCGGCGCTGCCGCCGGCCGGAAGAAAGCGCGGCGTCTAATACGGCAGCGCCGTCGTGGTGAGCAGTTCCGGCGAGCTCATCACAACCAAACAGGTCACCGACGAGTGCCGATCCATTACGGTTTCGGGCTACGGGCACGCGGTTCGCGTCGCCGAGGATGAGACGAGCGACCTTGCTTTGTTAAGGCTCCACGGCGTGCGCGACTTAGTGCCGATAACGCTCGCCGATGATTCCGGCGCCGGAAGCGTGCTGACACTCCTGGGTGTTGCCGATCCGCTGGGCGAAGGCAGCGACGATAAAGTGCGCCGCGTCAGCGCCCAGCTGACCGACCAGGGCATCAGCCCGGTGCCAAAGCTTGGATTTTCCGGCGCGGCGGCGATCGATGCGCAAGGCCGGTTTGCCGGATTGGTTGAATTGAAAGCGCCCGTCGTCGCCGGAGCCGCCGCAGTTCTCCAGGCGACGCTGGTGCCGGCCGCAGCCGTACGTGCTTTTCTGCGGGCGCAAGCGATCGCTGTCGCGACCGGGCACGCCGCGACGGATCAGTCCGTCGTTCGTGTGATCTGCGTCAGAAAGTAAAGCGCGCTCCAGACCGGATAACTCATTTATTCTGAAACTTCGCCGGGCGCTTTTCGACAAAGGCGTGCATGCCCTCTTTCTGATCATGGGTCGCAAACAGCGAGTGGAATATCCGCCGCTCGAAGCGGATGCCTTCGGCGAGCGAGGTTTCGAGCGCGCAATTGACCGCCTCCTTGGCCGCCAGCACCGACGGCAGCGACATCGAAGCGATGGTTGCGGCGACCTTGAGGGCTTCGTCAACGAGGCTTTGCAGCGGCACGATGCGCGCGACGAGGCCGGCGCGCTCGGCTTCCTCGACGTCCATCATGCGCCCGGTCAGAACGAGGTCCATCGCCTTCGCCTTGCCGACGGCATGCGTCAACCGCTGGGTGCCGCCGATGCCCGGAATGATGCCGAGCTTGATTTCCGGCTGTCCGAATTTGGCGTTGTCGGCGCCGATAATCAGATCGCATTGCATCGCTAGCTCGCAGCCGCCACCAAGCGCAAAGCCTGCGACCGCCGCGATCACCGGCTTGCGCGCCTTTGCGACGCGGTGCCAGTCGGCGGCAAAATCATCGAGGAACACGTCGACGAATGCCTTGTCCGCCATCTCCTTGATGTCGGCGCCGGCCGCGAAGGCTTTGTCGGACCCGGTGAGGACGATGCAGCCGATCTTGGTGTCGGCCTCGAAGCCGTCGACGGCGAGCGCGAGCTCCCGCATCAGCGCCCGGTTGAGCGCGTTGAGCGCCTGCGGCCGGTTGAGCCGAATCAGCCCGACCTTATCGCGGGTCTCGACAATAATGTTTTCGGTGCTCATTGGCGCATCTCCCAGGTCGCTTCTGGCAATCATTTCTGAAGATCACTTCTGACATGTCGGACAATAAAACGTCGAGCGGCCGTTCTGCACGATGCGTTTGACGGTGCCGTTGCAGCCGCGCGTCCGGCACGGCTCGCCCTCGCGATCGTAGACCTGGAAATTGTGCTGAAACATGCCGAGGTCGCCGTCGGTCTGGCGATGATCACGCAGCGACGAGCCGCCGTCCTTGATCGCCGCCTGCAGCACCGCCTTGATGGCATCGACCAGCCGTTGTGCGCGCTCGTTCGGTTCGCCATTTCTCCCGGCAATCGTCGAAGCCATCCGCTTGGGCGACAGCCGGGCGCGATACAGCGCCTCGCACACGTAGATATTGCCGAGGCCGGCGACGATCCTCTGGTCGAGCAGCGCCGCCTTGAGACTCGTTTTCTTGCCGTGACAGGCGCGCGCCAGCATCCTGGCGTCGAATGCGTTGCCAAGCGGCTCGGGGCCGAGCCCCTTGAGCAGCGGCTCGGCGTCAAGCTTGTCGCGCGCCACCAGCTTCATCGACCCGAAGCGGCGCGGATCGTTGAAGGTCACGCTGGCACCGGACGACATGTGAAACACGACATGGTCGTGCGCGACGTGTTTTGGATGCTCGTGATAATAGCTGCCGAGCTGCTGCTTGCCGTTCTCGCGAAAGACACGAAACGAGCCCGACATACCGAGATGCATGAGGAGCACGTCGCCTGACGACAGATCGGCCAAGAGATATTTCGCGCGTCGGCCGAGCCCAGTCACGGTCTTGCCTTTGAGGCGCTGCGCAAAATCCTTCGGCAGCGGCCAGCGCAGATCGGCGCGATTGACCTCGACCCTGACGAAGCGCTCGCCCTCCATGGCGGCCTCGAGCCCGCGGCGCACGGTTTCGACTTCGGGAAGTTCGGGCATTGCTTGGTCCGCCGCGATGTCGCGGCAACAAGGTTAATTTTCAAACACATAGCGTCTCTGATGCCGCCGCGCTATGGTTTGGCCGACAGAGCATGTCCCCCAAAACGCCTGCCCTCCGACTTGATCCGAGGGTGGAAACCGGTTTTCGGAAAGAATCATCCGCAATCGAAGAATCTGGGAAAGGACGAATGACAGAGACGGCGCATTTCGGCTCCCGGCAGGTGCCGCTGGATGAAAAGCAGGACTTGGTAGACGACGTCTTTCACAGCGTCGCGCCCCGCTACGACCTGATGAACGACCTGATGTCGCTCGGGCTGCACCGGGCCTGGAAGAATGTGCTGGTCACCGCGGTCAATCCGCCGAAGAATCGCCCGTTCACGCTTCTTGATATCGCCGGCGGCACCGGCGATATCGCCTTGCGCGTCATCGCGGCCGGTGGTCCGGATACCCGCGCCACGGTCAGCGACATCAATGCCGACATGCTCGATGTCGGCCGCGCCCGCGTCGCCTCCCGATCGCTCGACGCTGCCGTCACCTTCGCCGAGGCCAATGCCGAGTCGCTGCCGTTCGCCGACAAGAGCTTCGATGCCGCAACCATCGCATTCGGCATCCGCAACGTGCCGCGCGTCGAGCGCGCCCTCGCCGAGGCTTATCGCGTGCTGCGAATCGGTGGCCGGTTTTTCTGTCTCGAATTCTCCGCCGTCGACGTGCCGGGTTTCGATCGACTCTATGACCTCTATTCTTTCAATGTCATCCCCGCGCTCGGCCGCGTCGTGGCGGGCGATGCCGAGTCTTACCGTTATCTCGTGGAATCGATCCGCCGCTTCCCGAAGCCCCCGGCTTTCGCGGCGATGATGCGGACCGCGGGCTTTGCCCGCGTCTCGATCCAACCGATGACCGGCGGCATTGTGACGCTGCATTCCGGCTGGCGTTTGTGATTTCCGGCGCCGCGCATCTGATCCGCCTTGGCCGCGCCGGCTTCGTATTCGCCCGCGAAGGCGTTCTCGCCGTCATCGATCCCGCCATGGTGCCGGTCCCGGCGCGCCCGCTGTACCGCATGGCGCGACTTTTTGAGCGACCGACAAGCGACGCCTCGGAAGCAAGACTATCGACGGCGCTGGCTAAGCTCGGGCCGAGCTATGTGAAGCTAGGACAATTTTTGGCGACGCGGCCCGACGTGGTCGGGGAAGCGCTCGCCGCGGATCTCGAGCGGCTGCAGGATCAAATGCCGCCGTTTCCGCAAGCCGAGGCCGAGGCGGCGATTGCGGCTTCGTTCGAGAAGCCGGTCGCTTCTGTCTATGCGAGCTTCGGCCCGCCGATCGCGGCGGCCTCGATCGCGCAGGTGCACAAGGCGACGGTCGTTACCGCTGCAGCGCCGCGCGCGGTAGCTGTCAAAGTGCTGCGGCCCGGCATCGAGCAGCGCTTCCATGTCGATCTTGCCGCCTTTGCTTACGCCGCGGAGCGCGCGGAAAATCTTTCCGCCGAAGCGCGGCGGCTGCGGCTCATCGAGATCGTCGAGACCTTGCGCCGCTCGGTCATGGTCGAGATGGATTTCCGCCTCGAAGCGGCGGCGCTGTCGGAAATGGCCGAGAACACCAAGGCCGATTCGGATTTTCGCGTGCCCACGATCGACTGGGATCGCACCACCAAGGAAGTGCTGACGCTGGAATGGATCGGAGGCATACCGTTGTCCGATCGCGCGCGGCTGCAGGCCAAGGGCTTCGATCTGCCGAAACTCGGCCGCGGTTTGATCCAGAGCTTTCTGCGCCACGCGCTGCGCGACGGCTTCTTTCACGCCGACATGCATCCGGGAAATCTGTTCGTTGATGATGACGGCCGCATCGTCGCCGTCGATTTCGGCATTATGGGCCGGCTTGGCGCCAAGGAACGGTTGTTCCTTGCCGAGATCCTGCACGGCTTCATCACCCGGGACTACCACCGCACCGCCGAAGTTCATTTCGAGGCCGGCTATGTGCCGCCGCACCATTCGATCGAAGACTTCGCGCAAGCGATCCGCGCCATCGGCGAGCCGATCCACAATCGCACCGCCGAAGATATTTCGATGGCGAAATTGCTCACGCTCTTGTTCGAGGTGACCGGCCTGTTCGACATGCGCACTCGGCCGGAACTGCTGCTGCTGCAGAAAACCATGGTGGTGGTCGAAGGCGTGGCGCGCTCGCTCGATCCCAAGCTCGACATGTGGAGCACGGCCGAACCTGTGGTGCGGGAATGGATGACGCGCAATCTCGGCCCGGCCGGCAAACTCGAAAACGTGGCGCAGGGCGCCGCCGATATCGGACGTTTTGTCGGCAGGGCGCCGGGGCTCCTCACCCGCGGCGCCCGCGTGCTCGACCAGCTCGACGAGATGACCCGCGATGGGTTGATATTGTCGCCGCAAACCATCGCCGAGATCGACAAGACCGAGCGGCGGCGGAGCCATTGGACCGCGGTGGCCCTATGGGTGATCGCGGCGCTGTTGGCCCTGATCGTCTGGAAGCACTTATGATTGCATTGATTGCAGTGCAATCATAAGTCTGCTATTTTCCTCGCCTGTGTTGGGGAAACGGCAGAGGAAACGGCATTGGAGCCGGTATGGCCAGTCTCACCGTCCGCCAGCTCGACGACAAGCTGAAACGGCTGTTGCGGCTGCGCGCGGCGCGGCACGGCCGGTCGATGGAGGATGAGGTCCGGGTCATCCTGCGGCAAGCCGCAGCTGAGACCGCCCGCGAGGCGCTGAGCCTCCTCAACCCGGCCAATGCCCCCGAGGCGCCGCCTGAGCGACCGACCGCCGGCGTGCAGCCGACACCGCAGCGAACGCGCGTCGTGGCGAGCGAGCGGCCGCGCGTTCTCCTCATCATCGGCGGTGGCATTGCGGCCTACAAGTCGCTCGATCTCATTCGCCGCCTGCAAGATCACGGCATACATGTGCGCTGCATTCTCACCACCGCCGCGCAGCATTTCATTACCCCGCTCGCCGCCGGCGCGCTTTGCGGCGAACATGTCCACACCGATCTGTTCGATCCGAAGAGCGAATTCGACGTCGGTCATATCCGCTTGGCGCGCGATACCGATCTCATCGTCGTGGCGCCGGCGACCGCCGACCTGATGGCGAAAATGGCGGGCGGCCATGCCGACGATCTGGCAAGTGCAGTCCTGCTCGCAACCGACAAGCCGATCTTGATCGCGCCGGCGATGAATCCGCATATGTGGGCGGCCGCGGCGACGCAACGAAATCTGGCGCAGCTTCTCGCCGACGGCGTCCACGTCGTCGGTCCCAATGCCGGCGAGATGGCGGAGCACGACGAAGCCGGCAGCGGCCGCATGGCCGAGCCGCTTGAGATCGTCGCCGCAGCCGAATCGCGTCTGCGCGGACCGGGGCCACTGACCGGAACGCGTGTCCTCGTCACCTCGGGTCCGACCAGCGAGCCGATCGATCCGGTGCGGTTCATCGCCAACCGCTCGTCGGGCAAGCAAGGTCATGCAATTGCGGCGGCGGCCGCCGCCGCGGGCGCCGACGTCGTCCTGATCAGCGGCATGGTCCACCTGCCCGATCCCCCCGGCACCACTGTTATCCGGGTCGAGACCGCGCGGCAGATGCTCGAAGCGGTCGAAAAAGCGCTGCCGGCCGATGTCGCGATCTTCGCCGCCGCCGTCGCCGACTGGCGTGCCGAGCGGCCGAGCGACAGCAAGATCAAGAAACAGCAAGGCCAAACCCCGACGCTGAAACTCGTCGAGAATCCCGATATCCTGTCCACCATCGCCCATCGCAAATCCGGCCGGCCGCGCCTTGTCATCGGCTTTGCCGCGGAGACCGATGACGTGATCGCCAACGCCAAAAGCAAGCTCGCCAAGAAGGGCTGCGACTGGATTCTCGCCAATGACGTTTCGCCGGAGACCGGGATCATGGGCGGCGATGCCAATACCATTCATCTGATCTCGGCCGGCGGCGTCGAAGATTGGCCGCGGCAATCGAAGGACGACGTCGCGCGCGCTTTGGTGGAGCGCGTCGCGAAAGACCTCAACAAGCCACTTGAGGGAAGCAAACGGTGACGATCGAAGTGCAGATCGTGCGTCTGCCGCACGCCGCCGATCTGCCGTTGCCGGCCTATCAAAGCACGCTCGCCGCCGGTCTCGATCTTCTGGCCGCGGTGCCGGCCGATGCGCCGATCGAAATCGCGCCCGGCGGACGCGCGCTGATTCCGGCGGGCGTCGCCATTGCTGTGCCGCCCGGCCATGAAGCTCAGGTCAGGCCGCGCTCGGGGCTCGCCATCCGCCACGGCGTCACCGTGCTGAATTCGCCCGGCACTATCGACGCCGATTACCGGGGGGAAATACAAATCATTCTTGTAAATTTCGGAGCGGAGCCATTCGTCGTCAGCCGCGGCACGCGGATAGCTCAGCTAGTAATCGCGCCAATACTACATGTAAAACTTGTTGAACCCGCAAGTCTAGATTCAACGAAACGAAGCGTAGGCGGATTTGGTTCGACCGGAACCGCAACGAATATTGTCAAAAGCCGTGACTAGAGCGAAGTTCAACTGGACCGAACGCGCATCGTAATATAGTACCTTACCTATCGAACTGCCTCCATGACGCGCGTTCTCCTCCGCATGCCTCTGCTCCCCCGCAAAAGGAGTCCTCGCGATTGCTGCCGTCATCGACGTGGCAATACAAGCGCAAGGACAACCGGTCTCCGCAAAAACGCTTGCCGCGCGTCATGGTTTGCCACCGCGCCATCTCGAACCCGTGCCGCAAGCGCTGGTGCGGTACGGAATCCTCAAAGGCATCCGCGGCCCGCGCGGCGGGTACGAACTGGCGCGCGATCGCCGGCGCGTCACCGCGAACGATATTCTGCGCGCGGCCGGCACGGTCGAGGAAGGCGACGAAACCCAAGCCGGCTCCGATCTCCTGACCAAGATCGTGCTCCCGGCCATCGCCAATGCGGAGAGGGAATTCGGCGTGGCGCTGGCACGTATCAGTCTCGAAGACATGGCCCGCGACGCCCAAGCGCTCGAACCCGCCGGCAAGGCCGCCGCCAGAAATTGAAGTCTTTAATTGCAATCTTCGCTCCCTGCTTCGTTCTCATTCGGCGTTCACGATCTGGACTCTTACGGCGCGATTCCGCTTGAGAGTAAAGTCGTCCGATTCGCGGGCTGGCTCCGCGACTGATCACTGGCGGCATGGCGGGTGCCAGCCAGCAGAGGCGAAGGGGCATGCCGGACACGATCCGGAGAAGCCGCGGCAAGCGGCATCGGCGGTGCGCGCAGGGAATTAGCCAATTCCTTGCGGCTCTCTGCGTCTTCTCGCCGCTCACGGCTGGTGCTGCCGAACCGCCTTCGCTGGCGCTGCACGAACTCGTCCTGACCGCGCAATCGAGCATTGACCAACACCAACTCGCATTCATCGCCGTGGTCTGCGGCGTCGTGCTGTTTGCCGTCGTCACCGCGATCCTGCTGGTGCGCACGTGGGCGCGCGCGGCGCGGCTGGAAGCGCGATCGCGCCGGCAGATTGCAGCGCTCCGCGACGAAGTGGATCGCGCCAATGCGCTGATGCGTTCCGAGCCGCAAGTAGTGGTGGTTTGGCCCGCGGGTTCAGATGAGCCGAGCATTGATGGCGACCCTTCAGCGGTTGGCGTATCGGCAGCGCATCGCGTGCTGGCGTTCGGCAGTTGGCTCGACGCCGGCAAGGCGAGCGCCATCGAACATGCCGTCGAAGCGCTGCGTGCCCGCGGCGAAGCGTTCGCGATGACGTTGACGACACTTTCAGGTCAGCCGATCGAAGTGCTCGGCCGCGCCATCGGCGGCCGCGCCGTGCTGCGCCTGAAAGCCGCGAGCGGAATCAAGCGCGACCTGGTCGAGGCCGTCAGCCGTTACGACAAACTCGCCGCCGAGGTTGCGCCGCTGCGCGCTTTGATCGAAACGCTGCCGGCGCCGGTCTGGGCGCGCGATCTCGCCGGACGGCTGAGCTACGTCAACTCAGCCTATGCGCGCGCGGTCGACGCCAACAGCGCCGCCGACGCGATGGGCCATTGCGTGGAACTGCTCGACAGCGCCGGCCGCGACGCCATCGCACAATCGCACATGAGCGGCACCGGCTATCAGGGCCGGCTGCGCGCCGTCGCCGCCGGCACACGGCGCAGCTTCGACGTGCTCGATATCGTCACCGACAGCGGCAGCACCGGCATCGCGGTTGACGCCACGGAAGCGGAAGCGATGCGTGTCGCCCGCGATCACCTTATGGATGCGCACCGCCGCACGCTCGATCAGCTGCCGACCGGCGTTGCGATGTTCGGCCCCGATCACCGGCTGACATTTTACAATGCCGCCTATCGCGGGCTGTGGGATCTCGATGCCGCTTTCCTCGACCAGGGACCGAGCGATTCGGCGGTCATCGATGTGCTGCGCATCGCCCGCAAATTGCCGGAGCAGCAGGACTTTCGGGAGTGGAAGACCCAGCTCCATGAAGCCTACCGCGCTGTCGAAGCGACGGAGCACACCTGGCATCTGCCCGGCGGCCGCACGTTGCGCGTCGTCACGACGCCCAATCCGGATGGCGGCGTCACCTATTTGTTCCACGACGTCACCGAGCGGCTCGATCTGGAGCGCCGTTTTGAGGAACTGATCCGCGTCCAAGGCGAAACGCTCGACAATCTCGCCGAGGGCGTCGCGGTGTTCGGCAGCGACGGCCGCCTGCGGCTGCACAATGCGGCCTTCGTCAGCACCTGGAAACTCGAACCCGGCGATCTCGCCGACCGGCCGCATATCGAACGGATCACGGCACTATGCCAGCCGCTCCATGGCGACGCTCCGGCCTGGCGGGCCTTGCGCGATGTCGTGACCGCGATCGAGAGCCGCGAGGCGACCAAAGGGCGCATCGAACGCCGCGACGGCAGCGTCGTCGATTCGACGACTGTGCCGCTCCCCGATGGCGCCACATTGGTGACGTTCCATGACGTTACAGCGTCGGTCAATGTCGAGCGCGCCTTGCGCGAACGTAACGAAGCGCTCGAAGATGCCGACAAGATCAAGATCGATTTCGTCCACCACGTGTCCTACGAATTGCGCTCCCCTCTCACCAACATCATCGGCTTTGTTCATCTTCTCGGCGATCCGACGACCGGTCCGCTGGCGGCGAAGCAGCGTGAATATCTCGACTACATCACCGTCTCGACCAATACCTTGCTGGCCCTGATCAACAACATTCTCGACCTCGCCACCATCGACGCCGGCCGCATGCAGCTTACTCTCGGCTCGGTCGACATCCGCGAGACCATGGCGGCCGCCGCTGAAGGCGTGCAGGATCGGCTAGTGAGCGCCGGCCTTAAGCTCGACACCGTCGCGGCCGCCGATATCGGCGGCTTCATGGCCGACAAGCTGCGGGTGCGGCAGATCCTGTTTAACCTCCTCGCCAATGCAGCGAGCTTTTCGCCGGGCGGCGCCACGATCGGGTTCCTGGCCGAGCGCCGGCCCGACGCCATCGCCTTTTCGGTCACCGATCAGGGGCCGGGCATTCCGCCGGAGGTTTTGGCGAAAGTTTTCGACTGGTTCGAGACGCATTCGCTCGGCTCGACCCATCGCGGCCCGGGGATCGGTCTGTCGCTGGTCCGCTCATTTACCGAATTGCATGGTGGCACGGTCACGATCGCTTCGGAGGTCGGACGCGGCACCACCGTCACCTGCACGTTCCCGCTGAGCGCGAGTGCCGCGCTCACGGCGGCCGAGTAGCGGTTGTCAGTAAAAAAGGTCATGCTCGGAGAGGACATTTTGCAGCGGAGCGCCGCATGCTGCTGACCACCCCGGGTGGCGCAAGCTTCAACGCGACATTACCGAACGAACAGGCGACCTGGCGGTTCATGGCCGACATCGCGGCGGCGCTTGAGCCCGGCGACCTGGTGACGCTGTCGGGCGATCTCGGCGCCGGCAAAACCACATTCGCGCGGGCGCTGATCCGCCACCTCGCCGGCGACGAGACCATCGAGGTACCGAGCCCGACCTTCACCCTGATCCAGACCTACGATCTACCCCGCTTCACGCTGGTACATGCCGATCTCTACCGGCTGTCGGGCGCGGCAGAGCTTGCCGAGCTCGGCTTCGACGACCTGCCCGACAGGGCGGTGGTGATGATGGAATGGCCGGACCGCGCGGCGGGATTCCTGCCGGCCGATCGTCTCGACATCACCTTTACGCTTGTGCCGCTGCTTGGGCCCGAAGTGCGCAACATCCGCTATGTCGGCTACGGCAGCTTCGCGCCGCGTGCCGAGCGCATCGCGATGGTGCGCTCGTTCCTCGACGAATCCGGCTTCGCGACGGCGCTTCGACAGCGCATGCAGGGCGACGCCTCGACGCGGATTTTCGAGCGCCTGAAGCTCGATAACGGCGCCGCAATTCTGATGAACGCGCCGCGCCGTCCCGACGGGCCACCGGTGCGCGACGGCAAGCCCTATAGCGCCATCGCTCACCTCGCCGAAGACATTGTTCCTTATGTCGCGCTGTCGGCGGGATTGCGCAGCTTGGATCTCTCGGCGCCCGAAATCCTGCATGCCGATCTCGATCACGGCCTGCTGCTGATGGAAGACCTGGGCGAGCACCGCATTGTCACCGAAGATCCGCCGGCGCCGATCGCTGCGCGCTACGCCACCGCGGTCGATCTTCTCGCCTCGCTGCACGGCCGCGAGTTACCGGACACGATACAAGTTGAGCCGCATCTCGATTATCGGCTGCCGCGCTACGACCTCGAGGCATTTCTGATCGAGGCCGAGTTGTTGCTCGACTGGTATTTGGTCAAAGCCGGAACGGCGGGCAAAGCCTCAATACGCGACGATTTCGTCGCGCTGTGGCGTGAAGCGCTGCAGCCGGCGATCGAGGCTGCGCCGACCTGGGTGCTGCGCGATTATCATTCGCCCAATCTGCTCTGGCTGCCGGAGCGCGAAGGTGGGGCGCGGATCGGCGTGCTCGATTTTCAGGACGCGTTGATTGGGCCCGCGGCTTACGATGTCGCCTCGCTCCTGCAAGACGCGCGCGTCGATGTGCCGGAAAGTCTTGAGATCACGCTTCTCGGCCAATATGTGCGCGCGCGGCAAAGCCAAAACGCGGAACATGGCGGGGAATTCGATACCGCGGGCTTCATGCTGCTCTATGCGACGCTGGCGGCGCAACGTGCCACCAAGATTCTGGGCATCTTCGCCCGGCTCGACCGGCGCGACGGCAAGCCGCAATATCTGCGTCATATGCCGCGCCTATGGAACTATTTGCAGCGCTCGCTCAAGCATCCTGCGCTCGCTTCCCTCAAGGCTTGGTACGCGGCAAATGTCCCCGCTCCGGATGGGCTATGATGCCGCGAGTCGGAAAATATCGATGGCTGGGCATTATCCATGGCTGAGCTTGGCAAAGCGATGCTGCCGAAGAGCGCGATAATACTGGCGGCGGGACTCGGCACACGCATGCGGCCGTATAACGGGCACGTCCCGAAGCCCCTCGTCACTGTCGGCGGCAAACCGCTGATCGATTATGGGCTCGACCGCCTCGCCGATGCCGGCGTCGAACGCGCGGTGGTGAATGTGCATCATCTTGCCGATGCATTGGAGAAACATCTTGCATCCCGCCGGCGCCCGCACGTGGTCATTTCCGATGAGCGCGCGGAGCTGCTCGGCACCGGCGGCGGCGTCGCCAAGGCGCTACCGCAACTCGGCGACGCGCCGTTCTTTCTGGTCAATTCCGACACGCTGTGGCTCGACGGCGTACGTCCCAATTTCACGCGGCTCGGCGAAGCCTTCGACCCGGATAAGATGGACGCGCTGCTCTTGCTGGCGCCGACCACCGACAGCATCGGCTATTCCGGCCGTGGCGATTACATGATGCGGCCGGACGGCCGGCTGCAGCGCCGCGCCGAGCGCGAAGTGGCGCCGTTCATCTATGCCGGAACCGCGATCCTCTCGCCCAAACTGTTTGCCAGCGCGCCCAAGGGCGCCTTCCCACTCACGCTGTTGTTCGACCACGCCGGCGAGAATGACCGGCTGTTCGGCTTGCGGCTCGAAGGCGTGTGGATGCATGTGGGCACGCCGGAAGCCGTCGCTGCAGCTGACGCGGCGCTGGCGGCGGCAAACTAGAACGCGCTAGACTCCGCTAAGCCCTGGCGGCGATCTTTTGCGATTCCGACATGAACCCGCGCGTTTTCACCATTCCGGCGTCGGCGCCGTTTCTGCCGACGCTGATCGAGGCATTGAGGAACGGCACGCTCGGCTCAGCCGTCGCCGGCGATCCGCTGGCGCTGGCGTCAGCGACGCTTTATCTGCCGACGCGCCGCGCCTGTCGGCTGACGCGCGATGCCTTTCTCCAGGCTTTCGACGCGGCGATCCTGCCGCGCATCATCCCGATCGGCGACATCGACGAAGACGAGATTGCATTCGCCGAAGCCGCCGCCGGCGATATCGCGGCGGACGCGCTTCATTTGCCCGAGGCGCTCGGCGGGCTCGAACGGCGGCTCCTCCTCACGCGGCTTATCAGCGACTGGGCTGAGTCGCCCGAATTGCACGGCACGAGCGGCACGCCCCTTGTCGCCCAAACGCCGGCGTCGGCTTGCGCGCTGGCCGACGACCTCGCCCGCCTGATCGACGACATGACGACGCGCGGCGTGTCATGGGACCGGCTCGGCGAGCTCGTGCCCGACAAGTTCGATGTTTATTGGCAGCTCACGCTGCGGTTCCTGCAGATCGCGCACAAGACCTGGCCTGAGGTTTTGCGCGAGCACGACTGCATCGAGCCTGCCGAGCGGCGCGACCGGCTGATCAAGGCCGAGGCGGCGCGGCTCGTGCGCAAGACCGATGGACTGGTCATCGCCGCCGGCTCGACCGGGTCGATCCCAGCAACGGCCGAACTCATCGCGACGATCGCGCGCCTGCCGCATGGCGCCGTGGTGCTGCCCGGTCTCGATACCGATCTCGACGAAGATTCGTGGCAATTGATCGCGGGCGACGACACGAAAAATATCGCACCGGCACCGGCGCATCCTCAATTCGCGATGCAGGCCTTGCTGACGCGCATCGGCATCACCCGGACCGAGGTCTTCGCTTTGGCGGCGCCATGCAGACGCGAACATTTCGTTTCCGAGGCGCTTCGCCCCGCCGCGACGACCGACATGTGGCGGCAAACGGCCGCCGATGCGGCATTCGCAGCGCAAGCCGACGCAGCGCTTAAGACGCTGGCTGTGATCGAAGCCGTCAATCCCGAGGAAGAGGCGCTCGCCATCGCGGTCGCGTTGCGCGAAGCGGTGCACGACGGCAAGACGGCGGCGCTCGTGACACCGGACCGCGCGCTCGGCCGCCGCGTCCTGACCGCACTCGCGCGCTGGCATATCGTCGCCGAAGATTCCGGCGGCGATGCGCTCGCCGACACGCCGGCCGGGATTTTCGCGCGGCTAGCGGCGGCGGCAGCCCTCGGCGGCCTTGAGCCGGTGACCTTGCTCGCTTTGCTCAAACACGCGCTGGCGCGGCCGCCCTTGCACAACAAAGACCATGCCGTTGCCGCGCTCGAACGCGCGATTCTAAGAGGGCCGCGGCCGCGCGCCGGCAGCGCCGGTCTAGCGCATGCGCTCGGCACCTTTCGCGACACCAAACAAAATCTGCATCGGTCGGATCCCCGCGCCGAACTGACCGACTCTGAGCTGACCGCGGCCGCGGATCTTGTTGCCTGGCTTGCGCTGGCTCTCAAGCCGCTCGAAACAATCGGTCACGAACCGCGGCCGCTCAGCGCATTCGCTGAGCGTCATCGCGAGGTTGTTGCCGCGTTGTCGGCGGAAGACGGCGGCACCGGCGCGTTCGCCGGTCCCGGCGGCACAAAACTCGCAGATGCACTCGATGAACTTGCGACGAGCGAAGCCGCCGCGCACTTGCCCGTCGCCAAGGCCGACTATGTCGAGTTGTTTGCCGCGGCGCTCAACGGCCACGTCGTGCGCCGGCCGCCGCAGCCTGGCGTGCGGGTGCGCATCCTCGGCCCGCTCGAAGCGCGCCTCACCGAGAGCGATCGCGTCGTGCTCGGCGGTCTCGCCGAGGGCACCTGGCCGCCGGAGAGCAATAACGATGCATGGCTGAGCCGGCCGATGCGGCTTGCGCTTGGGCTTGATTTGCCGGAGCGCCGCATCGGGCTCTCCGCCCATGATTTCGCGCAGCTCCTTGGCGCCCACGACGTGATGTTGAGCCATGCGGCAAAGATCGCCGGTACGCCGACGGTGCCGTCGCGCTTCATCCAGCGCCTCGCCGCCGTCGCTGGCAAGCGCTGGGAAACGGCGGTCGAACGCGGCAACGCATATCTCGCATGGGCCCGCGAACTCGATCGGCCGGAGCGGATCGTACCAGCGCCGCAACCCGCGCCGACGCCGCCCCGCAGGGCGCGGCCGAAAAGCCTTTCGGTCACCGAGATCGAACATTGGCTGCGCGATCCCTATACGATCTACGCCAAGCATATTTTGCGCCTCTTGCCGCTCGATGCCGTCGATACGGCGCCGGGCGCCGCCGAGCGCGGCACGATCATTCACGCCGCCGTCGGCGATTTCACCAAGCTTTATGCCAAGGGACTTCCGGCCGATCCGGAGCGCGAACTCATTGCGCTCGGCGAGCCGCATTTCACCGCGCTGGAAGATTTTCCCGAGGCGCGCGCGTTCTGGTGGCCGCGCTTCCGGCGTATCGCCCATTGGTTCGCACGCTGGGACGCCGAACGGCGCTCAGCCATTACCGCTATCGAGGCCGAAATCCGCGGCGAGATCGACCTTGCGCTCGACGACGGTGTGTTCAAGCTGCGCGGCGTCGCCGACCGCATCGAGCGGACCGCCGATGGCTACGTCATCCTCGACTACAAGACCGGCGCGGCGCGGAGCGAAAAGCAAGTCCGCAGCGGCCTCGCGCCGCAGCTCACGCTCGAAGCCGCGATGCTGCGCAACGGCGGCTTCAAAGAGATTCCGCGCGGCGCGTCGGTCGCGGAGCTCGTCTACGTGCTGCTCAAAGGCGGCGAGCCGCCCGGCCGATATGAGCCGGTGAACTTCAAGGACGGTACCCCGGACAGCCATGCCGACCGGGCGCTGGAAAAACTCACCGTGCTCGCCAGGCGCTTCGATAACGACAAGGAACCGTACCGTTCGCTCGTGCATCCGATGTGGACGACGTATTACGGCGATTACGACCACCTCGCGCGCGTGAAGGAATGGTCGAGCGGCCGTGATGATGACATCGGGGGCGGCGAATGAGAACGGCGGACGATATCCCGCCGCAGGTGCGCAAGCTGCAACGCGCGGTCGCCCAACCGGATGTCTCGGCCTGGGTCGCCGCCAATGCCGGCTCCGGCAAAACCCATGTGCTGGCGCAACGGGTGATCAATCTGTTGCTCGACGGCGTCGCGCCGGAAAAGATTCTTTGCATCACGTTCACCAAGGCGGCCGCCGCCAATATGGCGAAGCGGGTCTTCGACACGTTGGCGGCCTGGACGACGCTCGACGATGCCGCGCTCGACAAAGCGATCCATGAAGGTTCAGGCATGGCAGGCGACGTCCGGCGGCGCGTCGTGGCGCGGCGGCTATTCGCCCGCGCGCTGGAAACGCCCGGGGGCTTAAAAGTTCAGACCATCCACGCCTTCTGCACGCAGCTGCTGCATCAGTTCCCCTTCGAGGCCAATGTCGCGGCGCGATTTGCCGTGCTCGACGAGACCCAGCAGACCCAACTTCTCGAGCAATTGACGCTGCATGTCCTGCTCGACGGCGCGCGCGATCCCGAGAGTCCGCTCGGCCGCGCGCTTGCCGTTGCCATGACGGCCGCCGCCGATGTGACCTTTCGCGAGGTGGTCCGCTCAGCGATCGGACGGCGCGATGCCGTCACGCGCTGGGTGATGAAGGCGGGCGACATCACAGCGGCCATCGCCGCGCTGTCCCGGGCGCTCGGCATCGATCCATCGGCAAGCCGCGCCGATATCGAAGACGAGTTTTTTGACGACTCCCCGATTGCTCCGGGCGAATGGAACGCGGTCGGAACCGCCCTGGCACAAGGCAATAAGACCGACATCGAGCAGGCGCACCGCTTCAGGAAACTCGCGTCACTGACGCGCGCCGACCGCGTCCAAACCTACCTCGATATTTTCTGCACGGCGAACGAACGCGACCCGCGGAAATACATTGTAACGAAAGCGATCAAGGACACGGCCCTCGTTGAGCGCCTGACCGCGGAACAAGGCCGCGTCTGCGCGGTTCTGCAGCGCCTGCGCGCCGTCATCTGCCGCGACCGCTCGGCGGCGCTGCTGACCGTCACCAACGATGTGCTGACGCGCTATCATCACGAGAAAGAGCGCCGCGGGCTAGTCGATTACGACGACCTGATCGACAAGGCGCTGTCGCTTCTCACCAATGTCGATGCCGCCTGGGTGCATTACAAGCTCGATCTCGGCATCGATCATCTCTTGATCGACGAGGCGCAGGACACGAGCCACAAGCAGTGGGAGATCGTGCGCCGGCTGGTCGCCGAATTCACTGCCGGCGCCGGGGTGCACCACGGCACCCGCACGATTTTCGCTGTCGGCGACGAGAAGCAATCGATCTATTCGTTTCAAAGCGCCGCGCCGCGCGAATTTGCGCAGATGCGGAGCTTTTTCGAGCGCGTGCATCGGCACGGCGGGCTCGACTTCGTATTCCGCGAGTTCAAGCATTCGTTCCGCTCCGGCGCGAGCGTGCTAGCCGCCGTCGACGAGGTTTTCAAGGACAAGCTCATTGCCGCTAGCGTCTCGTCGGACGCCGATGGCTTTCCGCCACACATCGCGTTGCCGAACGCGCCGCCAAGCCTGGTTGAAATCTGGGAGCCGACGGAGCCCGACGAGCGCGAAGAGATCGAAGGCTGGGATGCGCCGTTCGATACCGTCAACGAGACAAGCCCGCGGGTAAAATTGGCAAAGCGCATTGCGCGCACGGTCAAACGCATGATCGATACCGGCGAACCGGTCGGCATCGCGCGCCGGGCGGTGCGCTACGGCGACATCTTGATCCTGGTGCGCCAACGCGGCGAATTGTTCGAAGCGATCATCCACGCGTTGAAGAACGAGCACGTCGAGGTTGCCGGCGCCGACCGCCTGATCCTGACCGAGCATATCGCGGTGATGGATCTGATGGCGCTTGCCGACGCGCTGCTGTTGCCGCAGGACGATCTCGCGCTCGCCGCCGTGCTGCGCAGCCCGCTGTTCGGTTTCTCGGACGACGATCTGTTCGCAGTCGCCTACGATCGCGGTGGCTTGTCGCTGCGCGAGGCGCTTGCCGACAAAGCCCGCGACGGCGAATTGATCGCGGCGTCGGCCCATGCCCGCCTCAATAATTTGGTGGAAGCGGCGCTGCGCGAGACGCCATTTGCGTTTTACGCAAAACTCCTCGGCGCGGGCGGCGCGCGAGGACATTTCCTGGCCCGGCTCGGCGCCGAGGCCAATGATGCGCTCGACGAATTCCTCAATCTCGCGATCGATTACGAGCGCCGCGAGACGCCGTCGCTGCAGGGTTTCATGGCCTGGCTCCGCGAGGCGCGCGCCGAGGTCAAGCGCGATATGGAAATCGCCCGCGACGAAGTGCGGGTGATGACCGTGCACGGCGCCAAGGGCCTCGAAGCTCCCATCGTGTTCCTCGCCGATACGATGACGCCGCCTGGGGGTCCAAGGCCGCCGCGGCTTCTCGATCTCGCCGGCAACGCCGTGATCTGGGTCGGGCGCAAGGCGGACGATCCGCCGCCCGTCGCCGCGGCCCGGCAAGAGGCGCAGCGCGACGCCGCGGACGAATATCGACGGCTGCTCTACGTGGCGATGACGCGCGCCGCCGATCGGCTCATCATCTGCGGCGCGCAGGGCGAAAAGAAGCGGCCGGACGGCTGCTGGTACGATCTGGTGTGTGAACCGCTCAAGCCGTTTTTAGTCGAGGATACGGACGGCGAGGACAAAGTCTTGCGCTATCGGACGGCAACGAGCCCGGACGTGAAACCATCGCCGGCCGCCGCCACGCCAAAGCCGGATCGCCCGGAGCTACCGGCTTGGCTTCGGCAACGCGCTGCGCCCGAGGCGCGGCGCGGCGGACCTATCGCGCCATCCGCGGCCTTTGACGAAGATGTCGGCAGTAGCGTGCAGCCGGGAGCCTCTGCCGCGGTGCGCCGTAAAGTCCTGGAGCGCGGCCGGATCGTGCATCGGCTGATGCAGTCGCTGCCCGACATTCCGCCGGAGCGGCGCATGGCTGCGATCGAGCAATTTCTCGTTCGCACCGCCGCAAGGGAATTTTCACCCGCGGAACGCGCCGAGATCGCGCGGCAAGTTTCCGCTATTCTCAGCGATCAGAGCTTTGCCGAAATATTTGCGCCGGGAAGCCGCCCCGAAGTGCCCATTGTCGGCCGCATCCCGCGCCAACATGCCGAGCCGCTCGGCGTCGCCGGACAGGTCGATCGCCTGTCGATCAGCGGCGACACCGTTCTGATCGCCGATTACAAAACCGACGGCATGATCCCGCAATGGCTCGACGAGGTTTCGCGCTATGTCACCCAGCTCGCGCTTTATCGGGCGGTGCTCGGCCGCCTTTATCCCGGCAAATCCGTGCGAGCGGCATTGATTTTCACCACTGGGCCGGTTTTGCTGGAAATTCCCGGCGCGACCATGGACGCAGCCTTGGACGGAGCCTTGGATTTGGCCCTGGAGGCCGAATTTGGCAAAGTCCGAACCTAGACCTGTCACGCTCCGGTGACTGTGCCTTGACGCCCCAGAGCTCGGTTCATACGTTCAGCAGCCCCGGGTCGCCGATTCTCCCGCAAAGACGAGGTTTTTCATGGTCGAGAAAGTAACAGACGCCACGTTCGAGACGGACGTCCTCAAAGCGAGCGGCCCGGTGGTCGTCGATTTCTGGGCGGAATGGTGCGGCCCGTGCCGCATGATCGCGCCGGCGCTCGAAGAGATTTCCAATTCGCTCAACGGCAAGGTCAAGATCGTCAAGCTCAACGTTGACGAGAATCCCGGCGTCGCGTCGAAATACGGCATCATGTCGATCCCGACGCTGATGCTGTTCAAGGACGGGCAGCTCGCTTCCCGCCAAGTCGGCGCCGCGCCGAAGCAGAAGCTCGAGCAGTGGATCACCTCTTCGGTGTGATCCCGCACTGGTTGCTAACTATCCAACGTTGTCATGGCCGGGCTCGTCCCGGCCATCGTCTTAGCGGCCGAAGTGAAGGCGTGGGTGGCCGGGACATAGGCGAGCGAAGCGGCGCCGTCCTTCGGACGGCTATGCCGGCATGACGCGCCAATAATTCGTACTTGCGGCTAATGCCTAAAATGCCGCGTCCCGGTGAGAACCATGGCGATGCCATCTGCGTCCGCGGCCGCGATCACCTCGTTATCGCGCATTGATCCGCCCGGCTGAATCACGGCCGTCGCGCCGGCCTCGATGGCGACCAGGAGGCCGTCGGCGAACGGAAAAAATGCGTCCGAAGCCACCACCGATCCCCGGGTGGCCGGCTCCTTGAGACCAGCTTCTCTCGCGGCGTCCTGCGCCTTGCGCGCGGCGATGCGCGCAGCGTCGACGCGGCTCATCTGTCCGGCGCCGATGCCGACCGTCGCCAGGTCCTTGGCGTAGACGATCGTGTTCGACTTGACGTGCTTGGCGACCCGGAAGGCAAAGCGCAAATCGCGCAATTCGGCATCGGTCGGTTTGCGTTTGGTCACCGGCCGCAAATCCATGTCGTCGACCACAGCATTGTCGCGCGTCTGCACCAACAGCCCGCAGGCGACGGTTTTTGCGGTCAGCCCCATGGCGCGAGGATCAGGCACGCCGCCGGCAAGCAGAAGCCGCAAGTTCTTCTTGGCGCCGACAATGGCGATAGCCTCTTCGGTAGCATCCGGCGCGATAATGACTTCGGTGAAAATCTCGGTGATCGCGCGCGCGGCGTCGGCGTCGAGCGTGCGGTTGAGCGCGACGATGCCGCCAAAGGCCGATGTCGTGTCGCAGGCAAGCGCTTTGCTATAAGCGTCGATAAGACTCTCGCCCTCGGCAACCCCGCATGGATTGGCGTGCTTGATAATGGCACAAGCCGCCGTGCGCGCCGGATCGAACTCGGCGACACATTCGAAGGCGGCGTCGGTATCGTTGATATTGTTGTAGGACAACTGCTTGCCCTGCGCCTGCCGCGCTGTCGCAACGCCGAAGCGCAGGTCGGGCGTGCGATAGAACGCCGCCGCCTGGTGCGGGTTCTCGCCGTAGCGCAATTTCTCGATCAGCCTTCCGCCGAAAGCGCGGTAATCCGGCGCGATGTCGCCGAGCTCATTGGCAAACCAATTGGAGATTGCCGCGTCATAGGCCGCGGTGCGCGCATAGGCTTTGGCGGCGAGCCGTCGCCGCAATGCAAGCGTCGTCATGCCTTGATGCACCGCAAGCTCGTCGAGGAGCGCTGGGTAATCGCTCGCATCGACCACCACCGCGACATCGTCATGATTCTTGGCGGCGGCGCGGATCATCGCCGGGCCGCCGATATCGATGTTCTCGATGCAGGCTGCGAAATCAGCCTTGCGGGCGACGGTTTCCTCGAACGGATAGAGGCTGACTACCAGAATATCGATAGGCTTGATCCGGTGCGCCTGCATCGCTTCGATGTGCAGCGGATTGCTGCGGATCGCGAGCAAGCCGCCATGCACTGCCGGATGCAGCGTCTTGACCCGGCCGTCCATCATTTCCGGGAATCCGGTCAAGTCGCTGACGTCGAGCACTTTCAGCCCGGCATCGGCGAGCGCCTTGCGGGTGCCGCCGGTCGAGATCAGCTCAATGCCGAAGCCCGAAAGCGCGCGCGCGAATTCGGCCATTCCGGTTTTGTCGGAGACGGAGATGAGCGCGCGGGCGGCGCGGCGGAGATGTTCGGTCATGATGCTCCCAAGTTATGCACCCAAATTTATCATAACGGCAGTCTCGGCTCGTCTTCGCGGGCGCGGCGCGCAGTGCCGGTGCTGGCGAGAGCGCCGGCCGGCGCCTGCTGCAGGCTCCACTGCACGCGCGACGCGGTGCGCGCATGGCCGCGGATGACGATCTGCGCGGTCCGGCGCGGGCCTTCGCTGCCGGCGAGATAGACGCTGTCTTCGAGCTCGACCTGGTCTTCGTGGGCGCTGAAGGTCCAGACCTCTTTGTTCGGCATCATCAGCATGATGCCGTGGCCGTCGCTGAGCCGCGTCGCCTTCACCATAGGATGCAGATGAAAGCGAATCGCGAACTCGTCTTGCTCGGTGCGTATATGCGGGCCGCCATTGGCGTCGAGGAATGTTTCTTCGCCGTCTAGCCGGGTGCCGTCGGTGGCGAGCATCAGCACACGCTCATGCACGATGTCGAAGCGGTCGGCGTAACCGTCATGCGCCGCCCGCAAGATGATGGCGTCGGGCCGCTCCTCGCGCGTCACCGCCACATGGCGCGGGCCGCCGAGGATGGGCGATCCGCCCAACATGCGCCGGAACGTCGCCATTTCGACAAAGCGCGCCGAAGATGCGTTGTTGAACGTGACCGCCGAATGGGCCGCGGTGGCGCGCGCGATTTGCCGCCAGTTCTCCCGCCCCACGGCCGGCATGCCGCAATTGACCACGATGAGGCTCTGCTTCGGGGTAGAAAATTCAAACGACAGGCAGCCGGCATGCGCGTCGAGGCTCATTTCGATCGGCGGCGTACGGCCGGTGTCCACGATGAGCACGGCGCCATTGGCTTCAAGCCGCTGGTAAGCCGAATGCGGTGCGTTGGAGAACGGCGCGCCGTGGTTTTCGTCATAGGCCGAGAGCGTCGAGAGCAAGCCGCCCGGCGTCGCCCCCATGCCGTTGAAATGGGCGAAACTTCCTTCCGAGTGCCGGAAGAAGCGCAACATCGGCATCATGCGGTCGATGGCGTTGAGGAGCGCCCGCGGCGGCGCGATGTTGCGTGCCGTAAAAGCCTGCCGCAGCGGCAGGAACTCGATCAGGATTTCGATGATGGCCCCCGGATCGCGGCTGACATGGCCGCCGTCGGGGAGAATCTGCCGTTCGATTTCTTGGCTCAGCCGCTCGGTGGCGGACTCGATATGCCGCGCCTGACCGGCGATGCACAGCGCCGCATAAGTGAGCGCGACGACCGCCTGCATGCGATCGACGCCGCGGCGCGCGTCGCCGGCGGTGTGGCGGAGATAGCGCACCTGACGGACCAGGCTGCGCAGGAAACGCCGATAAAAGCGCGCATCGCCATCTTGCAGCACCAGCGTTGACTGGCTCAGCCAGGAAATAATACGCCGCGACAGAACATCGGGACGCCAGGCGACCGGATGCCAAGAGCCCTGCAACGCGATCCATTCGTCGACCAGAGCGCGTGCATTGGCGCGGGTAATGCCCGACCCGGCCGCGCGCAGATGGCGCAGCCAGCCGAAGCCGAGCAAGGTCGCCGCCCAATCGTCGGATGGCGGTTCCATTTCGAAAGCCGACCGGCCATCGCAGATCACGACCTTGCCGGCGAAAGCGAATCGGCCGGAATAGATTTCGCTCGCCCGCGTCGCATCGGCAGTGCGCAAATCCGGCGGCGCGATCAGCAGGCGGTCGGTGCGCAGCGGTCCCAGCGGCCAGCGCACGAACGGATGGCTGTTAGCGCGGCCGGTGACCCGGCGCATGGCGCCGCGAATCAGAAGCCAGGACAGCTTCGCATGGTTCGCGACTGCAACGCGCGACATCGACCCGTTTGCCCCCTTTGGGTGCGCGGGCGCAAATGACATTCCCGCGCGCCGGACCATAACGAAATGAAGGTTTCGACGGCCAACTGCCGAATCGGTTTGATTTCCTTACTGTTTTACCAGCCGCGCCGCATAGAATCCATCAAGCCCGGCGAATCGCAAATCAGGGTCGGGAAGCTGACAAGGCAAAGTGCGCAGGTCGCCGTCGGCCGAGATGAACTCGCCATGGCCGAAGAGTTCGGCGGCACCGAAAGGCGCCCGCCGCACGCTCGGATCGCGCGCCAGGAGTTCGGCGACGATGGTCTCGTTCTCCTCGGCTTCGAGCGAGCAGGTGCAATAGATCAACGTGCCGCCCGGCTTGGCCAGCGCTACCGCGCGCTCGATCAGCCGGCGCTGGAGGCCTGCGAGCGCCGTCATATCGTCAATGTGCTTGAGCCAGGGCACGTCGGGATGGCGGCGGATCGTTCCGGTCGACGAACACGGCGCATCGAGCAGAACCGCGTCGAACGGCTCGGCGGTCCATTCCGCGACATCGGCGCAGACGAGCTCGGCAGCAAGCGAAAGCCGCGTCAGATTTTCCTGCAGCCGCTTGAGCCGGGCCGGCGCGCGATCGACTGCGGTAACGTCTGCGCCCGCGACCGCAAGCTGCGCGGTCTTGCCGCCGGGCGCGGCGCAAAGATCGGCGATGCGGCGCCCGCGAATGTCGCCGAGCAGACGGGCCGGCAGCGCCGCCGCGGCGTCCTGGACCCACCACGCGCCTTCGGCAAATCCCGGCAGCGCGGTCACCGCGCCATGCGCGACGGTGCGCACGGTACCGGTCGGCAGCACGCGGCCGCCGAGCTTTCCGGCCCAGATTTCGGCCGATGTTTCGGGATCGCTTTTCACCGTGAGATCAAGCGCCGGTTCATGGCCGTTTGCGGTCGCGATGGCATGCGCGGTCGTTGCGCCATATTGCGCGGTCCAGCGCGCCATCAGCCAGCCGGGCGTGTCGAGTACGGGCGTATCGAGTGCTGAGAGCCGCTCGGCGCCTTCGCGGGTCACCCGCCGCAACACGGCATTGACCAGACCGGCAAAGCGGGCGGCGTGCCGATCGGTCTGCACCAAACGCACGGAGAGATCGACCGCGGCATGGTCCGGTACGTCGAGAAAGAGGATTTGCGCAGCCCCGATCAACAACGCGCTCTCGACCCGCGGCGCCTGCGGCGGCGGACCGCGATCGAGAAAGACGCCGAGCAGATGACGCAACGTGCCAAGCCGCCGCAGCACGACGGCGACCAGCGCGCGCGTAAGTGCGCGGTCGCGGTCCTCGAGCGCGGCGAACTCGCTTGTGCCCTCCAAAAGCTCATCAAGCGCGCGGCGGCGGCGCAGCACGCCGTCGACGATGTCGGCCGCGATTCGGCGGACTGCCAAGCCGGGCACCTCGCCCGAGTGGCCGGGCGGGCCTATAGGCTTTGACTGCGGCTGACGCGCGCTTTTCATTCAGTTTCTTTCTCGTAATTTTCGTCTTGAATCCCGGGCTGGGCTACGCCAAGTCAGGCTCTATGCCAACCGCGACGACACCGCCCGCACCCCCACGCGACGCAAACACCCACCAAGAGGCCGAAAACCGCCCCCTGACGTCGGCCGCGGAACGCGCGCTGGCCGAGGCTGAGGCGCGCCGTGCCGAGCGTGAACGGGAAAAGACCGAAGCGCCGCCTGAAGTGTCCGGCCGCGGCGGTCTCGATCCGACCCGCTACGGCGACTGGGAAATCAATGGCCTGACGTCGGATTTTTAGGGGGAACCGGAATCGGGACTCAGATGCCAGGAATCAGGCAGCGGCAGTACCCCCGTCTGCGCCGCGACTGATTCCTGATACCTGACCGCTGATCCCTGACTACTGCACCACCACGACCCGGGTGCCGAGCATGACCCGGCTGTACAGATCCTCGATGTCGGCGTTGTGCATGCGGA
This sequence comes from Xanthobacteraceae bacterium, assembly GCA_035642635.1. Lineage (GTDB taxonomy): Bacteria > Pseudomonadota > Alphaproteobacteria > Rhizobiales > Xanthobacteraceae > BOG-931. The sequence goes on from DASQRX010000033.1 coordinate 31,675, forward strand.
TGCAGCCGTGCGACACGAAATGGCCGACCGAGCCTTCGTTATTGGTGCCGTGGATGGCGTATTGGCCGCCGCCGGAGAGCGTCATCGCGGCGACGCCCATCGGATTTTGCGGCGAGCCGCCCGGAACCACGGGCGGCAGCTTGCGGTAGTCGCTCCGAATCGAATCGGGCGGCGTCCAGGCCGGCCTGATATATTTGCCGTCGATATAGGCGGTGCCGGACCATTGCATGCCGAGCCGGCCGACGCCGACCGGATAACGCAGCGCCGTGCCGGGGCCGACCATGTAATAGAGCGCGCGCTCGTGCGTGATGATGACGATCGTGCCCGGCATATAGCTTTCGCGCATCGACACCATGTCGCCTCGGGCTTCCGCCGCCCCGGGCGCGAAAGCGGATGAGACGAAGGCCGCCAGCGCGGCCGCGATCAGAGTTTTCCCTCGCATGTTCAATTCCCTACTGCGGAAACGCCCCAAGAAAAGTCGGTTTGCCCGCCCCCGGCAGGATGACCAGCCTGGTTCCATCCTAGCCGAAACGGCGGCTGACCTCACTAGTATGGGGCAGCCACGGTGAAATTTTCGCAAATTTTTCCGCAAGTGTGGTCTGGGGGCGACAGAGACCAAACCCTTGAATTAACGCCGAAGTTACAACTCGATTGGACCCGACGGTCTATCCATACCGTCAGCGGACGAGAGGCCCGCATCTTGATAGAGCATGATCATTTCGGAAAACAAGTCTCCATTTTCCGGATCATGCGCTATGCAGTCTCCTTGCTCTTATTTTGCCGGTTGTTGACGAGGTCATCGACCACGGCCGGATCGGCGAGCGTCGAGGTGTCGCCAAGGTTGCCGAATTCGTCCTCGGCGATCTTGCGCAGGATGCGGCGCATGATTTTGCCGGACCGTGTCTTCGGCAGGCTGGGCGCGAATTGCAACAGATCGGGCGCCGCGATCGGCGAGATTTCGGTGCGCACCCATTGCACCAGTTCCTTGCGCAACGCCTCAGTCGGCTGCTCGCCGGCCATCAGCGTCACATAGGCATAGATGCCCTGGCCCTTGATGTTGTGCGGATAGCCGACCACCGCGGCTTCCGACACTTTCGGATGCGCGACCAAAGCCGATTCCACTTCCGCGGTGCCGAGCCGATGGCCGGCAACGTTGATCACGTCGTCGACGCGGCCGGTGATCCAGTAATAGCCGTCCTCGTCGCGCCGGCAGCCGTCGCCGGTGAAATACTTGCCTGGATAGGCGCTGAAATAGGTTTCGACGAAGCGCTGGTGATCGCCATAAACCGTGCGCATCTGGCCGGGCCATGAATCGGCGATGCAGAGATTGCCGCTGGCGGCGCCCTGCAGCACCCTGCCCTCGGCGTCGACGATCTCCGGAATAACGCCGAAGAACGGCCGCGTCGCCGAGCCGGGTTTGAGCGCCGTCGCGCCTGGCAGCGGCGTGATCAAAATGCCGCCGGTTTCGGTCTGCCACCAGGTGTCGACGATCGGGCAGCGGCCGTCGCCGACGACGCGGTGATACCATTCCCAGGCTTCAGGATTGATCGGTTCGCCGACCGAGCCGAGCAGCCGCAGCGACGCGCGCGAGGTTTTCGTCACCGGATCGTCCCCCGCCTGCATCAAGGCGCGGATCGCGGTCGGCGCGGTATAGAAGGTGTTGACCTTGTGCTTGTCGATGACTTCCCAGAACCGCGAATTGGTCGGATAGTTCGGCACGCCTTCGAACATCAGCGTCGTGGCGCCGTTCGCCAGCGGCCCGTAAACGATGTAGCTGTGGCCGGTGACCCAGCCGACGTCGGCCGTGCACCAATAGATGTCGCCGTCGTGATAGTCGAACACGTATTGATGGGTTATCGCCGTGAAGAGCAGATAACCCGCCGTGGTATGCAGCACGCCCTTCGGCTTGCCGGTCGAGCCCGACGTGTAAAGAATGAACAGCGGATCCTCGGCGTTCATTTCCGCGCACGGACATTCCGCCGTCACCACGTCCTTGGCCTCGTGGTACCAAACGTCGCGCACCGGATCCATGTCGACCGGGGCGCCGGTGCGTTTGACGACAATGACGAAATCGACGCCGCCGACTTTGGCGATCGCCGCATCGGTGTTGGCCTTCAGCGGCACTTTGCGGCCGCCGCGCAAGCCTTCGTCGGCGGTGATGACGACGTTCGACTTGCAATCCTCGATGCGGCCGGCGAGCGAATCCGGCGAGAAGCCGCCGAACACCACGGAATGGATGGCGCCGATGCGCGCGCAGGCGAGCATGGCGTAAGCAGCTTCCGGAATCATCGGCATGTAGATGGTGACGCGATCGCCCTTCTTGACGTTGCGGGTGCGCAAGATGTTGCCGAAGCGGCAGACCTCGTCGTGCAGCTCTTTATAGGTGATGTGCTTTGAATCTTTCGGATCGTCGCCTTCCCAGATGATCGCGGTCTGGTGGCCGCGGCTATGCAGGTGGCGGTCGACGCAATTGTAGGCGACGTTGGTAAAGCCGTCCTCGAACCACTTGATCGAAACCCTGTCGCGCGCAAAGGACGTGTTCTTGACCTTGGTGAAGTGCTTCATCCAATACAGGCGTTTGGCCTGCTCGCCCCAAAAGCCGTTGGGATCGGCGAGCGACTGCGCATACATTTTTTTGTATTCTGCGTCATCGATGAAGGCGCGCTTCGTCCACTCGGCGGGCACTCCGTAAATCTTGTCCGACATCTCGTCCTCCACGCGCACATGACCAAAACAGCGGATGGCCGATCGGCCCCGATTATTGGCGTTTCCTGTTCGTATTATGCGACGACGCCCCAACCCCGGACAAGCCTTGTCACCTGCTTGTCGCAACCCGTCAATTCGCAATGGCGAGCCAAGAAGCTATAATCGACCTTTCACCGGGAGAGTAACCATGCGCTTCGCAACTGTCTTATTCATTGCCGCTACCGCGCTGGCCATCAACAGTGCCGCGCCCGCGCAGACACCGGCAACACCATCCCCCGAAGCAATCGCGGCCGCTCGCGATTTGATGACGGTGACGAAACCGGAGCAGCAATTCAAATCCATCCTACCGGCGCTGTTCCAGAGCTTTAAGGCGGCCATCGTGCAGAACCGGCCGGACATCGAAAAGCAATACGACGCGATGATTCCGGTCTTCAATCAAATCGCCCAACAGCGGCTGAGTGAATTGACCGACAAAATAGCCGTCATCTACGCCCGCAATTTCACTGTCAGCGAACTGCACGACATCGCCGCTTTCTACCGGTCGCCGACCGGCCAGAAATTCGTCGCGCAGCAGCCGGTGATTGCGCAACAGAGTCTCATGGTTGGTCAGCAGTTCGGGCAGGAAGTCGCCCGCGACGTGCAGCAGCAGATGAGCTTGCATGCGAACTAGCCGTTGCGTGGCGGGTCAGCCCTTCACGCCACCCATCTTGCAGACGATCTTCCACTGCTCTGCGGTCACCGGCTGAACCGACAGGCGGCCGTATTTGACCAGCGCCATGGCCTTGAGTTTCGCTTCGGCCTTGACTGCGGCGAGCGTCACCGGCTCGGGAAACGGCTCGACCGCCTTGGTCGTGACGGCGACCCAGGGCTCGCCCGCTTTCGCCGTCGGGTCCGGATAGGCTTCCTTGATCACTTCGCCGATGCCGACCACCTGCTTCTCGCTGCCGGTGTGATAGAAGAAGAACTTGTCGCCGTTTTTCATCTCCTTGAGATAGCGGCGCGCGGTGAAATTGCGCACCCCGCTCCACGTCTCTCCCTTTGCGCCGCGCTTGACCTGGGCGTCCCAGGAAAATTCCTCGGGCTCCGTCTTCAACAACCAATGCGCCATCGTCATTTCTCCATTTATTCTTCCGCCTTCAACGGCCGCGCCAAGAGCGATTCGATGGCGGCGTCCACGCTCATCTTTTCCGCAATGACGGCCGCGACTGCCGCCGAGATCGGCATGTCGACCGAGCGATCGCGCGCCATTTCGAGCAGCACCGGCGCGGTGAAGGTGCCTTCGGCAAGACCCGTCGTGCGATGGATGTCGCCGGGCTTTTTGCCCTGGCCCAAATTGACGCCGAAACTGAAATTGCGCGACTGCGGACTGGTGCAGGTCAGGATCAAATCGCCGAGCCCGGAGAGCCCCATCATGGTTTCCGGCTTTCCGCCGCAGGCGCGCCCGAAACGGACGAGTTCGGCGAAGCCGCGCGTGGTCAGCGCCGCGGTGGCGCTATAGCCGAGGCCGCGGCCCGACACGATGCCGGCCGCAATGGCGAGCACGTTCTTGGCCGCGCCGCCGATTTCGACCCCGCGTACGTCGCCGGAATGATAGGGCCGAAAGGTCGCCGAGCTCACCGCGTGCGCGAGTTCGCCGGCGAGCTTGCCGTCGCTCGCCGCCAAAGTCACCGCGGTCGGCATGCCGAGCGCCACGTCGCGGGCGAAACTCGGACCCGACAGAATCGCCGGCACCGCGTCGGGCGCGCATTCGGCGATCACTTCGCTCATGAATTTTTTCGTGCCGCGCTCGATGCCCTTGGCGCAAACGATCAAAGGCGTCCCCGCGTGAAGCAGCGGTTTGAGCGCCGAGGCGACGGAGCGCACGTGTTGCGCGGGCACCACAAGGAGAAGCGCATCGGCGCGGGCGGCTTCGGCGAGATCGCGGACGACGGCGATGCCATCATCGAGGCGTACGCCCGGCAAATAAAGACTCTCACGCTGGTTCGCGAGCTGTTCGGCATTGGCCGCGTCGTGCTCCCACAGCGCGACCCGGCGCTCGGCGCGCGCGCAAGTCAGCGCCAGCGCGGTGCCCCAAGCCCCGGCACCGATGACCGCGATGTGATTGAACGCCATGACGTGTTGCACGCAGTGGGAAAAATATTCGGCAGACTATAGCACTTCGCCGCGCAGCAATTTGGGGACTTCGCCGACGAGCCCGGCGGCTTCCCGGATCAACAGGCGCTTGAGATTAGGGATACGCTCGACCAGCCCCAGGCCGACATCGCGGGCAACCCGCAGCAGATCGGAGCGGTTCGAGAACAGGCGGTTGAGGCCGTCGGTGGCAAGGCCCATGGCCATGGTGTCGAAGCGCCGCCAGCGCTGATAGCGCTCGAGCACATTCGCCGTTCCCGGATCGAGCCCGAGGCGGGCGGCATCGACGATCACTTCGGCGAGCGCCGCGACGTCCTTGAGCCCCATATTGAGTCCCTGCCCGGCGATCGGATGAATGACATGCGCGGCATCGCCGATCAGCGCGATGCGCTCGGCGATGAACGAGCGGGCGACGAAAAAACCGAGCGGATGAACGCGGCGCGCGCCGAGAACGGAGACCTCGCCGAGTTGCAGCTTGAAGCGCTGCTCAAGCTCGGCATGGAAAGCGTCATCCGGCAAAGCGACGATGCGTTCGGCCTCTTGCGCCGTCTCCGTCCACACGATTGAAGAGCGCCGGCCCTTGAGCGGCAGGATTGCGAACGGGCCTGCCGGCAGGAAATGTTCCTCCGCGCGCCCCTCGTGATCGCGCTCGTGCCCGACATTGATGACAATCGCCGACTGGCCGTAATTCCAGCCATGCGTCGCGATACCGGCGCTTTGCCGAATGGCCGAGCGGGCGCCGTCGGCGGCAACAACAAGACGCGCATGGAGTGCTGTGCCGTCGGCAAGCTCTCCCGTTGCGCCCTCGCTGTCATGCATGACTTTGCCGACGGCGCACGATCGCAAATCGATACCATCGGCCTTTGCCCGCGCCGCCAGCACTTCGACCAGATAGCGGTTCTCGATCATGTGGGCGAAGGGCTCGCCGGGCTCGACGTCGCCCGAGAAAGCAAGGAACACCGGTCGCACCGCGTCGCCGAGCCGGCTGTCGGTGACCACCATGTCGAGGATCGGCTGCGCCTGTTCGGCGACCTCGCCCCAAACGCCGATGGTTTCGTAGAGCCGCCGCGCCCCGGTCACGATCGCGGAAGCCCGCTCGTCCTTGGCATAATTCGCCACCAGCGCCGGATCGGCCACCGTCACCGCAAATGACGGCCCAAGCGCCTTGCGCAGCGCGATGGCGAGCGAGAGGCCGGCAAAGCCGCCGCCCGCGATCAGCACATCGATTTTGTTCCCGGTCATAGCCCTCTCATCCTAGCACGGTTGCCTGCAGTGTAACCGCTGCCGGGCTTGACCCCGCGCGTGATCCCGTATGCAAAGATGTAAGCGGCCGGTTATGCCGGTTCGAGGGAAAGAAATATGGCTTCTGCCGTCCAAGATCTGATCGATATTCTCAACCTCGAACCGCTGGAATTAAATTTGTTTCGCGGCCGTTCGCCGCAATCGAGCTGGCAACGCGTGTTCGGCGGCCAGGTCATCGGCCAGGCCCTGGTCGCGGCCTGCCGCACCGTCGATGACGTGAATGCGCGGCCGCCGCATTCGCTGCATGCCTATTTCCTCCTCGGCGGCGATCCCAAAGTGCCGATCATCTACGAGGTCGATCGCATTCGCGACGGCAAGAGTTTTACGACGCGGCGCGTGGTGGCGATCCAGCACGGGCACGCGATCTTTTCGATGTCGGCCTCGTTCCAGACCATCGAAGAGGGGCTGTCGCATCAGTTCACGATGCCGGTCGTGCCGAAGCCGGACTCGTTACCGACCGACGCCGAGATGCGGAAAAACATCTTGCCGCTGATGCCGGAGCCGGTGCGGCGCTATTACGAGCGCGAGCGCCCGATTGAGCTCAGACTCGTCGAATACGGCCGCTACCTCGGCGAAGCATCCAAGGACGGCCGCTTCAACGTCTGGATTCGCGCGACCGGGCGGCTGCCCGACGAACCGGCGATTCATCAATGCGTGCTGGCTTACGCGTCCGACATGACGCTGCTGGATTCCGCGCTGATCCCGCACCAGCGCACGGTGTTCAGCGACGACATCATGGCGGCGAGCCTCGATCACGCGCTGTGGTTCCACCGGCCGTTCCGCGCCGACGAGTGGCTGCTCTATGCGCAGGACTCACCGAACCTCGGCGGCTCGCGCGGTTTCTCCCGAGGCCTCATTTTCGCGGCCGACGGCACGCTCGTGGCCTCGGTTGCGCAGGAAGGGCTGCTGCGGCTGCGGACGAAGAAACCCGGATAGGGCAAGAGACCTGTCTTGTCGGAACGAGACGCTGACTTAAATTCACCGAGTGACTTAAATCTCGGCGGCAATGCCGCTAAGCTGTGCACCCGCCATTGGCTGCTAAGCTTTGGCTGCCGAACCTCGGCCGTGAACCGGAACATGCAATGAAGCTCGTCACAGCCATCATCAAGCCGTTCAAGCTCGACGAGGTCCGCGACGCGCTGCTCAAGATCGGCGTCCACGGCATGACCATCACCGAGGTGAAAGGCTATGGCCGGCAGAAGGGCCACACCGAGATTTATCGCGGCGCCGAATATGCCGTGAATTTCCTGCCGAAAATCCGCGTTGAAGTCGCGGTTCCCTCGGAGCAAGTCGACCAAGTCGTCTCGGCCATGGGCGCGGCAGCCAGAACCGGCAAGATCGGCGATGGCAAGATCTTCGTCACCCCAATCGACCAGGCGCTGCGCATCCGCACCGGCGAGACCAACGCCGACGCCCTCTAGGCGTCTTTTTAGGCACTCCCCCGCAATTATTTTGCTGCGGCCAGCGCCAGCTCAATTATTATGCATGTCGGCTGACAATTGGGCTGCAAGCCACAGGAACCCTTTCCGAGGCGCTGTCCGGAACCTGACAGGCTCCGGGTCACACCGGCTTACCGGCGCACTTAGGTAACATTGGGTGCCATTGGGTGCCATTAGGCCCGGCGTAGCATCGATTCTGGGTTTTCCCCCTACTTGGCACGGCCCTTGATTACCTAACGCGCGGCGGCACCGCGGCGGGGGGCTCTTTCCACCGCGGTCGTTGCTCAGTTGTGTCCGCACGATCGGTAGTTCGATCGGGCGAGGGGGAGAAAGATCAATGAAAATCGTTATGGCCATCATCAAGCCGTTCAAGCTCGACGAGGTCCGCGATGCGCTGACCAAGATTGGCGTTCAGGGGCTGACCGTCACCGAAGTGAAGGGCTACGGCCGCCAGAAGGGTCACACCGAAATTTATCGCGGCGCCGAATACGCCGTGAGCTTCCTGCCCAAAATCAAAATCGAGATCGCGGTCCCATCCAATCAAGTGGACCGGGTCATCGACACCATCACCGCCGCGGCCAAGACCGGACAAATCGGCGACGGCAAGATCTTCGTCTTCGGCCTCGACCACGCGGTCCGCATCCGCACCGGCGAGACCGACGCCGCAGCGCTTTAAGAAACGCAGGGACAGGAGTGATGCCAATGTCGTTGAAGAGATTCACCCGCGCGGGATTGATTGCTTTCGCTGGCGCGATGCTGCTTGGCATCGCGCTCAGCCTGCCGACTTATCAATCGTCCTACGCGCAGGCGCCCGCAGCCGCGCCTGCTGCGGCACCGGCTGACGCCGCGGCGCCGGCGGCGGCGCCATCACCGCCGGCCTGTAGCGCCATGGTTCTCGAAAAGTGCACGCCGAATTCCGGCGACACCGCCTGGATGCTCACCTCGATGGCCATCGTGTTGATGATGACCATTCCGGGCCTCGCTTTGTTCTACGGCGGCATGGTGCGCAAGAAGAATGTCGGCGACACGGTGATGACGAGCTTTGCCATCACCTGTTTGATCAGCATTCTCTGGCTGCTGTTCACCTACAGCCTGGCGTTCCGCGCCAACACGCCATTCATTGGCGGCCTCGACCGCGCCGGCCTGCAAGGCATCCTGAGTGACATCGCGAACGGCATCGGCAATCCTAATTCACTGGCGCCGACCATTCCTGAATCCGTCTACTCGATGTTCCAATTGACCTTCGCGATCATCACCGCGGCGCTGATCGCGGGCTCGTTCGCCGAGCGCATGAAGTTCTCGGCGATGCTGTGGTTCATCGGCCTGTGGGCGATCTTCGTCTATTCGCCGATCGCGCATTGGGTGTGGGGGCCCGACGGCTTTCTCAATTCCGGAAACAGCAATGCCTGGGTCAAGGTGCTGGATTTCGCCGGCGGCACGGTGGTGCACGTCAATTCCGGCACCGCCGGCTTGATGGCGGCTCTGATGCTCGGCAAGCGCAAGGAATCCGGCCCGCCCCACAACGTGGTGCTGACCATGATCGGCGCCTCGCTGTTGTGGGTCGGCTGGTTTGGTTTCAATGCCGGTTCGGCGGTCTCGGCCGGTATGCAGGCCGGCATGGCCATGCTGGTCACGCACACCGCAACCGCGACGGCGGGCTTCACCTGGATGATCCTCGAATGGATGATGCGCGGCAAGCCGACCGTGCTCGGCATCTGCTCCGGCGCAGTCGCGGGCCTGGTTGCGATCACGCCGGCCTCAGGCTTCGTCGGCCCGATGGGCTCGTTCGCCATCGGCATCGCTGCCGGCATCGTCTGCTACTGGGGCTGCACCGGGCTCAAGCACACTTTCGGCTACGATGACGCGCTCGACAGTTTCGGCGTGCACGGCATCGGCGGCGCATCGGGCGCGATTCTCACCGGCGTTTTTGCCATCAATGAATACGGCGGCACGCCGGGCGCCATCGAGGGCAATTGGGGCCAGGTCCTTAATCAGGCCATCGGCGTCGGCATCGTCTTTGCATATGACGTCGTGGTGACGCTGATCATCCTCAAGGTCGTCGATCTGGCGATCGGTCTGCGCGTCGCCGAAGAGGTTGAACGCGACGGTCTCGATCTCGCGCTGCATGGCGAGACTATTCAGTAACGCGATCTGCGGTCGGGGCGGCTTCCCGGCACTGCCCCTTCGGTCGAGAGGCCCTGGCGCAAGCCAGGGCCTCTTCTTTTTTGAGTGTCACAGTTGCGCGAACGGCGGTGCTTGCCCAGGGGTGAACGGTTTCTCAAAACCTGCTAATCCACTCGCCAAGAACCCGAGCCCCCTAAAGCGCCAGCGAGGACACGCCATGTACGCCAATCTCGAGCTTTTCATCGACGGCAAATGGACCGGCGGCAACGGCCGCGGCGAGGATGTCATCAATCCGGCTACCGAAAAGCCGCTCGGCCGCCTGCCGCATGCGAGCACGGCCGATCTCGATCAGGCGCTCGCCGCCGCTAAGAAAGGCTTCCTGGTCTGGCGCGCGATCTCCGCCTATGACCGCGCGAAGATCATGCGCAAGGCCGCCGACCTGATCCGCGAGCGGCACGACGCGATCGCAAAAGTTCTGGTTCAGGAACAGGGCAAGGTCTATCCGGAAGCGCGCGCCGAGGTGATCACTTCGGCCGACATCATCGAATGGTATGCCGAGGAAGGCCGCCGCGCTTACGGCCGCATCGTGCCGGGCCGCGGCAAGGGCCTGCGGCAGATCGTGCTGCAGGAGCCGGTCGGCGTCGTCGCCGCGTTCACGCCGTGGAATTTCCCGACGCTGACGCCGGCACGCAAGATCGGCGGCGCGCTCGCGGCCGGATGTTCGCTCATCCTCAAGGCGTCGGAAGAGACGCCGGGCGCCTGTGTCGAGTTGGTGCGCTGCTTTGCCGATGCCGGCGTTCCGGCCGGCGTGCTCAATCTCGTATTCGGCGTGCCGGCTGAGATTTCCGAACATCTCATCGCCAAGGACGACGTGCGCAAGATTTCGTTCACCGGCTCGATCCCGGTCGGCAAGCATCTCGCCGGCCTCGCCGCCAAAGGCATGAAGCGCGCCACCATGGAGCTCGGCGGCCACTCTCCAGTCGTGGTGTTCGCCGATGCCGATCCGGAGAAATCCGCCGAGACGATCGCCGCGTTCAAATTCCGCAATGCCGGCCAGGTCTGCATTTCGCCGACGCGGTTCTATGTCCAGGAGCCGGTCTACGATCGCTTCCTAGCGCGCTTCACCGAATACGCCAAGGCGATCAAAGTCGGCGACGGCATGGAAAAAGGCATCACCATGGGCCCGATGGCGAATGCTCGCCGCATCGACACGATGGATAGTTTCGTCAAGGACGCCAAGGACCGCGGCGGCAAGATCGTCACCGGCGGCAATCGCCGCGGCAATCAAGGCTACTTCTTCGAGCCGACCGTCGTCACCGACGTGCCCGACAATTCCAAGATCATGACGCAAGAGCCGTTCGGTCCGGTCGCGCCCGTGGTCAGGTTCAAGACCTTCGACGAAGTGGTGGAGCGCGCCAACTCGTTGCCTTATGGTTTGGCGTCTTACGCCTTCACTAATTCGGCGCAAACCGCGAACCTGATCGGCGACGCGTTGCAGTCCGGCATGGTTGGCGTCAACTCGATCGCCATCTCGACGCCCGAAACGCCGTTCGGCGGCATCAAAGAGTCAGGCTACGGCAGCGAGGGCGGCCTCGAAGGACTGCAAGCTTATTTCAACACCAAGTTCATCTCGCAGGCGTGAGCAGAGCTGCCGTTCTTCCCAAATAAATCACGTCATGGCCGGGCTTAGCCGTTCGAAGAACGGCCATGACGCGTCGGAATATGCCGGAATCACGACGCCATCCCGCCATCTTTGAACCCGGATATGGTGACCGAACGACCAATGAGAGCCCCCGGTTTCGTGCCTTTTTAGGAACGAAATTCAGTGATGACGCATTGTAAAGCGGGCGGGCGGTCATAGTTGGTTTGTTCGATGGATATTCTAGCCCCCGTACTCGCCTACCTTACTTGCGTAGCCGGCATTGTCGGTGCGTTCGCCGTGTCGTTTTTTGTTGTATTTTCAACGCCCAATCAGCCGGCGATTCCGCAGCACAGTGCAGCGGCGGCCATTGTAAGCCCGCTCAAGACGGCGGCGCTCGTGGAAGCAAATAAACCGGCGACGAAAGACAGCCAGGCCGATAAGCCTGCTGTTAACTACGTTGCGCCGACTACACAAAAACGTGAAGCGGCGCCGCGAGCTTCTGCCGTTCAAGCTGCTGCCGCTCAAGCTCCTGCTGCGCAACCGGCTGCACAAAAACTCGCCGCAATTGATGCGCGGCAAAAACCGAAAATTTCCCGCGCCCAGTGGCGGCAAATCGTTGCGCAAGAGCGCAGCCGGCGTCTTGCCTATCAGCAAGGCGCTGACTTTGAGACGCGCTTTCTGGGTTATGCCGACTAGTTTTTCTGATCAGGCGTAAGAGCGGTCCAAGAACGCGACCGCGTCGTCGGCAAGCTTTCCCGGATCACGCTCGCCGCCTTGCGCCATTTCGATAATCCGCTTGGCGATGATTTCCCGCGCCGCGCGCTTGTAGCGCGGCGAGGCGAAATGACTGCCCGATTGCTCGACCTTTTGCCAAGCGTCTTCGAACGCCGCAACCAAAGTCGCGATCGTCTCTGGCTCAAACGCGGACGCCGCAAGACGTGGAATGATCGACATGACACCCGTTCCGTGCTGCGTAATAACGCGCAGGGAGCCTGGATGATCCCTCGGCCGGACGCACGGAAACGGCCTCCCTTTATCGAAGCAAGATGGCGGAGAGGGAGGGATTCGAACCCCCGATACGGTTGCCCGTATGCCGCATTTCGAGTGCGGTGCTTTCAACCACTCAGCCACCTCTCCGGACTCAACGTCGTCAACGGCTTATCAGCTATACCGACGCGAACAGTTTGGCAACGCGGCTCACCTTGGACCCAAGTTGGACCCAATCGCCGGCCGCCGTTCACCGCCGCGGCGGCTTTGCCGCTGTTGTTCGCGCAGCCGTCCCCGCGAGTACTGGCGCCGGCGCGGGCGCCGGCCTTTCGGATTCCCCCGCGGCGTGTGGTGCAGTTTCGAATGGCACTCACGGCGTCTTGGTCTCAACGAAGCGCATCGTTGGCCGCCTCACGGCCTCGCAGATTGCCTCGGCGTCAGCCATGTCGTTCTTCTGCCGCTTGACATAGGGCTTTACGTAGGCCGGCGGCATCAGCCGCACGCTGTGTCCGAGCGCTTTGAGCTCACGCGACCAATGATGCGACGACGCACAGGCTTCGATACCAATTAGGCAAGGCGGAAGTATCTGGAAGAACGTCAGAACGTAGCGACGCTTCAACTGCCGACGGATCACTTTGCCTTCCGCGTCGATGCCGTGAACCTGAAAAACCGACTTGGCGATGTCGAGACCGATTGTCGTAGTCGCTTGCATGATTGGCTCCTCCGTATCGTGGGAGCCTCAACAGCACCCACTTCTATGGCACTCGCG
>DASQRX010000034.1:0-2578 GCA_035642635.1 Xanthobacteraceae bacterium
GATGGCGTTGTTGCCGATGGTGCGGGCCACGTTCTTCGCCGCGGCGGCATCGATGTCGACCACGGCGACGCGCGCGCCTTCGCGCACATACGTCTCGGCGATGCATTTGCCGATGCCCGAACCGGCGCCGGTGACCAAAGCCGTCTTGCCTTCGAGACGCATGGTTCAACTCCCCTTCGCCACCACGCCGTAAGGTTTCGCCCAGCCGAGCCCGTCCTCGGTGCGCGTTTGCGGTTTGTATTCGCAGCCGATCCAGCCCTTGTAGCCGAGCCGATCGATCGCCTCGAACACCAGCGGGAAATTGACTTCGCCCGTATCCGGCTCGTTCCGCGATGGCACCGCGGCGATCTGCACATGACCGATGAGCGGCAGATATTTCTCGAAGCGCTTGATGAGATCGCCGCCGACGATTTGCAGGTGATAGAAATCGAACTGGATGCGCACATTCGGCGCGTCGATCTTATTGACGAGATCGGCGGCATGTTCGAGATGGTTCAAGAAATAGCCGGGCCGGTCGCGCGGATTGATCGGCTCGATCAACAGCGTGACGTTGGATTTCGCGGCCTCGGCGGCGGCGCGCGTCAGATTCGCGATGCAGACTTTCTCCGCCGCCGGCCGCTCGTTTACCGGCACGACGCCCGCCATGCAATGGATCCCGGTGCCGCCGATGGCGGTGACATAATCGAGCGCGCGCTTGAATGCGGCGTCGAAGTCGCGCTCGCGGCCGGGCAGCGCCGCCAGCCCGAATTCCGCAGTCTGCGGCGTGTTGACGGCAAGCTGCGTGAGATTGTGCTTCTTCAATTCCGCCGTTACCGCGGACGGCGCGGTGTCGTAGGGAAATTGCAGTTCGACCGCTGCAAAACCCGCCGCGGCGGCGGCGCCAAAGCGTTCGAGTAGCGGGCGTTCGGTGAACAGATGGCCGAGATTGGCGGCAAAGCGGGGCATGTCGGTCCTTGGCGTTTCCTTGGTTTTCTGCGGAGAAGCGTAGCTTGGATTGTTCGTTTTGGCGAGACGCGCCCGCAACTCATCCTACGGGCGGCCGATGCAGCCTCTATTGCCAAACATTAATTGCTCGGCCACGCGCCAGCAATGACTCGTCCTTACATGCGCCGGACCTCATGGCAGTAGCTTTTCAAGAATCGAGTGATCGTCATGTGCAAGGGGTCCCCCAACAGTTCCGCGCCGGAGCGCCCGCGTTGTCCGAGCTGCGCTCAGCTGATGCAACTCGTCAGAACAACAAAGAGATTCGGCGGGTTACCGGAACTGTACACTTTTGAATGCCGATCCTGTGGCGTGTCGCATATCGAGGCGGCATGAAGCCGGCTGGTTTGTATTGCCTCGCGGCAGTCGAAAGCTAGCGAATTCATGATCGAGATGGCCGGACAAGCCCGGCCATGACGGCTAAATAGCTGCCTAGCGTTACACCCGAGGAAACCCCATGCTCGCCAACGACACCTTCCACATCGCAGTCCTGCCCGGCGACGGCATCGGGCCGGAAGTCATGGCGCCGGCGCTGGAGGTGCTGCGCAAGGTCGAGGCGACGGTGCCGGGATTGAAATTCAAATTCACCGAAGCTCCGGCCGGTGCGAACCATTATCGCGACACCGGGAAGTCGATGCCGGAATCGACGATAAAACTCTGCCGCGATGCGGATGCGATTTTGCTTGGCGCTTGCGGCTTGCCGGAGGTGCGTCATCCGGACGGCACCGAGATCATGCCGCAGGTCGAATTGCGCATCATCTTCGATCTCTATGCCGGCGTGCGCCCGGCGCGGCTCGGCCCGGCGTGCCGAGCCCGATCGTCGGCGCCGACAAAAACGGCATCGATCTCGTGCTGATCCGCGAATCCACCGAAGGCTTGTTCGCGTCGATGGGCAAAGGCGTGGTAACGCATGACGAGGCGCGCGAGACGCTGGTCATCACGCGCAAGACCTCGGAGCGGCTGTTCGAATTTTCGTTTCGTTTGGCCGAACGCCGAAAAGCCCGTGGCCGCCGGGGCAAGCTCACCTGCGTCGACAAGGCGAATGTGTTCAAGGCCTTCGCCTTCTTCCGCGAGATGTTCGACGAGGCCTCAGCGCGCCATCCGGGGGTCGCCACCGAGCGGCTCTATGTCGATGCCTGCTCTGCCATGCTGGTGCGCCGCCCGTGGGATTTCGACGTCATGGTGACGGAGAACATGTTCGGCGACATTCTCTCCGATCTCACCGCGGGGCTGGTCGGCGGCATGGGCATGGCGCCCTCGGCCGATATCGGTGATGTGCACGCGGTGTTTCAGCCCTGCCACGGCACCGCGCCCGACATCATGGGTCAGGGCATCGCCAATCCGTCGGCGATGATCCTGTCCACCGCGATGATGCTCGATGGCTGGCCGACAGGCACGACTATGCCCCGGCTGGGTCTGCTGCCCAACGGATCGAGGCGGCGGTCGATCGCGCCTTCCAAAGTGGTATCAGACCACGGGAATTCGGCGGCCGGACGGCACGGCTGCGGTGGCCAAGGCAGTCCTCGCTGCGTTAGATGCGTCTGCTGCAACGCAATAACTCGCCCTCGCTCCCTTGAAAGTGGGCAACTACCCAATA
>DASQRX010000035.1:0-8542 GCA_035642635.1 Xanthobacteraceae bacterium
TTGGCTCTTTCCGTCTACGACGCGATCAAAAGGAGGTTGACCATGTCGATAATCCCGGCCGCGCTGGGATGCGCGTTAATCTAAATCATCCTCCCAGTTAAACGACGCCTCGTGTCACCGCCGGATATGCGTTTTGTCGGATCGGTTCGGCCCCAGCGCGTATGCTTGATCGGCTAATTTGCGACCGGGGGCCGACCACCGCCGCGGCGCCAATCCCGCCACCGGGCTTACCGACTGCGCCGTCTCTGCGGTTCCGTTTGCTCGACTTCTCGGCTTTTTTGAAAAATTCCCGCGGCTCGCGGCAACAATCTTCTGGTCCGTCTCCTGCGAGGCTGCGATGTACGCCGAACACCTGATCGACGTCGGACGGCGATCGGCGCTCGAGCGTGTCGCGCATTTCTTGCTCGAACTGTTGACGAGGCTGCAAGCAATCGGCCTAGCAGATGAACGCTCGTTTCAAATGCCGCTGACCCAGGAACTGATCGGCGATGCGCTCGGGTTGAGCGTCCCGCACGTCAGCCGCACATTGAGGCAGCTTCGCGAAGACGATCTGGTCGCCGTCGAAGGACAGCGGGTAAGGACGTCGAGGCTTTCAGCCGATTGGCCGATTTCGAAAGAGCCTATCTCGGCCGGTTTCAGCGGAACGACCTATTCGCCGGGAATTGACTAGTCGCTCCGGCCCGCTCCTCTGAGGGAGTCGTAGTCAAAGACTGCTGGCGCCGGTACCGCAGACCATTTTTATGCGATCAAATCCGCGCGGATTCGGTCGTAAACGCGACATCGGCAGGTTCTTGGACGAAGTTCAGGATGATTGCCCCAATGGCTGCAATCACAGCAGCGGCAATACAGGCGATAATGAAACTGCGCATTGTGGTCCGCCCGGTCCGGGGTCATTGTCTAAAGTAAGATATCGGTACTTGCGAGATCAAGCGCACCCACCGCGGCCTGGCGAGGGGTTATGCTCGGGCAGCCAACGCACCCTATCGCACAGAAGTTGAGCGCACGCCTCTGATGCGTTTGATTGCTCGTCTGATCGGCTGCATGGTGCTGATTGGTTTGGTGCTCCCTCCTGCGCGAATCGAAGCGCAATTGAGCGGGCATGGCGGCCCCATACGCGCGCTTGCGATCTCTGCCGATGGCGCCGCGGCGCTATCGGGCAGCTTCGACACATCGGCGATCCGCTGGTCGCTTCGGCGCAATGCCGCGGAGCAGGTGCTGCGCTTCCACGAGAGCGCGGTGAATGCGGTCGCATTCCTCGCGGACGGCCGCGCTATTACCGCCGGCGAGGACGGCCGCATCGCCATCTGGACTCCGGGAAAACAGGAGCCGGACGCGGTCCTTGACGGACACGAGGGTCCGATCGTCGCGCTCGCCGTGTCACCCGATGGTACGACGCTCGCCTCAGCGTCATGGGATCGCACGACTCGTGTATGGCCGCTCGCGGGCGGCGCACCGCGCGTGTTGGAGGGCCATCGGCAGAACGTCAACGGTGTTGCCTTCGCGCCGGATGGCGAGATGCTGGTAAGCGCCGGATACGATGGGACCGTGCGCATCTGGCGCCTGAAGGAACTGGACCCGCCGCTGGTTGCGACGCTGCCTTTTCCGCTCAATGCCCTGGTGGTTGCACCCGACGGCGAAGTGATTACCGCCGGTGCCGACGGCAAGGTCTACTTCCTTTCGCCGGCCGGAGAAACGCGTGGTGCGGTCGAAGCGTCGCCGACGCCCATCCTCTCCATTGCGATATCCGGCAATGGTGACCGCGTCGCGGCGGCGAGCACCCGCGGTTCGGTCGCCATCGTCGATCGGAGGACGCGAACGCTCGCTCGTACGCTGGTAGGGCCGGGCATGCCGGTCTGGTCGTCGGCATTCTTTCCGGACAACCGCACGCTGCTCACCGGCGGTGCGGATCGCTTGATCCGGCGCTGGGACTCCGAAACCGGCGAGCCGATCGGCTCCATCGCAAGCGGTGGCGGCGAGGATCCGCTCGCCGCCTATCCCGGCGATCCGGGCGCTCAGGTCTTTCGCGCCTGCGTCGCCTGCCATACGCTCGAGCCTGACCAAGCCAACCGCGCCGGCCCGACGTTGCACGGCATCTTCGGGCGGCGCATCGCGACCCTGCCGGGCTATAATTTTTCCGAGGCGCTCAAGCATCTCGACATCGTGTGGACGCCTGAAACGGTGGCGAAGCTGTTCGAGATCGGCCCCGCGCGCTACACGCCCGGCACCAAGATGCCGGAGCAACGCATTGGGGCGAGGGAGGATCGCGACCAGCTCGTCAGGTTTCTCGAACGAGCGGCGAAGTGATCACGATTCCGGCTTCCTCTCGCGCTCGCGCAAGTAGTCATCGGTCGTGCGCGGCTTCGGCCGCGCGGGCGCGCCGTAGGGGTCGAAGCCCTCCTCCGTGACAACGGCAACGCGGCAATCCGCACACATCTTGATGACCTCGAGGCGACTTGGCGAATTCCGGTACATCCAGTGCTTGCCTTCGAGCTTGGCGGCGACGCGCTCTATCGTGCTCTTGACGCCGAACGGCTTGCCGCAGCGAATGCACGGGAACGGCTCCTCTTGCTTGAGCACACGCGCCGCAATCATCGCATCGCCGAAGGCGAGGCGCGGTATGAGACTGATCACTTTTTCCGGGCAGGTCGCCTTGCACAGGCCGCATTGCACGCAAGCATCCTCAGCAAAGCGCAACAGAGGTCGCTCGGGATCATCCGACAGCGCACCGGTCGGGCACGCGGACACACAGGACAGGCAGAGCGTGCAGCCTTCGACATCGATCTCGACGGCGCCGAACGGCGCCCCAACGGGCAGCGCGATGATGTCGGTCGGCGCCGGAGCTACGCGATGAAGTTCCCGCAGCGCGAACCGCAGCACGTCGCGCTTGCCACCGACCGGGAGGAAGCTGGCGGGACGCGTCACGGGTTCGCCGAGTTCGATCCCTCGCAGCGCCTCCTCGAGCGCAAACGGATCGTCGGTCTCGATCGTCGCGAGAGGTTCGCCCGAGAAATCGAGGTCGGCAAGGATCGGTTTAGCCAGAGCGATCGTATTGTACAAACCGGCAAGGTCGTGGCGTGGCTTGGCGCGCAGGATCACGCGCACCGCCGTTGCGCCGTAGGCGAAAGCCGCAGCGATCACTTCGAGGCCGATTTGCGTCACCTCGTTGACGGCAAATGGCAGGGCGTTGGCAGGCAATCCGTCGCCATGACGGGCGAGGGCGTCGATCAGCGCACCGCCATGATCCTCATCATGGATAAGAAGAATGGGCAGCGCGCCGCCCGCATCGCGATAAACTGTGAGCAGCGTGCGCAGCTTGCGCATCAGCGCGTCGGCGGGTGGCAGCGCATAACTGGCTGCGCCCGTCGGACACGCTGCGGCGCATTGGCCGCAGCCGGCGCAGATTTTTTCGTCGATCGCGACATGATCGCCGGCCGGAGCGATGGCGCTGGTCGGACAAAGGTCGAGGCAGCGGCGGCAGCCGACGATTTGCGATCGCGAATGGGCGCAAAGATCGGCAGTGAATCTGACGTAACGTGGCTTGTCGAAGCTGCCGACGAGATCGCGCGCGCGCCATACCGCCGTGAGCACGGCGGCGGGATCGCCAGGATCGGCGCGGAGGTAACCGTCGCGCAGGTCGGCGGCCGGGAACAATGGCGGGCCCCCCGAGACATCGAGCACAATGTCGCAGCGCGACACGGCGCCGTCTCGTGCCGGTCCGAACGTCAGCGCGCCGCGCGAGGACGGTCGCGGCGAGGCGTAATCGTCAACGATGATCTCGAACGCTCCGAGATGACCCTTGGCCGCGCGGATCGTCCCTTTCACGATCGGAAATTCGGTGGTGCGCGGCGGCGTCAGATCATCGGGCCGCGTGATCAGCGCGGTAATGTCGAGATGCTCCTTGAGCAAGCTCGCCGTCTCGATCGCGCGCTCGTCGCGCCCGTATACGAGAGCGACGCCCGCGCTTTCGATTTGAACGAAAGGAACGTCCGGCATCGGTGTCGCGGCAGCCGCCACGAGCGCGGCCATTTTCGGTCCCGCCCTTGCAGCCTCGGCGGACCAGCCGGCGCTTTCGCGTATATTTGCAAAGCTCACATCGCTCGCGCTTTCGGCGGCGACCTCGCGGAACAATGGCGCTTCCTGGGTGCAGCCGATCGTGATCGGCGCACCCGAGGCCACTAATGTGCGGACGCGCTCGAGCTCGGCCCGGCACAATTGATGCCCGCTGACGATGTCGGCTCCGCGGCACCCACGCTCGAACGCGCCCGCATCGAGCGGCATCGTGTCTTCACACGAACAAACGAGGAGGGTCCGCCGATCAGGCATCGGTTTCCTCGTTAGTGTCCGACCGAAAATGGCGCGCGTGTTTGCAATGGGTCACCGTCACCCGCGCGAAAGCGTCGCGAAAAGCGGGGTCCAGGGCCTGCCCCTGGCTTGAACAGGGGGCAACCGCTTCAGTCCTTGGGTCCCTAGATTCCCGCTTTTGCGGGAATGACAAATAAACTACTGACATACCGAGATTCATTATCGGTCGGCCTCTTTCGGCGCGATGCGCCGGTGGGACTAACCGCAAGCTGATGTTATAGTGTTCAAAGATTGAACGTAAGGCCACAATTATAAATGCAGCGGGAGCGACGCAGCCGGATACGCGAGCCCTATGCGCGCGCCCTAGACCTGCCGCCGCCCTTCCGGCTGGTGGTGCTGCGCGAGGTCGGCGACGCCTTTGCTCATGCCCGCGCCCATGCCGCTGAACTTGGCGCCGGAACGCTCGTTTTTGTCGGCCGCTCTGACCTTGCCGAGTTCGCCGTTGTCTTGGAGCCCGACGAACCGCTCGCTTCTGCACGCCGTGCATTTTATGCCTGCATGGTTGCGCTCAGCGACGCCCTGGCAGCGTCGGCGCCGCCGGAAAAGCCGATCGACATCGAATGGCCGGACGCAATCTACGTGGATCGAGGCCTCATTGGCGGCGGGCGGCTTGCTTGGCCCGACCACGCTGACGAGCGCGCGGTGCCGGATTGGCTCGTCTTCGGCGCTTCAATTCGCACCCTTTTTCCGAGCTCGGAGGAATCCGGACTATATCCGCTTTCGACCGCCCTCGAAGCAGAGAGTTTTGGCGATTTCAGCGCTGAGCGCCTCGTCGAAGGCTTCGCACGGCATCTAATGGTTGCGGTCGATCGCTGGCAGGAGCGCGGATTCACCCCAATAGCGCAGGAATATATTTCGAAGCTGAAGCCCGAGGGCGGGGTAAGTCGCAACATTGCCGAGAACGGCGATTTTGGTGTGCGACGTGCAGGCGAGCTGATCGAGCACCGGCACTTGCTGCCCGCCCTGACAGTGCCCTCGTGGCTCGATCCGAGAACCAGCGGCCCACGTCTATGACGGCCCATGGAAGGAGCAAATGAGAGACTTTTGGCTCGCCTGCGGCCACCATCTGACGGATCTTGACACCAACGGCGGGTTGCTGGTCACCGACGAATTTCTGAAGGCCTATCTGGCGCGTCCGGAACTGGCTCCGCCGCCTGAAGCGTGCGCGGTAGAGCGCAGACTGCACGCGGCGCTGCTCGCCGATCCACGCCGCCCAGTCGGCTGCGGCGAGGTTGCTGCAATTGGCGACCCGGACGCGCGGGAAAATTGGCAGCTGATGGTCGCCTTTCGAGACCATCTGTTGCGTCACAAGACGCTGGAGGCGGCCTACCTCGATCTCATATACCGGAAGATCGGCGAGACGCCGCCGCTCTTTCTCAGCCAGCTCGTTCACGTGATTCTGCGCAACGCCCTCGACGGCTGCGGCGATCCGTTCGTGATCCGCGCTGCGGAGCTCTTCTTTCGACCGCAACGGATGACGACGCATCAAGAAGCGCTGATCGCCGCCGACGAGGAGACCATCGCCGGTACGAACCCGGCGCCATTGTCGCCCCTCGTGTCGATGCTCGGCATTCCGGCCGGAACCCAGATCGACATTCTGACGGACGACAATGCTCAGAGTTATTGGAGGCGAAGCGACCTTTTCGACATGGCGCTCGATCTGACAGTCGGTCGCCGCGGACTGGCGGCACTCGGCGAGGCCATCGAGCGGTGGGTGCAACATATGCTGTCCGTTGTCGTCGCGGTCGAGCCGCTGAGCGAATTGCGCGACGTTCCGCTAACCTGGTATGTCGGCCTCGACGCGGAAGGCACGCGCATCGGCGATGCATTGTGGCATGGCGAGGAGCTCGACGAAACAACGCAACGCCGCGTGCTCGCGCTATTCCGTCTGACATTCGGCAATCCGGATCTGGCCGCGGCGTCGATCGGGGATGACCCGGTCTATCTCATTCTGGCGATGACGGCCGACAAGCTGTTGCGCATGAAGCCGCAGAATCTGTTGACCGGCTTACCGGCCCGGCATCTGGCGGCGCTGACATGAGCCCGGTCGCGCCACTGCTGCGCATTCCCGTTGGCGTGGTGGTCGAACGGCGCAAAGCCACCTCGCCATGGGCTGAGGTCATCTGGCGACCGGTCGCGGTGTTCGGCGGTGTGCCCGATGCGGCTGCGTGGACGCCGCTGGCCATCGACGGAGAAACGGCGACCTTCTACGCCGGTGAGGCCGAGATCGAGCTCTATCGCTCGGAGGCCGATAACTACCGCAGAAATCTTGCATCGGCAGTGCCCGCTGTCTGGGTGGCACTGCACGAGACTGGCGGCGACCCACCCTACGCCGTCGCAGCCGTTACCGCGGATCCGGCCGAGGGAGAAGGCTTGACAGAGCCTGGTCAAGGGATCATCGAAGCCGTCGCGATGCCCGAGCCGTTGCGTCAGGCCATTGCCGCGTTCGTCGCCGACCACCATGTCGAGCGAGCCTTTGAGAAGCGCACCCGCGATCGCGCCGATCCGGAAGCGCTGGCGCGACACGATCCGCGGTACAGAAAACGACGATGAGCGCTGACGACAGCTTTCTCGCGCGATGGGCTCGCCGCAAACGCGCCGGGGCCACAAACGCACGCGGTCAGCCGAACCCGAACGAAACGGGCGACCAGGCCGCCCCGGAAGCTTCCCTCCCGCCGAGGGAAACTCAGTCGCTCGTCGATCCCAAGAGTTTGCCACCGATCGAAACGATTGGCGCCGGGTCCGACATCCGGTCTTTCCTGGCTAACGGCGTGCCCGCGGATTTGACGCGTGCGGCGCTGCGCCGTGCCTGGTCGGCCGACCCCGCGATCCGCGACTTCATCGGCCTGTCCGAGAATTCGTGGGACTTCAACGCGCCGAGCGGCGTACCCGGTTTCGGTTCTCTGACGATGGAAGACGCTCGCCGGCTTCTGGCGCGGGTCATGGAAGAGACGGAAGCCCTCGGCCCGGGGCGCCGCTCGGCCGACCGGTTATCGGACGACCAAGCCCCGGCGCCGGTCAGCGAAGCCGACCAGACGACCACCGGTTCTGCCGCAGATCAAATGAAGCTCGGCCCCAATACCGACGCCGACCACGAAAGCCCGATGCCGCGCGATGGGAAAAGGGATATTGCCGTGCAGCATGAAAGGGAAGGGCGCGAACCGCGCCGATCCGTGCCGCGCCGTCGTCACGGCGGCGCGCTCCCAAACTGAGGTTTGCTTCCATAGCCTCCGGCTATTGACCAAAAGATTAACGGGGTAATACTCTCTCGGCGAACACGGCAAAACCGTCGCTTCTGGCCTTTGATGAGCGACACTGGGCTCGACGAGGCGATCCGCGCCGTCGGCGGAGTAACCGAGCTGGCGCGCAGGATCGGCATCTCCCAACCATCCGTCTCCAACTGGTCGCGGGTCCCGGCCGAGCGGGTGCTGTCGGTGGAAGCCGCCACCGGGGTTGCGCGTGCGATCTTGCGACCGGATCTTTACGGCGAGCAGCCCGGCCAACCGGACGAAGTCGATGCCGCGCGCTCCCAGGAATACGCATTGCTCGCCGCGCTGTTGGCACGCGCCCCGGATGCGGCATTTCTCGGGCGGATCGCCAAGCTTCGCGGCGACGCCACGCCGCTCGGTGTTGTGCATACCGCTCTGGCGCAGGCAGCGGACAGTGCGAGCGCCGAACAGGTCGCGCGCGAGTTTTTCGATCTTTTCATCGGCGCCGGGCGCGGCGAGCTCTTGCCTTACGGTTCGTATTACCTGACCGGCTTTCTCAACGAGCGTCCCCTGGCGCGCTTGCGCGGGGATCTGCGTGTGCTCGGCATCGAACGTGTCGAGGCGCAATGCGAACCCGAAGACCACGCGGCGATTCTCTGCGAGATCATGGCGGGTCTGATCGGCGGGCAGTTTCCGGCGGCATTCGACGCGCAAAGGCAGATTTTCGAGAGGCATCTCGCTCCGTGGATCGGACGCTTCTTCGCCGATTTGGCGGTCGCCGAGTCCGCCGATTTCTACCGCCATGTCGGTGCCGTCGGGCGTCTGTTCATCGAGATCGAAACAGAAGGATTCGCGCTGCCCGAGTGAGCGGGCGCGCAAGGATTGGAGGGCGCGGGTGTGAAAGCGCAAGGCAAGCTCAGCTTGGGGCGTCGTCAATTCTTCCGTGTACTCGGCGCCGGCACGGCGGCCGG
>DASQRX010000036.1:0-13216 GCA_035642635.1 Xanthobacteraceae bacterium
GCAGCAACGGCATCTCGGCAAGACCGCGCCGTCGCTCTACGACATGCGTAACGTGTTCCAGGTCAACGTCGAGGAAGGCCGTCACCTGTGGGCGATGGTCTATATCCTGCAAAAATATTTCGGCCGCGACGGCCGCGAGGAAGCCGCCGAATTGTTGCAGCGCCGCTCCGGCGACGCCGACAAGCCGCGCATGCTCGGCGCCTTCAACGAGGCGACGCCGGACTGGCTGTCGTTCCATATGTTCACCTTCTTCACAGATCGTGACGGAAAAATGCAACTCGAAAGCCTTGCGCAATCCGGCTTCGATCCGCTGTCGCGCACCTGCCGCTTCATGCTGACCGAAGAGGCGCACCATATGTTCGTCGGCGAGACCGGCGTCGGGCGCACCATCCAGCGCACCTGCGAGGCCATGAAAGAGGGCGTCATCGAGGACCCGAGCGACATCGAAAAGGTGCGCGCGCTCGGCGTGATCGACCTGCCGACCATGCAGAAAAAGCTCAATCTGCATTACACGCTGTCGCTCGATCTGTTCGGCTCGGAGGTCTCGACCAACGCCGCCAATACATTCACCGCCGGCCTCAAGGGCCGCTTCCAGGAAACCAAGATCGACGACGATCATCGGCTGGAAAGCGCGACCTATCCAGTGCTGAAATTTGTCGACGGCGAGATCAAGCGCATCGACGAACCGGCGCTGACCGCAATCAATATGCGGCTGCGCGACGATTACACCGCCGACTGCCAGCGCGGCCTGGACCGCTGGAACAAGATCATCGCCAAGACCGGCGTCGCGTTCCAACTGCAACTGCCGCATGTCGGCTTCCACCGCCAGATCGGCGAGTTCAAGGATGTGAAAGTCTCGCCTGACGGACAGCTTCTCGACGAGGCGGGCTGGAACCGCGGCAAGAGCCAGTGGCTGCCGTCGAAAGATGATGGCGATTTTATCGCAAGCCTGATGCGCCAAGTCGTCGAGCCGGGCAAATTCGCCAGCTGGATCGCGCCGCCCCGCGTCGGCATCGACAACAAGCCCGGCGATTTCGAGTATGTGAGGATTGCGGCGTAACGGCCCCCGCGCACTCCAGCCGCGTTCGTCATGCCCGGCCTTGTGCCGGGCATCCCGACAAGACTGGCACGATCTTAATTTATGATCGGGGTGGCCGGGACATAGGCAAGCGAAGCGACGCCGTTCTTCGAACGGCTATGCCCGGCCATGACGCGTGAAAAGCTGTGTAACGACCATTACGCCTTCAAAAAAGCCAGCAGATCGGCGTTGATCGTTTCCGCCTGCGTGGTGATCATCCCGTGCGGGAAGTCCTTGTAGGTCTTCAGCGTGCCGTTTCTCAGCAGCTTTGCCGACAGGGGTCCGGAGGCAACGTAAGGAACGATCTGATCGTCCTCGCTATGCATCACCAGCACCGGCACGGTGATCTTCTTGAGGTCTTTGGTAAAATCGGTTTGCGAGAAGGCGACGATGCCGTCGTAATGCGCCTTGGCGCCGCCCATCATGCCCTGCCGCCACCAGTTTGCGATGGCTGATTCCAACGATTTCACGCCCGGCCGGTTGAAGCCGTAGAACGGCCCCTCCGGCAGGTCGCGATAGAATTTCGAGCGATTGGCCGCGAGTTGCGCCTGCAGATCGTCGAACACGGCCTTGGGAAGGCCATTCGGATTGGCTGGTGTCTTCACCATCAGCGGCGGCACCGCGCTGATAATGGCTCCTTTGCCACCCGGCTCTCGCCGTGCCGTCCGATATAATGCACCACCTCGCCGCCTCCGGTGGAATGGCCGACGTGAATGGCATTCTTGAGATCGAGATGCGCGGTCAGCGCCGCAAGATCGTCGGCGTAGTGATCCATGTCGTGGCCGTCGGCCGTTTGCGTCGATCGGCCGTGGCCGCGGCGATCATGGGCTATCACGCGGTAGCCGCGATTGAGAAAAAACAGCATTTGCGCGTCCCAGTCGTCGCCTGATAGCGGCCAACCATGACTGAACACGATGGGCTGACCCTTGCCCCAGTCTTTATAAAAGATTTCGACGCCGTCTTTGGTTTTGACGAACATGATGTGCCCTTCCGCAATTATACGACTGCTGAATGCGTCGTCCCGGCGATCCGATTATATCTCGCCGCGCGAAAGGGCGATGACGAATTAGGCCTGGTTACCGCGAAGTAAGCGGCCCCTCACGCAAGCGTGACAGATCGAAGCTGTCGACCTCGCGGAGCAATTCCACGAACGCTTCCGCGCCGCGGACGAGCGCTACATCGCCTTTCGCCGCGCTGGCCAGCGTCGCATCGCCGACCGCGCCGGTCGGATTGATATCCTGCGTCATCCAGGCAAAGCCGGCCGGACGGTAGGCGCCAAGCCATTTGAATTCGCGCGCCATGGCGATCGTTGCCGGCGTCGCATTGGGCGCCTTGTCCATGCGCACCGTATCGGGTTTCGCCGCGAGCATGAGCGATGTCTCGATATCGCCGCCATGGATGCCGTGTTTCCTTTCTTCAAGTGTGAACGTGCCGCCCGGGTAACCGAAGCGGTGCCAACCGACGGTGACGGCGAGCATGTCAAGTCGCGTGCGCAGCTCACGCGCCACCACTTCCATCGCCGCGACATTGCCGCCATGGCTCGTGACCATCACCAGCTTGCGCAGCCCCGCCCGCGCTAGGCTCTCGCCAAGCTCGGTCCAGGCGGCAATCGCAGTGGTCGCGGAGAGCGTGAGCGTGCCCGGGAATGAAAGATGTTCTGCCGAAACGCCGACGCGTTGCACCGGAAGGAAGGTGACTGGAAGTTCTTCGGGCAAGAGCTTTTGGACCCGATCGAGATACGCCTCGGCGATGAACGTATCGACGCCAAGCGGCAGATGCGGCCCATGCTGCTCCACCGCGGCGAGCGGCAGCACGGCGATCCAGCGCGCCGTCTCGGCCCCGGCCATCTCCTGCCAGGTCATTTCCATCCAATTGCGTCGCGGCAGCATCAAGTACTCTCGCCTTTAGGCCGGGATTTTATCGGGACGCGATCTTACCCGAAAACCGCCGGCAAACCCCTGTTCGAAGCCCGGCACGGGCTTTTTTCGCGATCATGCTTTATTGTCGCGTCGCCGAAACCAAGGGGCAAGCGATGCGGGCTGCCGGGATTTTTCGCGGGATTTTTCACTTGGCTCTTGCCGGTCTGGCGGCGGGGCTGGCTGTAGACCCCGCGGGCGCTCAGGCGCTCGATAAAGTCTCGTTCGGCACCAATTGGCTGGCCGAAGGCGAACAAGGCGGCTTCTACCAGGCGCTCGCTGACGGCACCTACCGGAAATACGGTCTCGACGTCACCATCGTGCCGGGCGGACCGAACGCCAACAACCGCATCCTTTTGGTGGTCGGCAAGATCGATTTCTTCCTCAGCGCCAACACGCTGCAATCCTTCGACGCCGTCGCGCAGAATATACCGACCATCGAAGTCGCCGCCATGTTTCAGAAGGACCCGCAGGTTTTCATCGCCCACCCCAATCAAGGCATCGAGAAATTCACCGATCTGAAAAACATGACGCTGTTCGTCTCCCAGGAGGGCGTCGCCAGCTATTTCCAATGGCTCAAGGCCGACTACGGTTTTGCTGACTCGCAAGTCAAGCCCTACACGTTCAATGCTCAGCCGTTCCTTGCCGACAACAAAAGCGCGATGCAGGGCTATGTGACATCGGAGCCGTTTGCCATCGAGAAACAGGCGAAGTTCGCGCCCAAAGTGTTCCTCTTGGCCGACCAAGGCTTCAGCGCTTATTCGACATTGATCGAGACACGCCGCGACCTGGTCGATAACAAGCCCGATCTGGTGCAGCGCTTTGTCAATGCCTCGATCATGGGCTGGTACAATTATATCTACGGCAACAATGCCCCCGGCAATGCGCTGATCAAAAAACAGAACCCGGACATGACCGACGATCTTCTCGCCTATTCGGTCGCCAAGATGAAGCAATACGGCATTGTCGATTCCGGCGACACGCTCGCGCTCGGCGTCGGCGCCATGACCGACGCGCGCATGAAGGAATTCTTCGACGAAATGGTCCGCGCCGGCGTCGTCAAAGCCGGGCTCGATTATCGCAAAGGCTACACGCTGCAATTCGTTGACAAGAAAGTCGGACTCGATTTGCGGCCGAAGCAATAACAATGCCCGTGCAGGCTGCGCCTTCCTCATCTATTGTCGCGCTGCATGGCGTCGGCAAGACCTTCCCCAACGGCACGGCGGCGCTCGCAGGCCTCGATCTCGATGTGCGGCAAGGCGAATTCGTCTCGCTGCTCGGCCCTTCGGGCTGCGGCAAATCGACGGCGCTGCGGATTATCGCAGGCTTAAGCGAGCCAAGTTCGGGTACGGTCGAATGGCGCCAGCAGGATGCCCATCCAGGAAGC
The DNA here is from genome assembly GCA_035642635.1 of Xanthobacteraceae bacterium. Lineage (GTDB taxonomy): Bacteria > Pseudomonadota > Alphaproteobacteria > Rhizobiales > Xanthobacteraceae > BOG-931. The sequence goes on from DASQRX010000036.1 coordinate 4,382, forward strand.
GAAAGCCGGATCGGCTTCGTCTTCCAGGAGCCGACGCTGATGCCGTGGACTAGCGTTTTCAACAACGTGCTGTTGCCGCTCAAGCTCAAAGGCATCGCCGGCGACAAGGCAGGCGCAAGTGTCACCGCGGCGCTCGATCGCGTCGGCCTGCAAGGCTTCGCGCAGGCCTATCCCCGCGAACTGTCGGGCGGCATGCGCATGCGCGTGTCGATCGCGCGCGCGCTGGTCACCGAGCCCGATCTTTTGTTGATGGACGAACCCTTCGCCGCGCTTGATGAGATCACGCGCTTTAAGCTCAACAACGATCTGCTCGATGTTTGGCATGCGTTGCGCACGACCGTCGTATTCGTCACGCATTCGGTCTTCGAATCGGTGTACCTGTCGAGCCGCGTCGTGGTGATGGCCGCCCGTCCGGGCCGGGTGTTCACCGAGCTTTTGATCGACGCGCCGTATCCGCGCGGTCAGGATTTCCGCACCTCGGCCGAATACGCCGCATTTTGCCGCCGCACCTCGGAAGCGCTGGCGGAGGCGATGCAAGCCGGAGGCGGCCAATGAGCACCAGCCCAAACGGCGATCGTGTGCTCCGCATCGCGCTGCCGATCATCGTGCTCGCGCTCGTGCTCCTGATCTGGGAAATGGCCGTCCGCCTCGGCAACATTCCGCCCTATGTCCTGCCGGCGCCGCTTCTCATCTTGCAGACGCTGATCGCTGATTGGACCGTGCTCTGGCAATCGCTGCTCGTGACGATGCTGACCACATTCCAAGGCTTTCTGCTCGCAGCGGTGGGCGGCGTGGGGCTCGCCGTGCTGTTCAACCAATTCCGGTTCCTCGAATATTCGCTCTACCCCTATGCGGTGATCTTGCAGGTGACGCCGATTGTCGCGATTGCACCGCTGCTTTTGATCTATCTGCCGCAACCACTCGCAGTACTATTTTGCGCCTGGATCGTCGCATTCTTTCCGGTGCTGGCCAACACCACGCTCGGGCTCAACTCCATCGACCGCAACCTTAGCGACCTGTTTGCGCTCTATGGCGCGTCGCGCGGTCAGGTGCTGTGGCACCTGAAACTGCCGTCGGCGCTGCCCTATATCCTCGGCGGCCTGCGCATCGCCGGCGGATTGTCGCTGATCGGCGCCGTGGTCGCCGAAATCGCCGCGGGCTCGGCGGGCGCCGGCTCGGGCCTTGCCTACCGGATCGCCGAATCCGGCTATCGCCTGAACATCCCGCGCATGTTCGCGGCGCTGCTGCTGCTGTCCGTTGCCGGCATCGTGATTTTTTATCTGCTCTCGCTCGTCAATTATCTGGCGCTGCGCCGCTGGCACGAAAGCGCGCTGGAGCAAGAGCGCTAGTGGGCTACCGTAACGCCGTGGCTAAGACGCGCGCCACATGAACCGCTGCGCGTCCGGCGCCATCGTGGATTTGGTGTCGGCACGATGTGCCATCGGCGACGATGATCGCATCGTCGGGCGCTTTGCGCACGGCGGGCAGCAATGACAATTCGCCCATGGCGCGCGATATGTCGATCGTGTCGGCATGATAGCCGAAGGCGCCGGCCATGCCGCAGCAGCTTGATTCGATCTTCTCGACGTCAATATCGGGGACGAGTCTTAGCGCCGCTTCGACAGCACCCATGACGTCGAATGATTTTTGGTGGCAATGGCCGTGCAAAAGCGCGCGCTTCTTCATGGGCGTCAGCGATAGAGCGAGCTTCCCGGCCGCGGCTTCGCGCACCAGAAACTCCTCGAACAACAGCGCACGACCGGCGACACGGTGCGCCGTGTCGCTCTTCACCAGCGACGGGATCTCGTCGCGGAAAGTGAACAAACAACTTGGCTCAAGACCGAGCACCGGAATGCCTTTTGCGGCAAACGGCGCCAGCGCGGCCAGCGTGCGCTCGGCCTCCCGGCGCGCTTGGTCGACTTTGCCGACGGACAGGAAGGTGCGGCCGCAACACAGCGGGCGCTGTCCTTTTGGCGTCGCGAAATGAACGCGATACCCTCCGGCCGTGAGCACTGCGACTGCGGCGTCGATAGTCTCGCGTTCGAAATATCGATTGAACGTGTCGGCAAAGAGCACAACTTCGCCCGTTGCTTGGCCGTCATTCGGTTTGGATTCTCGAAAGACATCTGCCCGCCACTTCGGCAGGCTACGCCGTGCGCTGAAGCCGGCAATCGCCTCGGACATTTTCGCCGCGCCCGGAATGGCGTCGCGCAAATTGAGCAGCCAATGCAGCCGTGCAGCGTAAGGCGCGTAGTGCGGCAGGTTGCCGACCAGCCGATCGTGCAGCGAAAGGCCGAACTTTTGCGCGCGCGCCCGCGACACTTCGATCTTCATGCGCGCCATATCGACGCCGGTCGGGCATTCGCGCCGGCACGCTTTGCAGGAGACGCAGAGCTTCAGCGTCTCCGCCATGTCGTCGGAGGTGAGCGCGTCGGGCCCAAGCTGGCCGGTGATGGCGAGCCGCAGCGAATTGGCGCGGCCGCGCGTCACGTCGCGCTCGTCGCGCGTCACCCGGTAGCTCGGGCACATGACGCCGCCCGCGAGCGCGCGGCAGGCGCCGTTGTTGTTGCACATCTCGACCGCGCCCTGAAACCCGCCGCCCGCGCCCGGGTAGGCCGACCAGTCGAGCGCCGTGGTCATGTCACTGGCGCGATAGTTCGGGCCGTAGCGGAAATTCGCCCGGTCGTCGAATTTCGGCGCCCGCACGATCTTGCCCGGATTGAACAGGTTTCGCGGATCGAAGCGGTCCTTCACCTCCGCGAAGGTTTGCGCCAATTGCGCGCCGAACATTATCTCATGAAATTCCGAGCGCACGATGCCGTCGCCGTGCTCGCCGGAATGCGAGCCCTTGTATTCGCGCACCATGGCGAAGGCGTCTTCGGCGATGGCGCGCATGGCGCGCACATCCTTGTCGAGGCGGAGATTGAGCACGGGGCGCACATGCAGACAGCCGACCGCGGCATGCGCATACCAAGTGCCGCGCGTGCCGTTCCTCTCAAAGACTTCGGTGAGACGCGCCGTGTAATCGGCGAGATGCTCCAACGGCACCGCGCAGTCCTCGACGAAGGAGATCGGCTTGCCGGCCTCCTTCATCGACATCATGATGTTGAGGCCCGCAGTGCGCACTTCGGTGATGGCTGATTGCAATTTCGGATCGAGCACCTCGATTACGCCGCCCCATTTGGCGCCGGGCTTGTCGAAGGCGATGCCGAGGTCGCCGATCAACTCGCCGAGCGCTTTCAGCCGGCGCAAATTCTCGGCATCGTCCTCGGCGAATTCGACAAACAAGATCGCCTCCGGATCGCCGCGCAGGAAAGCGTCGATCGTCGGCTTGAACATCGCGATGTCGCGGGCAAGCCCGAGCATGGTACGATCGATCAATTCGACCGCAATTGGATTGAGCTTCACGATGTGCTGCGCCGCCGCCATCGCTTCGTGAAAGCTGCCGAAATGACAGGCGCCGACCGCGCGGCGGCCGAGTTGCGGCGACAATTTCAGCTCGATCTTGGTCGAGAACGCCAGCGTGCCTTCGGAGCCGACCAGAAGATGCGCGAGATTGATGTCGTTTCGGCCCAGCACCAGCGCGTCGAGATTGTAGCCGCCGACGCGGCGCTGCACTTGCGGAAACCGGCGTTCGATTTCGGCGGCTTCGCGCGCCGCGATGGCGAGAAGATCGTGTACTAGAGCTTGTGGCACGTTAACACCGGCGTCGCCGATCCGTCCGAAATGGGCGTGCGCGCCGTCGGGGAGCACGGCATCGATCGACAGCACGTTCTCGCGGGTATTGCCGTAGCGCAGCGAACGCGCGCCGCAGGAATTGTTGCCGACCATGCCGCCGATGGTGGCGCGCGAGGCGGTCGAAATATCGACTGGAAACCACAGGCCCGTTGCTTTCAGCTGGCGATTGAGTTCGTCGAGCACGATGCCCGGCTCGACGACGCAGCGGCGGTTGACGGTATCGACCTCGATGACGTTGTTCAGATGCCGCGAGCAGTCGATGATCAGCGCTTCATTGACCGTCTGACCCGCTTGCGACGTGCCGCCGCCACGCGGCGTCACCGGCACACCCTCTGCACGGCAAATCCCGATCGCCCGATCGGCTTCCTCGATCGTACGCGGGGTGACGACGCCGAGCGGCATGATCTGATAGTGGGATGCGTCTGTGGCGTAGCGCCCACGCGTGAAGGCGTCGAAACGCACCTCGCCGGCCTGTTCCGACCGGAGCCTTCTCTCAAGCACGCTTTGGTTTGCCTGCATTAACCGCGCCGGCACCTTGTCCTCCTCGGTCTCAACGCCAAAATTCGACGCGATAACAACGCCCTAGCCGCCACGTCAATTAGACTTGACCGCAATGTCGCATTCGCTATTCAACGCCACAAGCCAACACCACGAGCCACGAGCGCTTTCGGACATGCGCCGCCGGGGCCAATCGAATAGTCCGAAGGAGCTTCGCATATGCCGCAGAACACCTCGCGCGCCGCCGGCCGTCATTTCCTGCAAATCCCCGGGCCGACGCCGCTGCCGGACCGCGTGCTGCGCGCGATGGACACGCCGATCATCGATCATCGCGGTCCGGAATTCGCAAAGCTCGCCAAGCGCTGTCTCGACGGCATCAAGACGATCTTCAAGACCGCCAATCCGGTGATCATCTACACCGCGACCGGCACCGGCGCCTGGGAGGCGGCTCTCGTCAACACGCTGTCGGCCGGCGACAAGGTGCTGATGGTGGAGACCGGGCAATTTGCCACGCAGTGGAAAACGATGGCGCAGAAGCTCGGCTTAAAGCCCGAATTCATTCCCGGCGATTGGCGCAGCGGCGCCGATCCGGCGGTGATCGAAGCGCACCTGCGCAAGGACAAGGCGCACGAGATCAAAGCGGTCTGCGTGCTGCACAACGAAACCGCGACCGGCTGCCTCACGCCGATCGAGCCGATCAGGAAGGCGATCAATGCCGCGGGCCATCCGGCACTGCTGATGGTCGACACCATTTCCTCGCTGGCCTCGGTCGACTACCGGCACGACGAGTGGGGCGTCGACGTCACCGTCGGCGGCGCCCAGAAGGGCCTGATGCTGCCGCCCGGCATGTCGTTCAATGCCATTAGCGACAAGGCGCTGGCCGCCTCTAGGGCCTCGAATCTCCCAAAGTCGTTCTGGGCCTGGGACGACATGCTGACGATGAACAAAGTCGGCTTTTTCCCCTACACGCCGGCGACGCAGATGCTGCAGGGCCTCGCCGTCTCCATCGACATGCTGCACGAAGAAGGCCTCGACAATGTCTTCGCCCGTCATGCGCGGCTCGCCGAAGCCACCCGCCGCGCCGTGCGCACCTGGGGCCTCGAGATCTTGTGCCGCGACGCGAAATATTATTCGCCGACCGTCACCGCCGTACTCTTGCCCGACGGCCACGATGCCGATGCGTTCCGCGGCCTCGCGCTCGATACGTTCAACATTTCCTACGGCGCGAGCTTTGGGCCTTACGCCAAGAAATATTTCCGCATCGGCCATCTCGGCGACGTCAATGACGGCTGGCAGGTAGGTGCGCTCGCGGCGACTGAAATGGCGCTGTCGCTTGCCGGCATCCCGCACAAGAAAGGCGGCGTGCAGGCGGCGATGGATTACATCGTCGCGGCGCATGCAGGCGGCGCGCGGGCGGCGGCGGAGTAATCACCCGACGTCATTCCGGGGCGCGCGAAGCGCGAACCCGCTTCGCTCTGCCGCGGAATGACGGCCTCACGTCAGCGGCACGCTGCCGACCTGATCCTTGAACGCCTGCCGCGCCGAGACCGCCGCATACCAGCGCTCGAAATTGCGCAGCGGCGGTCGGTCAGGCACGAGCTGACGATAGCGATAGGCCATGATGCCGACGGGAATGTCGCCGTAGGAGAACGCTTCGCCGGCGAGATAGGCGGTCTTTCCGAGCTGCTCGTCCATCATGGTCATCGCCGCCGTGGTTTTCTTTTTGCCCTCTTCGATCTCGGTATGATTGCGCTTCTCCGGCGGCGTGCGGATCAAGCCCCAGAACACGGGGGTGATGGCAGGGCCGGCGACCGACAGTTGCCAGTCCATCCATTTGCTCGCCAGCGCCCGCGTCCGCAGGTCCGAAGGTTCGAGCACGCTCGATTTATGCTTGGCGGCGAGATAGCGCACGATCGAGTTCGATTCCCACAACAGGAAGCCGTCTTCTTCCTCGAGCGTCGGCACGAGGCCATTGGGGTTCATGGCGAGATATTCGGCTTCGCGGTTTTTGCCGAAAGCGCCGCCGATATCGATGCGCTCATAAGGCAGGCCGATTTCGCCGATCGCCCACATCGCCTTCTGCACGTTCGATGACGTGTTCCGGCCCCAGATTTTGATCACCGTTTTCCTCCCCCGAATTTCCTCAGCGCCGCGCTCTCAAAACCGCAGAATGGACCCCCGGGGTCAAGCCCGGGGGTGACAGTGGAGAAGTGTGGCAAGTGTATGATTAATCGATCCGCCGCGCTTCTTCCGGGAGCATGATCGGGATGCCGTCGCGGATCGGATACGCGAGCTTGGCGGCGCGCGAGATCAGTTCCTGCTTCTCGGCGTCGTATTCCAGTGGGCATTTGGTCAGCGGACAGACCAGGATTTCCAGAAGCTTTGGGTCGACACTGTCGGCGGGACGATCGGACATGCAAGACTCCAGTGTGAAAGGCTCCGCGTTCACTGCAACGGTGTTTCGCCGTTCTTGCCCTTGGCAAGCTCGATTTCGGTAACGGCGACGAGGATTTCGGCGCGCGTCTTGAGATCCGGCGCTTCGAGCATCGCCTGTTTCTCAGCCGCATCATAGGGCGACATCATCGCCAGCGCATTCACCAAAGCCTCGTTCGGCGCATTTTCGATGCCCTCCCAATCGGCCTTGAGATTATTGGCCTTGAGAAACGCGGTGAGCGCCCGCAACAGCGATTTACGATCGACTTCGTCCTCGCCCTTGCGCGCGGTGAAATCGCCGATGAAGGGCGCATAGGTCACGCGGCATTGCCGGTACGGCGTGGTGACGGCAAGCTCCGCCTCGATGCGGAAGCGCGCCACGCCGGTAAGCTGAATAAGGTAGCGGCCGTCGCCGCTTTCGGCGAATTGCGTCATCCGCCCGACGCAGCCGACCGTGAACAGATGCGGCTTGTCCTTGTCCGGACCGGGATGCGCGGGATCGGGCTGGATCATGCCGATGAGGCGATGCGAGGAGCGTAACGCGTCATCGGTCATCGTCAGATAGCGCGGCTCGAAAATGTTGAGCGGCATCTGCCCGCGCGGCAAGAGCAAGGCGCCCGGCAGCGGGAACACCGAGATTACGGCGGGCAGATCATCCGGTCCCTTGTAGATGGTATTGATCGGCATGCCGTACTCCACTCCGGTAACGGCTCCGAATGGCTAGATCGTCTCTTTGAGCATGATCTTATCCAAAAACCGGAAAGCCACTTTTCGGTATCATGCTCTAGGCGAACAGTATCGACGACAGCCGTTTGCGGCCCTCGATGGTGGCTTCGTCGGTCGGGCCCCAGGCATCGAAGAACTGCACGAGCTGCTTGCGGGCGCCGTCATCATTCCATTTACGGTCGCGCTTGACGATGGAGATCAAGTGCTCGAGCGCGTCGTGCCGCTGGCCCTTGCCGTTGAGCGCGAGCGCGAGATCGAAGCGCGCCTGATGATCGAGCGGATTGGCGGCGACCTTCTGCTCAAGCTCGGCGACCGGTCCGAGCGTCTTGGCCTGCTCGGCGAGTTCGAGCGCGGCGCGCGCGGCGGCGACCGCGGCATCGTTGGCCTTGCCCTCCGGCACCAGCGCGAGCGTTTGCTTCGCCTGATCGAGCGCGCCGGTTTCGACATAAGAGCGTACCAGGCCCGCGAGCGCCGGCACATTGGCCGAGTCCTCGGCGAGGAGCTGCGCATAAAGCTCGGCCGCCCCCGCCGCATCGCCTTCGGCGAGCGCGGTGTCGCCGGCCTTGAGCAGATCCTTCGCCTCGCCGCCGATGCGATCCTTGGTCAGACGCTCAAGAAAAGCGACGACCTGGCTTTCCGGCAGCGCGCCCATAAAGCCGTCGGCCGGCTGGCCGTTGACAAAGGCGATCACCGCCGGAATCGACTGGATGCCCAACTGGCCGGGGATCGCCGGGTGATCGTCAATGTTCATCTTGACGAGCTTCACCTTGCCCTTGGCCGCCTTGACGGTCTTCTCGAGGATCGGGGTGAGCTGCTTGCACGGGCCGCACCACGGCGCCCAGAAATCGACCAGCACCGGCTGGCGCTTCGATTCCTCAATGACGTCTTTGACGAATGCCTGTGTCGTCGTGTCCTTGATGGACGCGTCCGCGACGACGGTTCCTGCTTCCTGCAACATGTTCCTTGCCCAAGCCCCAAGGTCTTTTGTCAAAAGGCACGTCCCCAGCGCTTGCCACCCGGCGGCGCGGGAACTGCCCTGTTCGTCCGGTTAAATGGGAAGAAAACGGGCCAAATGCAATCGGAACGTTTTCAGGGCCCGGACGGGACCTCTTCCGGTCCAGAAAGGACTTGGATCCGCGGCTCGTGCCCGGTGGCTTGCAGGAATTTGAGCAGGCCGTCCCGCGCGATCGTGGTCGTGCCGGTGTTTACCAGCGGATGAAAGTGCAGCGCCTCATGCGCCATCATGGCGGCATCGAGCACCACGGTGACGCGGCGCGCGGTATCGTTGATCACCGCGAACGGCGTCACCGAGCCGGGCTCAACGGCAAGCAACTCGTTCATGAGTTCGGCCGAACCGAACGAGAACCGGCCAGAGGCGCCAAGCCGCCGATGCAGCGATTTGAGCTCGATAGCGGTGTCTTCCTGCGCCACGACGAGATA
>DASQRX010000037.1:0-2990 GCA_035642635.1 Xanthobacteraceae bacterium
CAGGACCTGCCGCTTCACCGCGTCGATATCGCCCAGCACCCAAAGCTCGGTAATTTTTCCGCCGGCCGTAGTAAAGAACGCGGCGCCGTTCCAGTGAATTTCGCGGCCGGTCGGATCCGCGCCGAAGAATTTGCCGCGATGCTTGCCGGAAAAGCTCATGCGGCAGGCGGCGCGGTCCGGCGTCGCGATCATCTCCTCGACGGTGCAGATAAAATTCTCCAGCGCCGTATGGACCGAGCGCAGATAGGCGATGAAGCCGCCCGGCCCGCGCAGTTCAGCGCCGAGCGAGCCGCGGAACCGGAAATCGGCGGCAAGGATGTTGCGCGCCTCCGCCTCGTCGGCCTGGTTCCAGACCACGTCGTAGAAGCGCCCGACGAGATCGCTCGCAGTCGCGGACACGCTGGTCTCTCCTCTGGCCATCACTCAGCACTCATATCGGACGGCTGCGCTGTGGCAGCTAGTAATCCTTATATTGCACCGCTAACCGCAGCGCAGAGAGAAATTGAAGTCAAGGACGGCCCGAAGGGCCGCCGCCCGATCGCGCGTTTACGCGCGTGGACGCGCTATTGGGCGGTGCTTCGCATCCTTGAGTTCAATTTCTCTCTGCGCTCCAATGCAACCGTGCAATATAAGGGTAATTCCGCCGTGGGAGCGGCCATAAATGAGCAAAGCTTGGCTCGTCCGTGCCGCGGCATTGGCCGCCGTCACAACTCTTCCCGCCCACGCCGCTGATCCGATAAAGATCGGCGCCATCTTGCCGCTGACCGGAAATGCGGCGAGCGCGGGCCAGTCCGCCAAGAACGCCATCGAGCTCGGCGCCGAGATCGTCAACACCGCGCATCCGGAGCTCAAATCGATCCCACTCGCGGCGACGGCGGGCCTCCCCAATCTCGGCGGCGCCAAGATCGAGCTCGACGAGGCCGATCATCAAGGCAACCCGCAGGTAGGCCAAGAGCAGACCACCCGGCTGATCGCGCAAGACCGTGTTGCCGCCATGCTCGGCGCGTATCATTCTTCGGTGGCGCTTGCGGCAACCGTCATCGCCGAACGCCAGGCGGTGCCGTTTCTGGTCGCGGATTCGGTCGCCGCCAATATCACCACGCGCAGCTTCAAATTCACCTTCCGCACCACGCCGATCGCGCCCGATTTCGGCAAGGCCTATGCACAATTCGTCAACGACCTGAAAAAATCCGGCAGGAAGACCGGCTCAATTGCTGTGGTCAGCGAGAACACCGATTACGGCGTGTCGGTGTCCGCAAGCATCCTCGATGCCGCCAAAGCCGCCAATATCAATGTCGCGGCGCACCTCACCTATAATGCGAATGGCTCGGACGTCTCCGCCCAGGTGCTGCAGCTCAAAGCCGTGAATGCGGACGCGGTGATTTTCATCAGCTACACCGCCGACAGCATCCTCTATTTCAAGACCATGAAGAAACTCGACTACCTGCCCCCGATCATCATCGGCGACGATGCCGGCTTCTCCGATCCGAGCTTCATCGCCAATGCCGGCGATCTGGCGCAAGGCGCGCTCGACCGCTCAGCCTTCGATATCGGCAAGCCCGGCAGCAACAGCTTCATCGTCAATAAGCTCTACCACGACAAATACGGCCGCGATCTCGACGACACCAGCGCGCGCTGGATGCAGGGCCTGTTCGTGCTCGCCGACGCAATCAACCGCGCCGGCTCGATAGAGGCCGAAAGGATCCGCGAGGCGCTCAACGAAACCGAGCTGAAGCCCGAGCAGCTGATGATCGGCTATCGCGGCGTCAAGTTCGACGACAGCGGCCAGAACACGCTCGCTTCGACCTTCCTGATCCAGCTCAAGGGCAAGCAATATGTTTCGGTCTGGCCGGATAATCTCGCCACCGACAAGCTTGAATTGCCGATGAAGGGCTGGCGGTAGCGGACGAATTGCGATTGAACCGAAAATTCGTCATGGCCGGACTTGTTCCCGGCCATCCAGGTCTTCGCGGCGCGGAATCCATGAGCCATGCTCATAAGTCTTTGCCAATTCTGCCGTCTAATCGTACGCCGCGCCGCCTCATATAGCTAAGGCCGTTCTCGGCAATCGCAAACGGCGCGAGACAAAGACCGTTTCAGCAACGCAAAAAGGATCTGCGCGAGGCCGAACTTCATCGACCATGGACAATAATGAAAACGACGAACGCAACCCGTCACACCGCGCGGTCCGGAACAGTGGCTCGGCCACGACGCTGCTGTCGATCATGGGGGTGGTCTTTGTCGCCTTCCTGGTCATCGGCATCGCGATGCCGGTGCTGCCGCTTCACGTGCACAATGGATTGAGTCTGGGCACATTTGTGGTTGGCATTGTCGCCGGCAGCCAGTTCGCGGCCTCGTTGATCTCGCGGCCGTGGGCCGGCCATTACGCCGACAGAAGCGGCGCCAAGCGCGCGGTCGTCGCCGGTCTACTGGTCGCCACTATATCCGGGCTGTTTTATTTGTTGTCGCTCCATTTTGTCGGCGCTCCGCTGACATCGGTCGCGATTCTATTGCTGGGCCGAGCGCTCCTCGGCGGCGCGGAGAGCTTCATTATCACCGGCGCAGTGAGCTGGGGACTGGCGCTCGCCAGTCCGGCGAACACCGGCAAGGTCATCGCCTGGGTCGGGGCGGCGATGTTCGCGGCTTTCGCGATCGGCGCGCCGTTAGGCTCCGCGCTCTATGCCGGCTACGGTTTTGTGGCGATCGCGTTCGCGACGATGCTCACCCCGCTTGGCACGCTGCTCCTTGTTGCGCCGCTGCCCGCTGTTGCGCCGCTGCCCTCCTCTACCCGGCCTGCCTTCGCCAAAGTGGCCGGTGCCGTATGGGTGCCGGGTCTCGGTTCAGCGCTCAGCAGCGTCGGCTTTGGCGCGATCACCGCATTCGTTACGCTCTTGTTCGCGGAGCGCGGATGGAGCCAGGGATGGCTCGCCTATACGGCTTTCGCCACCGCTTTCATCTCGGCGCGCCTGGTCTTGGGCCATCTGGCGGAC
>DASQRX010000038.1:0-2647 GCA_035642635.1 Xanthobacteraceae bacterium
CGGATGGGCGCTCGCGATAATGCCCCCATCCATGTTGCCTTCCGCGTTTATGAGCACGTCGGCACCCGGGACAATCTTGTTTTCGCGGCTCAATGGCTGGCCTATGCGCTCCCCTACCGACGCTTCGCCGACACCCTCACGAATGCCAGCGCACGGCTCGGGGCCGATGTGGATCGCTGCTCCTTCATCGCAGTGGACTTGCACCACCTGCTCTTTGCCGGTTTCGACCGGCGCACCATAATTCAAGAATTTCGCACGGAAGCGTGGCCAGACGCGATGCTTAGTCGATCCAGGTGCGCCAAGGAGGCCAATTCTCGACGGCCCTTGCCACCACGGCGTAACCCGCCTCATTTGGGTGAGCGCCGTCACCTGCTGCGACTTCACCTACCCATGCGTCAGATTCGGCTGCAAGATGAAACACTTCCAGATACGGGACTCCCAAACGACCGCAGAGTGCTGCAAACCGCGTCGACAAATCACCGGTTCTCCTATCGACGGCCGCGTCACAAATCGGTAACGGACCAATCATCATCGTTGGGCGCCAAGCGAGCGCGGCCCCTAGGATCCCCTCGGCGTTTGCAATCGCTCGATCAGGTGCCACGCGCACGTCGCCAATATCCTCGTCTGGGCAACAATCGTTCGCGCCAAAGGAGAAAATGAGGCGGCCGTCGTGCTCGGGCGGTAGCCTGAGCCGGGCCTCACGCTGCCAACGCGCCAGAACGTCTGCGCTCGTGTCCCGGCGGATACCGAGGTTGTAGCACGTTACGTCGCGCCCGCCGCTGCGCAAATCCGGCCGACCCAGCCGAGACAAGCATCATCGCCGGTGCCGTTGACCATGCTGTCGCCGAAGAAGCAGATGCGTATCGGCTTTCGGGGCTCTGAGGTGGCTGGCATGCACTCAGTACAGCACGCTGATGTCGAGGGTGACAACACGGCCTTCCACGAGAAGGTTCGGATGGTGCATAAGTGAAGCCTTTGCGAAGCGAGCGCGCCGGCTCCGCGCGCCGCTCTCAGCCTTGCGCGACCAGCAGATGGCGCGGCGCCCGGCTGATCGGCTCGCAGCCGGTTTCGGTGATGGTCCCCCGGAAGGCCCGCAAGGGCCGTCCGTCCGGGGGTCGCAATGACAACCTTGTCATTGCGAGGAGCGCAGCGACGAAGCAATCCAGCGCCGCATCTCGGATCAAACCGACGCACTGCTCACCGGTCTTTGGAGAATTCCGGGAGCGGGCTCTGGTAGGCCGGCACCGTTTCGTAGCGCGGCGTCCAGCGCCCCTCGGCCATCAGCTTTTGCATGTGCTTCGTGCGCATGTAGTCGCGAAGTTCCAGGACCGCCTTGAACCGGGCGAGGCGCCTCGACAGGGCCGGGTGCCAGACCGAAATCCACAGCGCGCCGAATTCCCGAGCGGCGTCGAACTCGGCGCGGAAGACCTCCGTCGCCCGATGCGGCGAGGAGATCGGCATCCTGTAGCCGTCGCGGACCTTGATCGCTCCTTCCGCGATGGCGAGGGACACGTCGCCGCCAAAAGCAACCAATGCGAAGTTCACTGCCTGAAGCCCAGGCGGAAGTTTCTCCGACTGTAAGGCTGATTCGAAGCAATTCGATCGAGCGACGGCGCAAACGGACGGCGCGCTTTGCCCGTCCCCATTGCGGTTTCCCTAAACGGCAAACCGGTTAACATGCGTGCCCCCCGCCTTCCTTCCACAGCGCTATCAGGTCGTCCCTCTGGAACGGTTCAGTCACCGGAAATTACTCGAGAGGATCCCGCCTATCGTCGTGCGGCGCGACCTTCGGCTGGGCACCGGTTAGGCCAGCTGCGCCAGGAGGATCAACGTCAATGTGACCGTGATCGCGCCGCCGATGCGGGTGGCGATTTGTGCAAAGGGCATCAGCTGCAGTCGATTGGCGGCCGTCAGGATCGCGATATCGCCAGTGCCGCCCTGGCCGCTGTGGCAGGCGGTCACGATCGCCGAGTCGATCGGGTACATGCCCAGCAACCGCCCGACGAAGAACCCAGTTGCTATCACCGACGCGACAGTCGAGACGATCACTGCAATGTTCGCCGGAGTGAGAGCCGCGACAAGCGTATCCCACGGCGTCAACGAGACGCCGATCGCAAACAGAAGCGGGTAGGTGACCGCGGTCGAAAAGAACCTGTAGACGACTTGGCCGGCGAGCTGCAGCGATGGCGGGACAGCGCGCGTCAGCTTGACGGCAACCGCGAAGAACAACATCGCGACGGGGCCGGGCAACCCAAAAAGCTTGAAGCACGCCGTGCCGAGGAGGTAGAGCGCGACCGCGGTGACGCCGGCGGCCGCAATGGCGCTGGCGTCTACGGTTGACGCGGCAGCCTTCTCTTCGCCGGCCACGAGTTGCTCTCCAACGCCGGGCTGCAGCCGGCCTTCGCCGGTCAGGTGTGGGCGCCTCTTGCCGACCCAGTTCAGGAAGCCGGCAAGCAGGATGGCGGTCAGGCTGCCGAGCATGATCGGCGGCAGCACTTGGGCGAACAGGCCTCCCTGCTCCTGGTGCAGGATCTCGGCATAGCCGATCGACAGCGGGATCGCCCCCTCGCCGACGCCGCCGGCCATGATCGGGATCACGATGAAAAAGAAGGTGTGGTAGGCGCCGAGCCCAAGGGCTACGCCAATC
>DASQRX010000039.1:0-59739 GCA_035642635.1 Xanthobacteraceae bacterium
TATGCCTTCGTCTTCATGGTGTTCACGCTGGCCAATGTCGGGTTGCCGGGCACCACGGGTTTCGTCGGCGAATTCTTGACGCTGATCGGCACGTTCCGGATCAACACTTGGGTGGCGACGCTGGCGACCATCGGCACCATCCTGTCGGCCGCTTATGCGCTGTGGCTCTACCGCAAGGTCATCCTCGGCAAGCTCGAGAAGCCGAGCCTGTTCAACATCAAGGACCTCGGCTGGCGCGAAATCACGATCTTCACGCCGCTCGTGATCCTGACCATTGTCTTCGGCGTCTATCCGAAGCCGATCCTCGATTTCTCTTCGGCGTCGGTGACGCAGTTGATCGACAATTATCAGCATGCGCTCAGCGCGGTGCAGACGGCGGCCCAGACCGCGTCACTGGGACGGTGAGGCCAAGGTAAGCTGATGTACCAACTTCCGACCCTCGTTCCGCTGTTGCCCGAGCTCGTGCTCGGCATCGGCGCCATGGCGCTGTTGATGCTCGGCGTGTTTCGCGGCGAGCCCGGCGGGCGCGCCATCGATGTCATTGCGATTATCTTGTTGGCAATCGCCGGCGCCATTGTCATCGGCTTGCCGCCCGGCAAGCTCACGACCTTCGGCGGCAGCTTTGTGGTCGACGATTTCGCTCGCTTCCTCAAAGTTCTGGCGCTTCTCGGCTCGGCCGCGGCGATCGTAATGTCGCTCGATTATGCGCAGCGCGAGCGCCAGCAGCGCTTCGAATATTCGGTGCTGATCCTGCTCTCGACGCTTGGCATGCTGATGCTGATTTCGGCGGCCGATCTGATCGCGCTTTATCTCGGCCTCGAATTGATGAGCCTGCCGCTCTATGTCGTCGCGGCGAGCTACCGCGACTCGCTGCGGGCGACGGAAGCCGGCCTGAAATATTTCGTCCTCGGCGCGCTGTCCTCGGGCATGCTGCTATACGGCGCATCGCTGGTTTACGGCTTCACCGGCACCGTGGCCTTCACCGGCATTGCCCAAACGGCCGGGCAGGGCGGCACCGGATTGATTTTCGGCATCGTCTTTCTGTTCGCCGGCTTCTGTTTCAAGGTTTCGGCGGTGCCGTTTCATATGTGGACGCCGGACGTCTATGAAGGCGCCCCGACGCCAGTCACGGCGTTCTTTGCCGCCGCGCCCAAAGTGGCCGGCATTGCCATGTTCGTGCGCGTCGCGGTGGGCGCGTTCCCGAGCATCGCCACGGAGTGGCAGCAGATCCTGGTCTTCGTCTCCATTGCCTCGATGGCGCTCGGCTCGTTTGCGGCCATCGGCCAGCGCAATATCAAGCGCCTGATGGCTTATTCGTCGATCGGCCATATGGGCTTCGCCCTGATCGGGCTCGCCGCCGGAACGTCCGAAGGGGTGCAGGGCGTGCTCGTTTATGTCGCGATCTACGTCACCATGACGCTCGGCGTGTTCGCCGTGATCCTGTCGATGCGGCGCACGACCGGAATGGTGGAAACCACCGATCAATTGGCCGGTCTCGCGCGCACCCATCCGGCGACTGCCTTTTTCATGGCGATGCTGTTGTTCTCGATGGCCGGAATTCCGCCGCTCGCCGGCTTCTTCGCGAAATTCTACGTGTTCCTTGCCGCCATCAAAGCCGGCCTCTACGTCCTCTCGGTCATCGGCGTGGTCGCAAGCGTGGTCGGCGCCTATTATTATCTGGCGATCATCAAGGCGATGTATTTCGACGAGCCGGCCGAGGCATTTTTCGCCATGCCCTATGAACTGCGCGTCGTGCTCGGGGTCTGCGGCCTGTTCAACATCCTGTTCTGCGTTTATCCGGGCCCGCTGGTCGGCGTGGCAAGCGCCGCCGCGCATTCCTTGTTCTGATGCGGCTTGATCCCACGGCGGCTGCGGCTGGTTTCCGCCTGGCGGTCCATGACGTGTTGGGATCGACCAATTCGGAAGCGCTGACGCAATCGCGCCGTGGCGAAAAGGGCCCGCTATGGGTGGTCGCGCGCGAGCAGACCGCCGGCCGTGGCCGGCGTGGCCGGGAGTGGATTTCGGCGCCGGGGAATCTCTATGCGACGCTGCTGCTGTTTGATCCGGCGCCGGCGGAGACCGCGCCCCAATTGGCCTTTGTCACAGGCCTTGCCGTTTTCGACGCGATTGTCGATTGCGCGGGTGACTTGAGCGAAGGTCTGGCGCTGAAATGGCCCAACGACGTGCTTTACGCCAATCGAAAATTCGCCGGCATTCTGATCGAAAGCGAGCTGGCTGCGGCAAAGCTTGTGGTCGCGATCGGCATCGGCGTGAATTGCGTGCGGCACCCGGCGCAGACGTCGTTTCCGGCGACCGATCTCGCCGAAGCCGGCAAGAAAGTCTCTCCCGAAAGCCTGTTCTATGCCTTGTCGCATGCCATGATGCGCCGTCTCGATCAATGGCGCCGCGGCTCCGGGTTTGCTGCGATCCGTTCCGATTGGCTCGAATGTTCAACCGGCATCGGCGGTGACATCGCGGTGCGGCTTTCAGGCCGCGACTTGAGCGGCCACTTCGAAAATCTCGATGACGGCGGCCGGTTGCTCCTGCGTCTGCCCGACGGCAAGCTGCAAATGATCATGGCCGGCGACATATTCCCGGTCGCCGAACGCGCGCCGGTCGTGAGCCTATTGCCAAAGAAACGAACCGACTGATGGCGCCCAACGACTTCGTATTCGCGCCGCTCGGCGGCCTCGGCGAGATCGGGATGAATCTCTCGATCTACGGCTTTGGCGATGGGCGGCGCCGGCAGTGGATCATCGTCGATTGCGGCGTCTCCTTTGCCTCCGAGGAGCATTTGCCCGGCGTCGATCTCATCCTGCCGGACATCAGCTATTTGATCGAGGAGCGGAAAAACATTCTCGGCCTGGTGCTGACGCATGCCCACGAGGACCATATGGGCGCCATCATCGACCTATGGCCGCGGCTGAAAGTTCCGTTCTACGCGACGCCGTTCTCGGCGGCTTTGTTCGAGGCGCGCCGCGCGTCCGAACCCGGGGCGCCGGACATTCCGGTCAATGTCGTGCCGGTGGGCGGGCATTTGACGCTCGGCCCGTTCGAGATCGATTTCATCAACGTGGCGCATTCGATTCCGGAATCCAATGCGCTGGCGATTCGCACGCCGGCCGGCACCGTTCTGCATACCGGTGATTGGAAGATTGATCCCACCCCGATCCTTGGCGCGCTGACCGATGCCGCAAAACTCACGGCACTAGGCGACGCCGGCGTGCTGGCGCTGATCGGCGACTCGACCAACGCCGTCCGCGACGGCCGCTCGCCGTCGGAGACCGACGTCGCCAAGACGCTTGCCGAACTGATCCGCACCGCGCCCCGGCGCGTCGCCGTGACGACCTTTGCCTCGCATGTCGGCCGCTTGCGCGCGGTGGCCGATGCCGCCCGCGCCGCGGAGCGCGAAGTCGTCCTGGTCGGGCGGGCCATGGAGCGGGTGGTCCAGGTGGCGCGCGAAACCGGCTATCTCGACGGCGTGCAGGAATTTCACAGTGCCGAGAACTACGGCTATCTGCCGCCCGACAAGGTGCTGGCGCTCTGCACCGGCAGCCAGGGCGAACCGCGCGCCGCGCTTGCCCGCATCGCCGAGGACGAGCACCCCCAGGTCACGCTGTCGCGCGGCGACCGCGTGATTTTCTCGGCGCGTCCGATCCCCGGCAACGAGAAGGCGATCTCGCGGGTGATCAACGGCCTGGTGACCCAGGGCGTCGAAGTCATTACCGACCGCACCCATCTCGTCCATGTCTCAGGGCATCCGCGGCGCGACGAGCTGCGCGACATGATCGGCTGGGTCAGGCCGAAAATCCTCATCCCGGCGCATGGCGAGGCGCTGCATCTTGCCGAACATGCCGCATTGGCCCGCAAAGCCGGCGTGCCGCATGTGCTGGTGTGCCGCAACGGCGACTTGGTCCGCTTGGCGTCGGACGGGCCCGAGATTATCGACGAGGTCCCCTCCGGCCGCCTCTACAAGGACGGCTCGCTCCTGATCAGCGCCGAGTCACGCACCGTGGCGGCGCGCCGGCGGCTGAGCTTCGCCGGCGTGGTGTCGGTCGCGCTGGCGTTGAGCGAGAAGGGGGTCCTTGCCGCCGATCCGGAGGTCGAGCTGATCGGCCTGCCGGAGACCGATGCCGGCGGCGCCTCGATGACCGAAATCGCGCGCGATGCCATCGAAATCGCCTTCGATGCGCTACCGAAGCCGCGCCGCCGCGATCCCGATGCGGTGGCTGAGGCGGTGCGGCGCGCGGTGCGCGGCGCCATCGCCGAGCGCTGGAATAAAAAGCCGATCTGCCACGTTCACGTTCTGACTGTTTAGCGTCCGCGCGGTATGCGGTATGCGGTATAGTGGCGCTGCCGGTACGCAGGAGAACAAATATGATCGGCAGGCTCAATCACGTCGCCATTGCGGTGCGCGACCTCGGCAAGGCGACGGCGGTTTATCGCGACGTTCTCGGCGCTGAAGTTTCGGCCGCGGTGCCGCAACCGGATCATGGCGTGACCACCGTCTTCATCACGCTGCCCAATACCAAGATCGAACTTTTGGAACCGCTCGGCGAGACGTCGCCCATCGCCAAATTCCTCGAGCGCAATCCGGACGGCGGCATGCATCACATCTGCTACGAGGTCGACGATATCCGCAGCGCCCGCGATGCGCTGAAGGCGGCCGGCGCGCGCGTCCTTGGCGACGGCGAGCCGAAGACCGGGGCGCACGGCAAGCCGGTGCTGTTCCTCCACCCCAAGGACTTTTCCGGCACTTTGGTCGAGCTGGAGCAGGGATGACCGTCACGACGTCGCTCGCGATTTTTTTCCTGATCTGGTGGGTGGTGCTGTTCGCGGTGCTGCCGTGGGGGGTGCGGAGCCAGCACGAGGCGGAGGGTGCAATGGCCCCCGGTACCGACCCGGGCGCGCCCACGAGCTTCAGGCTCGGACGAAAGCTGCTGTGGACGACGCTCGTCTCAGGGGTGATTTATACCGTCTGTTACGTAGTCTATGTCGAGCATCTGGTCACAATCGACGGCCTAATGGCGCCGTTCGTTCATACAAAAATACAATAGATTCAACTACTAAAATTGATTTATTTGCGTGATCTCTGCGCCAAGCCGCGCAACTGAAATCTCGCAAAAGTGGGCAGGCCCCAAAAAGAAAAGCAGGGCGAGAGCCCTGCCGTAAAATCCTTATCTGACCCATAACCCACGTCTAATCTTCTTGGTACGGCTTGCACGTGGCTGGCGACGCTTTCCGCTCGCGGGTCATCCTCCCGAGACTTGGACCACTGTCCCGAATTATCCGCCCTTTTTCGAGACGGCTTCAGGATTGCGGCTCATTCCTAATCGAATTCAAAGGGCTTGTCATCATGTTACCTCCCCCTGCCGCCAAAAATTCTGCTGTATTGACCGGCTGGGCCGTTCTCACCCGGCGAGCCCCATTGGCCAACCGCATTGGACCATGTAATTCCACTGCCGTTGCGGCCTTTTGTGGCCCCCGATCCATGTCTGCCCCAAACCGTGGGTCGTTTCGCCGACTCGATTGAGATTACATGCGCCTTTCCCGGTACTTCCTGCCCATTCTGCGCGAAACGCCGAAGGAAGCGGAGATCGCGTCCCACAGGCTGATGCTGCGCGCCGGGATGATCCGGCAGGAGGCGGCCGGCATTTACGCCTTCCTGCCGCTCGGCCTGCGGGTTCTCGACAAGGTCTGCCGCATCGTGCGCGAGGAGCAGGATCGCTCCGGCGCGATCGAGCTTTTGATGCCGACCATCCAGCCGGCCGATCTCTGGCGCGAGAGCGGCCGCTACGAGGCCTATGGCAAGGAAATGCTGCGGATCAAGGACCGGCACGAGCGCGACATGCTCTACGGCCCGACCAACGAGGAAATGATCACCTCGATCTTCCGCAGCTATGTGCGGTCCTACAAAGACCTGCCGCTCAACCTCTATCACATCCAGTGGAAGTTCCGTGACGAGGTGCGGCCGCGCTTTGGCGTGATGCGCGGGCGCGAGTTCCTGATGAAGGACGCCTATTCATTCGACCTCGATTTCGAAGGTGCCAAGCACGCCTATAACCGCATGTTCGTCGCCTACCTGCGCACTTTTGCCCGCATGGGGCTGCGCTCGATCCCGATGGTCGCCGAAAGCGGACCGATCGGCGGCAACCTGTCCCACGAATTCATCATTCTCGCTGAAACCGGCGAGAGCGAAGTGTTCTGCGATCGCGAATATCTCAACTTCGAGGTTCCCGGCCCGGACGTGGACTTTGCCCATGTCGGCCGTTTGCAGGCGATCATCGACAAGTGGACGTCGCTCTATGCCGCAACCTCCGAGAAGCACGATCCGGTAGCCTTCGCCAAGCTCGGCGCCGGCCAGGGCCTGTCCGCCCGCGGCATCGAGGTCGGGCATATTTTCTATTTTGGCACCAAATATTCCGAGCCGATGAAGGCCGTGGTCACCGGCCCCGACGGGACGGAGCGGCCGATCCACGGCGGCTCCTACGGCATCGGCCCAAGCCGGCTGGTCGCCGCCATCATCGAGGCCTCCCACGACGAGGCCGGCATCAAATGGCCGGACTCGGTCGCGCCGTTCCAAGCCATGATCCTCAATCTCAAACAGGGCGGTGCCGACACCGATCCGGCTTGTGAGAAGCTCTATGCCGAGCTCGCCGCAAAAGGCGTCGATACGCTCTACCACGACCTCGACGAACGGCCCGGCTCCAAGTTCGCCACCGCCGATCTGATCGGCGTTCCCTGGCAGATCCTGGTCGGCCCGCGGAGCCTCGCCGAAGGCAAGGTCGAGGTGAAGCGCAGAGCCGACGGGCAGCGTGAATTGTTGTCGCCCGCCGACGCTTTGGCCAGAATTTCCGCGTGAACGCGTGCTTTGCGCATGTTCTTGCCGCACGATCTTGTGCGCGGCGGCGGTTTGACGCGAGTTGCTAGGCTTGAAACCGCCAGAATCGTGTGAAACTCCGGGCAATCACGGGGACCTGACATAAATGGCCGAGTCGACTGGCACCTACCCTTTCTCGGCATTCGAATGGATATTGTCGGCGCGCTACCTGCGCGCGCGGCGTAAAGAGGGATTCATCTCCGTCATCGCCGGCTTTTCCTTTGTCGGCATCATGCTCGGCGTCGCCACGCTGATCATCGTCATGGCGGTGATGAACGGGTTCCGGCAGGAATTGCTGGCGAAAATTCTCGGCCTCAACGGCCACTTGCTGATTCAGCCGCTCGAACAGCCGCTCACCGATTTCGCCGACGTTGCCGCCCGCGTCTCCAAGGTCGACGGCATCTATCTCGCAGCCCCCCTGGTCGAAGGCCAGGCGCTGGCGTCCTCGCCCTTTAATGCTTCGGGTGTCGTCGTCCGCGGCATGCGCGGCGGCGACCTGTTAAAACTCAAGCAGATTTCCAAGAACATCAAACAAGGCACGCTCGATGGTTTCGACGACGGCCAAGCCATCGCCATCGGCTCCAGGCTCGCCGAGCAGCTGTCGGTGCGTGCCGGCGACAATCTGACGCTCGTGGCGCCGCGCGGCGCCGTGACGCCGATGGGCACCACGCCGCGGATCAAGGCCTATAAGATCGCAGCGGTATTCGAGATCGGTATGTCGGAATACGATTCGGCCTTCGTCTTCATGCCGTTGACCGAGGCGCAGGCCTATTTCAATCGCTCCGGCGACGTCACCGCGATCGAGGTCTACACCAACGACCCCGACAATATCGAAAACTTCCGCAAGGCCGTGACCGAAGCCGCGGCCCGGCCGATCTACATGGTCGATTGGCGCCAACGCAACGCCACCTTCTTCAACGCGCTCCAGGTCGAGCGCAACGTGATGTTTCTGATCCTGACCTTGATCGTGCTCGTGGCGGCGCTCAATATCGTCTCCGGACTGATCATGCTGGTCAAAGACAAATCGAGCGATATCGCCATCCTGCGCACCATGGGCGCGACGCAAGGCGCGATCATGCGGGTCTTCCTGATTACCGGCGCCGCGATCGGCGTCGTCGGCACGCTGGTCGGCTTCCTGCTCGGCACCGTCGTGTGCCTCAATATCGAGGAGATCCGCCGCTTTTTGTCTTGGCTCACCAACACCAATTTGTTTCCGCCGGAGCTTTATTTCCTGTCGCAGCTTCCCGCCGATATGAACGTCAAGGAGACCACGGCCGTTCTGATCATGGCGCTCGGACTATCGCTCTTGGCAACGCTTTATCCGTCATGGCGCGCGGCGCGGCTCGATCCCGTCGAAGCGCTGCGCTACGAGTGACCGGACCGCGATGGACGACACCACCACGATAGGCGAGGCCGCTACGCCGCTACCGGACAACGAGGAACAACCGCTTCTCTTTCTGCACGGCGTCTGCCGTCATTTCAGCCAGGGAGACGAGCGGCTTGATATCCTCAAAGAGGCCGAGCTTGCGGTCTGGCCCGGCCAATCGGTGGCGCTGGTGGCGCCGTCGGGCTCGGGCAAATCGACGCTGCTGCACATTGCCGGTCTTCTCGAATATCCCAATGCCGGCGAAGTCTATATCGACGCTGTGGCGACCACCCCGCTCAGCGATTCGCAGCGCACCCGGATCCGGCGCACCGAAATCGGTTTCGTTTATCAGTTTCATCATCTGCTGCCGGAATTCTCCGCGCTCGAGAATGTAATCATGCCGCAAATGATCCGCGGCTTGTCGCGGCGCGAGGCGACGGCGCGCAGCGCCGAATTGCTCAGCTATCTCGGGTTGAAGGACCGGCTCACCCATCGGCCGGCGGAACTGTCCGGCGGCGAGCAGCAGCGCGTCGCCATCGCGCGCGCGGTCGCCAATGCGCCGCGCATCCTGCTCGCCGACGAGCCGACCGGCAATCTCGACGTGCGCACCGCCGAACATGTGTTCGGCACGCTCGGGCAATTGGTGCGCGCCTCGGGGCTCGCCGCCATCATCGCCACTCACAATATGGACATCGCCGCGCAAATGGACCGCCGCGTCACCATTCGCGACGGCGCCGTCGTCGAGCTGGATTGATCGCCTTTTACGTCTGCGAATGACGGCGCTTGCGCGCGCCGGAGTCCGGCGCCGCGGCGGACGGATGATACCAGTCGTTCAACTGGCAGAAGCCGCCGATTCCATGCACGGTGGCCATGCACTGGTCGAAGGTAGTGAAGCCGCAATTGGTGCCGCTGAAGCCTGAGCCGTAATAGGCGCACCACGGATAATTGCTCTGCGCTTGCGCGCGCGGCGCGATGGCGGCCGTCGCCAGCACAAGCCCGGCCAGCAAAAGCTGTGTCTTCATCTTTGTCTCCGGGATCTTTGTTTCCAGGATCTTTGCCTCAATGGGAGCTGTTACTTGAAATAACCTTGTGCTTTGCGTGCGCGTGGTGCCGTAGCGGTGCCGCGGCAACGGGTGGTCTGTAGGTGTCGTTTCTTTCGCAGAAGCCGCCGATGCCGCTGACGCTGGCCATGCACTGCTCAAAACTCGTGAAGCCACAGCTGGTGTCATCGTAAGGAGTACCGTAATGGGCGCACCACGGATAATTGCTTTGCGCTTGCGCGCGCGGCGCAATCACAGCCGTCGCGAGCAGGACACCGAACACGACAAGCAAAGTCTTCATGATTTTCTCCTGTTTGAGCGGTTCTTGTTTCACGAATTCTTGCTGCGGCGCTTGCGCGCCTGATGCTGCGCCGGCGCTTCGGCCGCCGGTCCTTTGTACATGTCGTTCTTCTCGCAGTAGCCGCCGCTGCCGCGCACCACCGCCATGCATTGTTCGTAACTCGCCAAGCCGCAATTGGCTCCGGCGCCATCGGCGAAATAAGAACACCACGGATAGTTCGTTTGCGCGACGGCGGGCGCTGCAAAGAACGCCAACGCAAAGAAACCAAAGAGCGTCAGGGTCAGTCTCATTCCGGTGTCCGATAGGCGCAATAGCTGGTGATATCGGGAGCGATCACGATTGTTTGCCCGGATGGGCTTTGACAATGTGGCGCGGCGAGGGGGCAAGCGCGGCGCTCGCCTGATATTGCGTGTTCACTTGACAGAAGCCGCCGATACCCAGCCGCGTCGCCATGCATTGCTCTTGGGTGGTGAAGCCGCAATTTTCTCCGCCCTCGTAAGCGGAGGATTGCAGGCACCACGGATAATTTTGAGCGGCGGCGCGGCTCGCGGAACCGGCCGTCGCTAGACCGGCCGCCGTGACGAAGAGGACTGCGCGCGCGATGGGCGATGGCGTCATGTCCATCTCCTCTGAGGGTTCATACGTTATGAACCCGAGCCGCGCCGGTTTATTTCATAGCCAGAAAGAAGCTTGGCATAGGGAGACGCCGCTTCCCGCCAAGCGTGGGCACCAGTGGTCAAAAAAGAGGCCGCCTGGCGGGGCGGCCTCTTTGCTGGGGCCTTGGCTAGTACGCTCATTCGAATGACCCAGAATGAGAGGCTTGCGAGCCGGAGGGAAGGACACATATTCACCGCCATGGGCAAGCCTCGAGTCACTTTCAAAATGCAGCGGATCGCCGAAGACGACTGGCAAATCCTGGCCGACTATCCGGGCGCCGAGACCAGGTACATCAAGGGGCTGAAAAGCAAAGCCGAGGTCGATGAGTGGCTGAACGGAACGCTGCGCATCGACTGGCTAAGGTCACAGGGCTACGCGAAATAAGAAAGCAAAGCCCGGCCAAAGTGGGCATAGTCGGTTTCATGGCTGATCCAGAAGAATTGCCGGTCATGGAGCCGTTCCCGGACAAAGTCGGGACCGGCTGGCACGTGGTCATCAGATACCACGAGGGCCACGAGCGACGGATCGAGGGCTTTGCTACCAAAGCCGAGGCTGTCGATTGGATCACTGAAAACGCCACGCAGTTGGGTAAGTAGGGGAAATCCGGCCAGGCATCCCCTAACATTTGGAAGCGGCGCAGCCAGCCAAATTGCGTGGCCTCACGAACAGCGTAGCAAAAATCAGTCAGCCTCTGTGTAAAGTATATTTTGGTCTCTTGTTACCCGAATACTTTGAAGCACGAAACCATTGTGCTCGTAGATTTCTAAAGCCTCGTCCCAACCGCCATTCAAACCGATGTACTCGATAAGCCATTTCCCTTGGGGAATGACTATGTCGCTTAGCCGCCTGCTGCCAGTCTTTGGCCGCGCCCGCGCCTGATGACGGTGCGGGGCTTGGGTAGTGGGTCACCCACTACCGGGGCTTGACGTTAGAACAATAAGTGAACTATGTTCCCTTTACGTTCCCATCAGGGAGCGTCAGGGAGAAGGGGACACACCATGGTTCGCTCGGTTGTCGAGGAGGCGCTGGCTTTGGCTTCGATTGGCCTGTTTCTGGCCACGATTGCGGTCTGGGCGCAGGTGCTTGGCGTCCTTTAGGACGACAAGCAGCGGGCATACTGGGGACAAGTGGGTTGGCGTCCCCGCCAGAATCGCGATTTGACTGTATGCAGATCGAGATCGTCGCGCGCCTCTAACCCAAGGTCACTAAGCGATGGCCGTCGAGCCCGGCTTCGTCCATTTGCACGTCCATTCGTCTTATTCGCTGCTCGAAGGCGCGATGACGATTGTGCGGCTCGCGGAACTCGCCAAGAAAGACCGCCAGCCGGCGCTGGCGCTGACCGACACCGACAACATGTTCGGTGCGCTGGAATTCTCCGAAAAACTTGCCGGCTACGGCATTCAGCCGATCGTCGGCTGCTCGCTCGGCGTCGATTTCGGCGATCAGGACGGTCGCAATCCCGCGCTTGAGCAGGTTTGGCCGCGCATCGTGCTGTTGGCCGCGGCCGAGGAGGGCTATCGCAGCCTGATGCGGCTGTGTTCGCGGGCTTATCTCGATACACCACCGCAGGAGCGGCCGCATATCACGCTCGCGATGCTGGCCGATGAGAGCAAGGGTCTGATCGTGCTCACCGGCGGCCCCAAGGGACCGCTCGATGTCGCCATCCTCGGCGGCCAGAATCCGCTGGCGCTGTCGCGCTGCGAAGTGCTGCAAAGCCTGTTCGGCGACCGGCTCTATGTCGAATTGCAGCGCCACGGCACGCCGGACGAGCGCGCCGTCGAATCAGCGCTGATCGATCTCGCTTATGCGCGCGGCGTTCCGCTCGTCGCCACCAACGAGCCGTTCTTCGCTTCACGCGAAGACTACGAAGCACACGACGCGCTCTTGTGCATCGCCGAAGGCAAGCTCGTCGCCGACAGCGACCGACAGCAGAAGACGCCCGAGCACCGGTTCAAGAGCCGCGCCGAGATGGCAGCTTTGTTCGCCGATCTGCCGGAGGCGATCGCGTCGACGGTCGAGATCGCCGAGCGCTGCGTCTATCGCCCGCGCACCGCGGCCCCGATCCTGCCGCGCTTCACCGCGGGTGAAGCCGACGAGCCGCAGGCTTTACGCGAAGCGGCGGTCGTGGGCCTCAAGACCCGGCTGGCGCGTTACGGCATCGCGCACGGCCACACCGTAGAGGAATATCACGAGCGGCTCGACTTCGAGCTCGGCGTCATCGCGGGCATGAAATATGCCGGCTACTTTCTGATCGTCGCCGATTTCATCCAATGGGCGAAAGCGCAGGGCATTCCGGTCGGCCCAGGCCGCGGCTCGGGCGCGGGGTCGCTCGTCGCCTACGCGCTCACGATTACCGACCTCGATCCAATCCGCTTCGGCCTTCTGTTCGAGCGCTTCCTTAATCCCGAGCGCGTGTCGATGCCGGACTTCGACGTCGATTTCTGCCAGGACCGGCGCGACGAAGTCATCCGCTACGTTCAGGAGAAATACGGCCGCGACCAGGTCGCGCAGATCATCACCTTCGGCACCTTGCAGGCGCGCGGCGTGCTGCGCGACGTCGGGCGCGTCTTGCAAATGCCCTATGGGCAGGTCGACAAGCTGTGCAAGCTCGTGCCGCAGAATCCGACGAGCCCGATTTCGCTCAAAAGCGCCATCGACGGCGAGCCGCGGCTACAGGCGGCGCGCGACGCCGAACCCGTGGTGCGGCGCGCCTTCGACATCGCGCAAAAGCTCGAAGGCCTGCACCGCCATGCTTCGACGCATGCCGCCGGCATCGTCATCGGCGAGCGCTCATTGTCGGAACTGGTGCCGCTCTATCGCGATCCGAAATCGCTGATGCCGGTGACCCAGTTCAACATGAAATGGGTCGAGCCGGCGGGGCTGGTGAAATTCGACTTTCTTGGGCTGAAGACGCTCACCGTGCTCGAGCTTGCGGTGAAACTGGTCAAGCGGCGCGGCATTGATATCGATCTGTCGAACCTGCCGCTCGACGACAAGAAATCCTACGACATGATGGCGCGCGGCGAGACCGTCGGCGTGTTCCAGGTGGAAAGCGCCGGCATGCGGCGGGCGCTGATCGACATGCGGCCCGACCGCTTCGAGGACATCATCGCGCTCGTGGCGCTCTATCGTCCAGGCCCGATGGCGAACATCCCGACCTATTGCGTGCGCAAGCACGGGCTCGAACAGCCGGATTACATTCATCCCAAGCTCGAGCCGATCCTGCGCGAGACCTATGGGGTCATCGTCTATCAGGAACAGGTGATGCAGGCCGCGCAGATGCTGTCGGGCTATACGCTCGGCGAAGCCGATCTGTTGCGCCGCGCCATGGGCAAGAAGATCCGCAGCGAGATGAAAGCGCAGCGGGACCGTTTCGTGTCCGGCGCGATCAAGCAGGGCGTCGAGTCAAGCCATGCGGATGCGATCTTCGAATTGCTGGAGCGCTTCGCCGATTACGGCTTTAACAAGAGCCATGCCGCGGCCTACGCGTTTGTCGCCTACCAGACCGCCTATATGAAGGCGAATTATCCGGTCGAGTTTTTGGCGGCGTCGATGACGCTCGACATGGGCAATACCGACAAGCTCGCCGAATTCCGCGCCGAGGCCGAGCGGCTCGGCATCAAGGTCGAGCCGCCCTCGATCAACCGCTCGGCGGTGGAATTCGAAGTCGCCGACAATACGATCTTCTATGCGCTCGCGGCGCTGCGCGGCGTCGGCCGCCAGGCGGTCGACAGCATCGTCTCCGCGCGCGGCGACAAGCCGTTTGCAAGCCTTGCCGATTTCGGCCACCGCATCAATCCCAAGAGCATCAATAAGCGCGTGCTGGAAAGCCTCGCCGCCGCCGGCGCCTTCGATACGATCGAGCCCAATCGCGCCCGCGCTTTTGCCGCAGTCGACACGCTCATGGCAACCGCCCAACGCACCCATGACGACGCCGAGCGCGGCCAGTCCGAACTGTTCGGCGGCGCGGCTGCGGCGGCGCCGATCGTCGTGCCGGCGCTCGAACCATGGCTGCCGGCCGAGCGCTTGCAGCGTGAATATGAAGCGGTCGGCTTTTTCCTGACCGGCCATCCGCTCGACGATTATAGCGCGGCGCTCAAGCGCCTTCGCGTGCAATCATGGTCGGAATTTTCGCGCGCCGTGAAGGGCGGAGCGGGGGCGGGCCGCGTTGCCGGAACCGTGGTGGCGCGCACCGAGCGGCGCACCAAGACCGGCAGCAAGATGGGCATCATTGGGCTCTCTGATCCGACCGGTCACTACGAAGCGGTGCTGTTTGCCGAAGGGCTCGCGCAATACCGCGACCTGTTAGAGCCGGGCCGGGCCGTACTTATGTTTCTCACCGCCGAAGTGCAGGGCGACGAGGTGCGCGCGCGCATTCAGTCGGTCGAGCCGCTCGACGAGGCCGCGGCGCGGATGCAGCGCGGCTTGCGCGTCTTCCTACGCAACCAAGAGCCGATCGCCGGCGTCGCCAAGCGGCTCGAGCCGATGCGAAACGGGCGCGACGGCGCAGAGCCAAACGGCGACGGCGAAGTCTCGATGGTGCTGATGCTGCAAAACGGCAGCGAGGTCGAAGTCAAACTGCCGGGACGCTTTAAGGTCTCGCCGCAGATTGCCGGCGCCATCAAGGCGGTGACCGGAGTTGTGACGGTCGAGGCACTGTAAGCCGCCGATCATCGGCGGCCTATCTTTTCGGTCACCGCGGCCCTACATCTCCACTCGCTATCAAGCGTGCCGCACGATAAAGAACGGCCGCGCCCTCTCCCACCCATTCATCGGCGTTTGGACCCCGAAAAAATGCTTCGGATCGACAATCTTGTTTTCAATGCCTGGGGCCGCCGGTTTTTCAACGAGGCGAGCGTCACGATTCCGATCGGCACTAAGGTCGGTCTCGTAGGGCGGAACGGCGTCGGCAAGTCCACGTTATTCAAGCTCATTCTGGGCGAACTGGCGGCGCAGGGCGGCGAGATCATTCTGCCCAAAAGCGCGCGGATCGGATCCGTCGACCAGGAGCATCCGGCGACGCCGGTTTCGCTGATCGACACGGTGCTGGCGGCCGACACGCAGCGCGAGGCGCTCAACGCGCAATTGGAAACCGCCGAGCCCGAAGATATCGCCGAAATCTATCAGCGGCTCAACGCCATCGACGCCGATCGGGCGCCGGCACGGGCTGCGGAAATTTTGGGCGGGCTTGGTTTCTCCAACGACGATCTGACCCGGCCGATGGCGGAATTCTCCGGCGGCTGGCGCATGCGCGTGGCGCTCGCCGCGGCTTTGTTCGCCGAGCCTGAACTCCTTCTGCTCGACGAGCCGACCAACTATCTCGATCTCGAAGGCGCGCTCTGGCTCGAAGCGCGCTTGAAGAAATATCCCAACACCGCCTTGATCGTCAGCCACGATCGCGAACTCCTCAACAATTCGGTCGACGCCATTTTGCATTTGAGCGAAGGCAAGCTCGAGCTTTACACCGGCGGCTACAACGATTTCGAAACCCGCCGCGCCGAGAAGACCCGGCTGCAGATCGCCACCAAGGTCAAGCAAGAAGCCGAGCGCGCCCATCTGCAGAAATTCATCGACCGCTTCCGCGCCAAGGCCAGCAAGGCGGCGCAGGCGCAATCGCGCATCAAGCGGCTGGCCAAGCTCGAACCGATCGCCGAGGTGGTCGAGGAACGGGTGGCGCCGTTCACCTTGCCGTCGCCGGCGCGGCCCCTGGCGCCGCCGCTTCTGCAGCTCGAAGGCGCAGCCGTCGGCTATGACGGCAAGCCGGTGCTGCGCAAGCTCAATCTGCGGCTCGACGTCGACGATCGCATCGGGCTCCTCGGCGTCAATGGCGCCGGCAAGTCGACTTTCGCCAAGATGGTGGCCGGCGCCTTGCCGCTGCAATCGGGCGAGATGAAGCGCGACGGCCGCATCAAGGTCGGCTGGTTTCACCAGCATCAAATTGAAGCGCTAGACCCCGAAGACACACCCTTGGAGATCATGCGGCGCGAGCGGCCGGACGACAGCGAGTCATCGCGCCGCTCGCGGCTGGCGCAATTCGGCCTGTCCTTCGACAAACAGGACACCACGGTCGCCAACCTGTCGGGTGGCGAGCGCGCGCGGTTACTCCTCAATCTCGTCGCCATGGCGGCACCGCATCTCTTGATCCTCGACGAGCCGACCAACCACCTCGATATCGATAGCCGCCGCGCGCTCCTTGACGCGCTCAACGATTATGAGGGCGCCGTCATCCTCATCACCCACGATCGCTCACTTATCGAGCTTGTCGCCGACCGGCTCTGGCTGACGGCTGACGGCAGCATCAAGCCGTTCCAGGGTGATATGGACGATTACGCCCGGTTCGTCCTTGAACGGGCCAAAGCCGGCGACCGGGCGTCGTCGCAAGGCGCCGATCATCGCGCCCGTGCGGGGGACGTTGGCGATGCCGAGACTGTTCTGTCGGCCGAGCAGCAGGCGGCCCAAGAGGCCCGGTTTGCCGCCAAGAAAGCCGCCAAGAAGCGCCGCCGCCGGGGCTATTAAGCCCTCAAGGCTTGTTGCGTCTGGCTGAACCTCCCTATATAAGCCCCAGCAATCTCACACGCGGACCTTGGCTTTAAGGCCGTCCGGTGTCTGCCCCCTCCGGGGTGGGCTCTCGGTCCGCGGCGGATTAACCGGAGAACGACATGTCGCTGCCAGACTTCAGCATGCGCCAGCTTTTGGAAGCTGGCGTTCACTTCGGCCATCAGGCCCATCGTTGGAATCCGAAGATGTCCGAGTACATCTTCGGCACACGTAACAACATCCACATCGTCGATCTGACGCAATCGGTGCCGATGCTGCATCGCGCCCTGCAGGCGGTCAGCGATACCGTGGCGCAGGGCGGACGCATCCTGTTCGTCGGCACCAAGCGCCAGGCGCAAGATGCCATCGCCGAGGCGGCCAAGCGGTCGGCGCAATATTACGTCAATTCGCGCTGGCTCGGCGGCACGCTGACCAATTGGAAGACGGTGTCGAATTCGATCAAGCGGCTGCGCGCGCTCGACGAGATGCTCTCCTCCAACGAGGCGCAGGGCTACACCAAGAAAGAACGCCTGACCTTGCAGCGCGAGCGCAACAAGCTCGACCGCGCGCTCGGCGGCATCAAGGAGATGGGCGGGCTTCCCGACCTCGTCTTTGTGATCGACACCAACAAGGAAGACATCGCGATCAAAGAGGCGCGGCGTCTCAACGTGCCGGTCGCGGCCGTCGTCGACACCAATTGCGATCCAGATGGCATCACTTACGTCGTGCCTGGTAATGATGACGCCAGCCGCGCCATCACGCTCTATTGCGATCTTATCGCCCGCGCCGCGCTCGACGGCATTTCGCGCGCGCAAGGCTCGCACGGCGTCGATGTCGGCGCACAGGCCGAGCCGATTGTCGAGGACTTGCCGTCGGAGACCAACACGCGCGGCTTCGAGCCGCTGTCGGGGCCGCGCGGCGTCGCCGACGATCTCAAGAAGCTGACCGGCGTGTCGCCGACCATCGAGAAGAAGCTCAACGACCTCGGCATTTTCCACTACCAGCAGATCGCCGACCTGTCGCCGACGGCGGCGCATAATGTCGGCGAAGAGGTCGGATTGCCCGGCCGCGTCGAAGGCTGGATCGCCAAGGCCAAGGAATTGACGGCTGAGGAAGTGTAACGCCTGCCGCATTTTTTTCGCGGCGGCTGTTTGGCGTGCTGATCGTGCTGTGGTGACACCGCGTGGGCTCGTTTGCGATGCCCCCCGGCGGTGACCAGCACACTGGGACGAATGCTGGACCGCTATCAGGGACTAAGTTCAATGGCAGAGAATATCAGCGCATCCATGGTCAAGGAGCTCCGCGACCAGACCGGCGCTGGGATGATGGATTGCAAGGCGGCGCTCAGCGAAAGCGGCGGCAACCTCGACGCCGCCGTCGATTGGCTGCGCAAGAAGGGCTTGTCCAAGGCCGCCAAGAAGGCCGGGCGCGTCGCCGCCGAAGGCCTGATCGGCGTCGCGGTTACGCCGACCAAGGGCATTGTGGTCGAGGTGAATTCCGAGACCGATTTCGTTGCCCGCAACGATCTCTTCCAGGGTCTCGTGAAGATGATCGCGGACGTCGCGCTCACCGCCGGCTCCGATGTGAACAAGATTCTCTCAGCGCGCGCCGGCAGCATCACCATTGCTGACGCCATTGCCGATACTATCGCCAAGGTCGGCGAGAACATGACGCTGCGCCGCGCCACCGAGCTTACGGTCGGCAAGGGCGCGGTCGCGAGCTATGTGCATAGTTCGGTGATCGATGGGCTCGGCCGGATCGGCGTGATTGTAGCCCTGGAATCCGCCGGCAATGCCGACGAGCTCAAAGCCTTCGGCCGCCTAGTGGCGATGCACGTCGCTGCCGCCAACCCGCAAGCGGTCGATTCGTCCGGGCTCGATCCGACGATCGTCGAGCGCGAGAAGAACGTGCTTGCCGACAAGTTCAAGGCCCAGGGCAAGCCCGCGGCCATGATCGAGAAGATCGTCGAGTCCGGGTTGAAGACCTTCTACAAAGAAGTCTGCCTGCTCGATCAGCCCTTCATCCACGACGACAAGAAAAGCGTGGCGCAGGCCATCAAAGAGGCCGAGGGCAAAGCCGGCGGCCCGATCAAGGTCAAAGGTTTCGTGCGCTTCGCGCTCGGCGAAGGCATCGACCGGCCCGAAGGCGATTTCGGCGGCGAAGTAGCGGCGCTGGCTGGTAAGCATTAGGGCCTTCCGATGGACAAACCGAACTACCGGCGGGTGATCATCAAGCTGTCGGGCGAGGCCCTCAGCGGGCCTGAAAAGTTCGGGATTCATCAGCCCACCATCGATCGTTTTGCCGCCGACCTCGTTGCCGCCCGCAAGCTCGGCATCGCGCTCGGCGTTGTGGTCGGCGGCGGCAATGTGCTGCGCGGTGCGCAGATTTCGGAGGACGGCCTGTCACGCCCGACCGCCGACGCCATGGGCATGCTGGCGACCGTCATGAACGCGCTGGTTCTGGTCGCCGCGATCGAGCGCGCCGGCGTCGAAGCCCGCGCCATGTCGGCGCTGATCATGCCGCAAGTGTGCGAAACCTATGAACGCCAGAGTGCGCTGCGCCATCTCGAGAACGAACGCATCATCGTGTTCGCCGGCGGCACCGGCAATCCGTTTTTTACCACCGACACTACCGCCGTCCTGCGCGCCGCCGAGATGGAGTGCGACGCCGTGCTCAAGGCGACCGATGTCGACGGCGTCTATACGGCCGATCCCAAGAAGGATCCCAAGGCCACCCGTTACGACCAGCTCGGCCATCAGGAGGCGTTGGACCGGCGCCTGAAGATCATGGACGCGACGGCATTCGCGCTTGCCCAGGAAAACCGTATGCCTATCATCGTGTTCTCGATCCGTGAACAGCGCGCGATCGAGAACGTCTTGTGCGGGAAAGGGCACTTCACCACGGTCGGCTAGCATGCGCGCATCGGCTTATGCGACCGATCAGTTTCCAAGTAGCGTCTCGGTAGATTCTCGAAGTGTAGATTCTCAAGTCTTGGGAGTGATCTTGGGAGCAACCCAGGAGAGAGCGAAATGGCAGCCGCCACATTCGACATGAACGATCTCAAGCGCCGTATGCAGGGCGCGCTTGGCTCGGTCAAGCACGAGCTTTCAGGCTTGCGCACCGGGCGGGCTTCGACCGCATTGCTCGACAATATTCAGGTCGACGCCTACGGCACGCACATGCCGCTCAATCAGCTCGCCACGATCAGCGTGCCGGAGCCTAGGCTCCTCAACGTGCAGGTCTGGGATCATTCGATGGTGCACGCGGTCGAGAAGGCGATCTCGGCGGCAAATCTCGGACTGAGCCCGTCGACCGAAGGACAGAATCTGCGGTTGCGGATTCCCGAGCTCAACGAGGAGCGCCGGCGCGAACTGGTCAAAGTTGCGCATAAATACGCCGAAGGCGCGCGTGTGGCGGTTCGTCACGTGCGTCGCGACGGCCTCGATCTGCTCAAGAAAATGGAAAAAGATCACCAGATCAGCGAAGACGAACAGACCCGCCAAGCCGGCGAGGTCCAGAAAGTGACCGACGCGACGATCGCCGAGGTCGAAAAAATGCTCGCCGGCAAGGAAAAGGAGATCATGACGGTTTGAGTGACGCGGCCTCAATCAGCAAGGCGACGCAGCCGCGAACCGCAACAAACAGCGGTTTCGACATGCCGCGGCATGTCGCCATCATCATGGACGGCAACGGACGCTGGGCCGCGGCGCGTGGCTTGCCGCGGGTGGAAGGCCACCGGCGCGGCGTTGAGGCGTTGCGCAAGACCGTGCGTGCGGCGGGTGAACTTGGTATTTCCGTTCTGACGATCTTCGCCTTCAGTTCGGAAAACTGGTCGCGGCCGGTATCGGAAATCGGCGATCTGCTGTTGCTCTTGCGCCGCTTCATCCGCAACGATCTCGCCGATCTGCATAAGAGCAACGTGCGCGTGCGGGTCATCGGTGAGCGCGAGGATCTGTCCAAAGATATCCGCGGGCTGCTCGAAGAAGCCGAAGATCTGACGCGCCACAATGACGGTCTGCTTCTGGTCGTGGCGTTCAATTACGGGGCGCGGCAGGAGATCGCGCGCGCGGCCAGGCGTCTTGCCGTCGAAGTGGCGCAGGGGCGGCTCACGGCCGGTGACATCACGTCCGAGCTTTTGGCGCAGCATCTTGATGCTCCGGATGTGCCGGATCCCGATGTCATTATCCGCACCAGCGGCGAGCAACGGCTGTCGAATTTCCTGCTCTGGCAGTCCGCCTATAGCGAACTGGTTTTCGTGCAAGTCAATTGGCCCGATTTCGATCGTGCGGTGCTTGAGACCGCCATCGCCGAATTTCGGCGGCGCGAGCGCCGCTTCGGCGGACTGATCGCTCAGACCGCCTCGTGAACAAGCCGGACGATCAGAATCGCGGTCAGGATCTTGGCACCCAGGATCTTGGCGCCCAAGATCTTGGCACCCAAGATCTTGGCATTGCCGGGACGGTCGCGCCGGAAGGCGCCGCGCGCAATTTCAAGCGCCGCGTCGCGTCGGCTCTGGTGCTGGCGCCGATAGCGATCGCTGCCACCTATTTGGGTGGCTTCGCCTTCGTGATTGTCTGCGCGATCGCTGCCGGCGCCGTGCTGTGGGAATGGACTTCGCTCGTGGCGCAAAGCGCCGAACCGCGTATCCTTGCGCCCGGCCTCACAGCGCTCGGCGTCGCGGCGGCTTTTGCCGGCGTGAGCGAAGCCGTTCCAGCCATTGCCACGGTTGCGTTTGGCGCCGTTCTGGCCGCTGGCATAATGACCATTTGGCCGCGCCGCGCGCCGCCGCAAATCTCACCGCGGCAAGTCTCGCCGCCGCAAAGCTCGCCGCAGCAAGTCTCGCCGTTCTGGGGGGCGGGCGGGGTGATCTATGCCGGCGTCGTCCTGCTGAGCCCGACGCTGCTCCGCAATGACCCGCAATTCGGGCTTCAGGCACTGCTCTTTCTCTTTGCGGTCGTTTGGGCCACCGACATTTTCGCCTATCTGGTCGGCCGCAGACTGGGCGGCCCGCTGCTCTGGCCGCGGCTGAGCCCCAAAAAGACCTGGTCGGGCGCGATCGGCGGTACGGTCGGGGGGGTTGCCGCAGGCATTGCGGTCGCCTATGCGAGCGGGGGGACCCGAGCAGCGGTAGCGGGAGTTCTGGCATTGGTGCTTTCGATAGTCGCGCAAGGCGGTGACCTGTTTGAGTCGGCCATCAAGCGGCGATTTGGCGTCAAAGACACCAGTCACCTCATTCCGGGCCATGGCGGTGTGATGGATCGCCTCGACGGTTTTCTGGTCGCAGCGTTTGCGGCCGTCCTGATCGGAATTTTGCGCCAAGGCGTAGCGGCTCCGGCCCGCGGCCTATTGGCGTGGTAGGATTTATTTGATGGGTTCGATGAAGCAGAAACGTCCATTGGCGAAAGCCGATCTCGCGCGCGCGCCTGGAGCCGCGCCGAGGACTGTGACGATCCTGGGCGCGACCGGATCGATTGGTTCGAGTACCGCGGATCTGCTGCGTCGCGATCCCGCGAACTATTCGGTTGAGGCCGTGACCGCCAATGGCGATGCGGCAGGCTTGGCGCGCCTGGCGCGCGAGCTCGGCGCCCGGTTTGCCGCGGTGGCCGATCATGCCGCCTATGCCGAGCTCAAATCCGAGTTGGCGGGTTCAGGCATTGAAGTGGCGGCTGGGCCGCAGGCCTTGGTTGAAGCTGCGCTTCGGCCTGCCGAGTGGGTCATGGCCGCGATCACCGGCGCCGCTAGTCTGGCGCCGACGCTGGCTGCCGCCGAGCGCGGCGCCGCCGTGGCGCTTGCCAACAAAGAATGCTTGGTCTGCGCCGGCGCGCTGTTCATGCGCCGCGCGGCCGCAGCCGGCGCCAACGTCCTGCCGGTCGATTCCGAGCACAACGCGATCTTTCAGGCGCTCGGCTCCGGCCGGCGCGAGGACGTCCGGCGTATCGTGCTGACCGCCTCCGGCGGGCCGTTCCGCACCTTTACGGCGGAAGCGATCCGCAAAGTCACGGTGGAGCAAGCGCTCAAACATCCGACCTGGTCGATGGGCCCGAAAGTGACCATCGATTCCGCGACCCTGATGAACAAGGGCCTGGAGCTCATCGAGGCACACCACCTGTTCGCGCTGCTGCCCGAGGAGCTCGATGTCGTGGTCCATCCGCAATCCATCGTCCATGGCCTGGTCGAATTCCGCGACGGATCGGTGATCGCGCAGCTCGGCTCGCCGGACATGCGAATCCCGATTTCGCATTGCCTGGCTTGGCCGGTGCGGATGGAGACGCCCGCGGCGCGGCTCAATCTGGCCCAGGTTTCGACACTGTCGTTTGAGAGGCCGGACATGGTGCGATTCCCGGCGCTGGCGATTGCCCGGCGGGCGCTTGCAACCGGGGGGTCGGCGCCGACGATTCTCAACGCCGCGAACGAGATCGCTGTGCGCGAATTTGTCGAGAAACGCCTAGGGTTTAGCGGTATTCCTGCGCTCGTCGAGGCAACCCTCGAAGCGATGGAGCGGCGGGGCGAGACGGGCGAGCCGCAGACCGTGGAAGAAGCCCTCGCCGTTGACCATAATGCAAGAAGGTTGGCTGCCGACCTCTTGCCCGAAATTGCCGCAATGGCATCCTAGCTTCCAGGGTCGGGGAACGCGGCAGAGCGGGGGCGTCGGTACATCGTATGGGGTCGTATTTGCTGTCGCATTTACATGCGCTGGGGGGCACGCTTGTTCCCTTCATCTTCGTTCTCAGCATCGTGGTGTTCTTCCACGAGTTTGGGCATTTCATCATCGCGCGCCTGTGCGGCGTGCGGGTCATGGTGTTTTCGATCGGCTTTGGTCCCGAACTTGGGGGCTTTAACGACCGCCACGGGACGCGCTGGAAGATTTCCGCCGTCCCGCTCGGCGGCTATGTGAAATTCTTCGGCGACGAGAATGCCGCAAGCGTTCCGGAGACGTCGCGGCTTGAGACCATGGACGCCGGCGAACGCGGCGAAAGCTTCTTCTTCCAGCCGGTGCGCAAGCGTGCGGCCATCGTGGTGGCCGGGCCGATGGCGAATTTCATTTTAGCCATCGTGATTTTTGCCGGGGTCTTCATGATCTACGGCAAGCAATCGATGAGCGCGCGCGTGGACACGGTGCAGGCGGATAGCGCTGCTGCTGCGGCCGGATTCCACATCGGAGACGTGGTGCTCGCGATCAACGGCAAGCCGGTCGAGGACTTCGCTGAGATGCAACGCGTCGTCAGCGAGAGCGCCGGTGAGAGCCTCGACGTCAAGGTGGATCGCAAAGGTAGCCAGCTGGTGCTCAAGGCGACGCCGGCGCTGAAAGAGGTGAAGGACAATTTCGGCAATGTCCATCGCATCGGAATTCTCGGTATCAGCCGCGCGATGGACGCCGATGACATGAAGTTCCAACCGGTGTCGCCGCCGCGAGCGGTTTGGATGGGGGTGGAGGAAACCTGGTTCGTGATCGACCGGACGCTGAGCTATATCGGCGGCGTCATTGTCGGCCGGGAAGCGGCGGATCAGCTTGGCGGGCCGATCCGTATTGCTCAGATTTCCGGTCAGGTGGCCACCATCGGCTTCGTCGCCCTGATCCATCTTGCCGGCGTGCTGTCAGTTTCGATCGGGCTCCTCAACTTGTTCCCGATCCCGCTACTCGACGGCGGTCACCTTTTGTTCTACGGAATCGAGGCTTTGCGCGGCCGTCCGCTCTCGGAACGGGCCCAAGAAGTAGGGTTTAGGATCGGTCTCGCGATCGTCGTCATGTTGATGATATTTGCAACTTTCAATGACATCGTTCATCTGACGACGTCCTAGGGGTAGGCGTATGCGGGGATCTATGCGAGGCCCCAAGTGGGGTGGCGATAGCGTTACGGGGATGGTAGAAGTGACAGAAACATCAAGAGAAATTTGGAAACTGAGCAAGGCGCACTGAGGGAGATTTTTTGCGGTAACCCGCC
Organism: Xanthobacteraceae bacterium; assembly: GCA_035642635.1. GTDB lineage: Bacteria > Pseudomonadota > Alphaproteobacteria > Rhizobiales > Xanthobacteraceae > BOG-931. Next base: position 24,725 of record DASQRX010000039.1, read on the forward strand.
ACTGGGGGCGGCCACGAGGGTATAAGGGCGGCGCATGGACATGTGTGTGCGGGTAAAACGAGGGCTTGTCGTGGCCGGCTTGCTCCTCGGAATGGGGATGTTTGGCTTTTTGCCAGACGCCCTTCTGCCGAGCGCCGCCTCGGCGGAGCCCGCCGGCGTTGGCGTATCCGTGAATTCTATCGTCGTCCAAGGCAATCGCCGCGTCGAAGCTGACACGGTCCGCTCATATTTCAAGCCGGGTCCCAACGGGACTCTCGACGCCAACAGCATCGATGCTGCGCTCAAGGCCCTCTACGCTACCGGCCTGTTTCAGGACGTCCGCATTTCGCAATCGAGCGGCAAGCTCATCGTCACCGTGGTCGAGGGACAGATTGTCAATCGCGTTGCCTTTGAAGGCAACCACCGGATGAAGGACGAGCAGCTCAACGAGGAAATTCAATCGAAAGAGCGCGGCACGCTGTCCAAACCGACGGTGCAGGCCGACGTCCAGCGCATCATCGAAATCTATCAGCGCAACGGGCGCTTCGACGTGTCTGTCGTGCCCAAGATCATCGACCGTCCGAATAATCGCGTCGATCTGGTTTTCGAAATCAACGAAGGCGAAAAGACCGGCATCAAGAAACTCGTCTTCGTCGGCAACAATGCCTATTCGGACTGGCGCCTCAAAGAGGTGATCAAGACCGCGGAATCGAATTTCCTGAGCTTCCTGCAGACGACGGACGTCTACGATCCCGACCGCATCGAGGCGGACCGCGATCTGATCCGGCGCTTCTACCTCAAGCACGGCTTTGCCGATGTTCAGGTCGTGTCGGCGACCGGTGTCTACGATCCGAGCAGGAAAGGCTTCATCCTTACATTCACGATTGAAGAAGGCCCGCTCTACCATTTCGGCACTGTCGACGTCCAATCCAATGTCCGCGCGGTCGATGCGGCATCGCTGCGCAGCTATCTGCTGATGAACGCCGGTCAAGGCTACAACGGCGAGGCGATCGAAAAGACCGTCGAGGCGATTACCATCGAGCTAGCGCGGCGCGGCTACCCGTTCGGCACCGTCCGCCCGCGCGGCGACCGCAATCCGGAGGCGCACACGATCAGCGTCGTCTTTGTCGTCGACGAGGGGCAACGCGCCTATATCGAGCGCATCAATATCCGCGGCAATTTTCGCACCCGCGACTACGTGATCCGCCGTGAATTCGACATCGGCGAAGGCGATCCATACAACCGCGCCCTGGTCGATCGCGCCGAGCGGCGCATCAAGAACCTCAACTTTTTCAAGTCGGTCAAAATCACCAACGAACCGGGCTCGGCGCCCGACCGCGTGGTGATCAATGTCGACGTCGAAGAAACCTCGACCGGCGACTTCTCGATCATGGGCGGTTATTCGTCGGCGGACGGCTGGCTCGGCGAAGTTTCGGTGCAGGAACGCGACCTTCTCGGCACCGGGCGCTTCGCGCGCGCCGCGGTGACTTACGGCCAGTTCACCAAAGGCGTCGAGCTCAGTTATGCCGAGCCGTATTTTCTCGATTACCGCGCCAGCCTCGGAATCGATCTGTTCGCCAAGCAAACGCTGTCCAACACCTTTATTTCTTACGGCACGGAATCCTACGGCGGCGTCCTCAAATGGGGCCTGCCGTTGCGCGAGGATCTCGCCGTTCAGTTGCGCTATTCGGTTTTCGTCCAGAACATTCAGCTGCCGAGCACATTGAACAACTGCAACAATATCGATCCGGATTTCGCCAATACGTTCCCGACGCCGGCGGCCCTCGCTGCCTCGAGCGCGGCGTTCGCAACCGGAACACCCGCTTATCCGGGCTGGCTGAGCGCCAATACCGCGGGCTCGCAGACCAGTTGCCTCGCCGACGGTGAGGCCTCGCTGCCGGTTCGCGCTGAGCTTGCCCAAGGATCGTCTTTGACCTCGGCGCCCGGCTACGGCATCGTTTACAACTCGCTCGACAACAACAAGAACCCGACCAATGGCCTTTATTTCATTTTCGGTCAGGACTTTGCCGGCGTCGGCGGCGATAACGCCTACATGAAGTCAACGGTAGACTTCCGCAGCTATTACGAAATCGTCTCCGACCTCGTCGGCATCGTGCATCTGCAAGCCGGCAATATCCGCGGCTTTAATCAGTGCCCGTCGACGTCCGTTTGCGCGAGTGGCTCCGACGGCTACGTGCGTATGCTGGACGACTTCAAGATGGGTCCAAATCTCGTGCGCGGGTTCGAGCCGGCGGGCATCGGGCCGCGTGACATCACCTTCGGCGCGACCGACGACAATATCGGCGGCACGAACTATTGGGGCGCCAGCCTCGAATTCCAATATCCGTTCTACTTCTTGCCCAAGGATTCAGGTTTCCGCGGCGCTGTCTTCGCCGACGCCGGGTCGGTGTGGGGTTATCGGGGTGAAACGCAATATCTGCCCACCGGAGAAGTCAACGGCACTGTGAATGGTGTCGGTGGCGCCTTTTCCTGCCAATGCGGCATGCCCTATAGTGACACCTCGCAAATTCGTTCCTCGGTCGGCGCCAGCTTGATCTGGGACTCGCCGTTTGGTCCATTGCGCTTCGATATTGCTTATCCGATCACCAAGAGCCCATACGACCGCACGCAGTGGTTCGCGTTTGGCGGCGGCGCAAAATTCTGACGGCTTTTGATGCGCCATGACAATTGCGGACAGCCGGGGTCTCGTTTCCCGATCCTGCTCTAAATTCTTGCTACGGACGGGGTGATGCCCGAGTTTGTCGGAGCGAACTGCGAATTGACCACCGGCGAGATCGCCGCGCTAGCGCGCGCCAAGCTGCGCGACGGCGACCCGGCCGATCGGCGCATCAGCAATATCGCGCCGCTTGATATGGCCGGGCCTTCCGACATCAGCTTCCTCGACAATTCGAAATTTCTCGGCGATGCGGCCAGAACGCGCGCCGGCGCCTGTCTGGTCGGATCGCGCTTCGCCGCCGCAGTGCCGGCTGGCGTCGTCGTGCTGGAGACCGCGCATCCTTATCCGGCCTTTGTCGCCGTTGCGCGCAAATTATTTCCCGACGCGCTGCGGCCGTCATCGCTATTCGGCAATGAAGGCCGCGCGGCGAGCGCGCAGATTCACCCGACGGCGCGGCTCGAATCGGGCGCCACTGTCGATCCGCTTGCCGTGGTCGGCCCGCGCGCCGAAATCGGGGCGGGCACGCTGATCGGTCCCGGTGCGATCGTCGGTCCGGACGTCCGCATCGGGCGCGCGTGCACGATCGGCGCCAACGCGTCGGTTCTCCACGCGCTGATCGGCGACCGCGTCATCGTTCATCCCGGCGCTCGGATTGGCCAGGACGGCTTCGGCTATCTGCCAAGTCCGAAGGGACATCAGAAGATCCCGCAAACCCGCCGCGTCATCGTTCAAGACGATGTCGAGATTGGCGCCAACACGACAATCGACCGTGGGGCGACCCGCGACACGGTCATCGGGGAGGGCACCAAGATCGACAATCTGGTTCAGATCGGACACAACTGCTCGATCGGACGGCATTGCCTGATCGTTTCTCAGGTCGGCATATCGGGCAGCACGACGGTGGGAGATTTCGTCATGTTGGGCGGTCAGGTCGGCGTTGCCGACCACATCACGATCGGCGCCGGCGCCATACTCGGCGCGCGGGCCGGCGTCATGAGCAATGTTCCCGCCGGCGCCCGCTGGGTCGGCTACCCGGCGGAGCCCGCCATCGACTGGAAACGCGGCGTCGCCACCGTGCGCCGCTTGGTGCGGCGCGGCCGCAAATCCGAGGACACCACCGAATGACCGGGGAGACCGTGGAAGTCGCCGATATCCGCGAAATCTTGCGGCTTTTGCCGCATCGCTTTCCTTTTGTCATGATCGACCGCATCATTGACATCAAAGGCGAGGACCACGGCATCGGCATCAAGAACGTCACGGCCAATGAACCGCAATTCCTCGGTCATTTTCCTAACAATCCGGTCATGCCCGGCGTACTCTTGATTGAGGGAATGGCGCAGACGGCAGGCGTTCTTTGTTTGCGGCAGATGGATGCCGAGGCGCGGAAGAACGCGATGTTCTATTTCCTTACCATCGACAAAGCCAAATTCCGCAAGCCCGCGGTGCCGGGCGACACCGTCGAATATCACGTCAACAAGATCGCGCATCGCCGCAACATGTGGTGGTATCGTGGCGAGGCCAAAGTCGGCGATGCTCTCATCGCCGAGGCCGAAGTCGGCGCGGTCATCTCCGAGGTTTAGATGACGATTGATCCGACCGCGCGCGTCGCCGATGGCGCGCGCATTGGCGAGTCCGTTGAAATCGGACCCTATTGTACAATCGGCCCGCAGGTCGAGCTCGAACGCGGCGTGCGCCTGCTGAGCCACGTTAGTGTCACCGGCGTGACGACGGTCGGCGAAGAAACAGTGGTTTATCCATTCTCCTCGCTCGGCACGCCGCCGCAATCGGTGCGCTATCGCGGCGGCGCGACCAAGCTCGTCATCGGCGCGCGCTGCGAACTGCGGGAAGGTGTCACGATGAACACCGGAACCGAAGATGGCGGCGGCGTCACGCGCATCGGCGAGCGCTGCTCGTTCATGGTCGCATCGCATGTCGGCCACGATTGCCAGGTCGGCAACAACGTGACGCTTGCCAACAACACCGTGCTTGGCGGCCATGTCGAAGTCGGCGATTTCACCTTCCTGGGCGGGCACGTCGCTATTCATCAGTTCGTCCGCATCGGCGAAGGGGCAATGATGGCGGGGATGTCGGCGGCGCGTGACGATATCATTCCGTTCGGTTTTGCGCTCGGCCAGACCGGTGCGCTGGTCGGCTTGAATATCGTCGGCTTGCGCCGGCGTGGCCTGAGCAAGGCCGAGATGCATCGCATCCGCCGTGCCTATAAGTCTTTGTTCTTCGTCGAGGGCCGGATCAGCGACCGCATCGAAGCGGTGGCGCGCGAATTCGCCGACGATCCGGTGGTCGGCAAGATGATTGCGTTCATTCGTGCCGGCGGCAAACGGCCGCTGATGCGGCCGCGCGCCAAGCGCGAGGCCGATGCGCCCGCGGACGATGCCGCCGGATGAGTTTTGAGTGAGCCTGGCAGAGTGAGCCTGATTATGGCCGACGCGCAGCCTTCCAACGATCCGCTCGCGATCATTTGCGGCGGCGGCAGCTTTCCGGCCGCCATTGCGGATGCGGTGGCGCGGCGCGGCCGCCGGCCGGTGATGTTCGGCATCAGGGGTTGGGCTGACGCCGCAGTCATCGAACGTTATGCGCATCATTGGATCGCGATCGGCCAAGCCGGACGATTTTTCCGGCTCGCCCGCGCCGAGAACTGCCACGAGGTGCTCTTTATCGGCACGGTGTTGCGGCCGCCGATTACCCAGCTTCGGTTGGACTGGCAAACGATTAAGCTGATGCCGCACATGATGCGCTCCTACCGCGGCGGTGATGATAAGCTCCTTTCTGGGGTGGCGCGCGTTGCCGAAGCCGGCGGCTTGCGAGTCGTCGGCGCCAAAGACGTCGCCCCTGAGGTTTTTGTCCCTGAGGGTGTGCTTGGACGTCATGCGCCGTCCGAGCGCGACCGAGCCGACATTGCGCGCGCGCTGGCGTTGATCGGTGCGCTCGGGCCTTTCGATGTCGGACAGGCGGCCATCGTGGCCAACAACAACGTGCTCGCGGTCGAGGCCGCCGAAGGCACCGACAATATGCTGGTGCGGATCGCCGATTTGCGCCGGCTGGAGCGTGTCACCTTGGCGCCGGGCATTGGCGTTCTGGTGAAGGCGCCGAAGTCCGGCCAGGACCGGCGTTTCGATCTGCCGTCGATCGGTCCGCGCACAATCGAGAATGTTGCGCGCGCCGGCCTGGCCGGCCTCGCGGTCGCTGCCGGCTCAACGATGATCGCGGAGGCCGATCAAGCGATTGCGGCCGCTGACCGCGCGGGGATTTTCCTCGTCGGCGTGCGCGAGGAAACGGCCCGATGACGCAGCCGTCGCGGCCTCCGTCGATCTATATCATCGCTGGCGAAGAGTCGGGCGATGCGCTCGGCGCCGCGCTTGCGCGCGCGCTTAAGCAGCAAACGGACGGTGCCGTGCAGCTTACCGGGATCGGCGGCCGCGCCATGACGGCGGCCGGGATTGCGAGTCCGTTTCCGATCGACGACCTTTCCATCGTCGGCCTGACCGCAATTCCGCAAAAGCTGCCGAAGATCTTTCGGCACATCCGCGAAGCGACGGAGGCCGTCATCGCCGCGCACCCCGATACGCTTGTCATCGTCGACAGCCCGGATTTCACCCACCGGGTGGCGCGGCGCGTGCGGCGGCGTGCGCCCTCGATTCCAATCCTTGACTATGTCTCGCCGTCAGTCTGGGCGTGGCGGCCGGGCCGCGCGCGCGCCATGCGCGCCTATATCGACCGGGTCCTTGCCATCCTGCCGTTCGAGCCGGCCACTTATGTGCGGCTGCAAGGTCCGCCGTGCTCCTATGTCGGCCATCCGTTGATCGAGCGTCTGTCGGAGCTGCGCCCCAACGCGCAGGAGACGGCGCGCCGGCAAAGCGTGCCGCCGATCGTGCTCGCATTGCCGGGCAGCCGTTCCACCGAGATCGGCCGCCACATCGGCATTTTCGGCGCGGCGCTCGATCGCGTCGCCGCGCGCGCGGGCGCCTTTGAGGTCGTATTGCCGACGGTCCCGCACCAGGTTTCTCGGGTGCGCGAAGCCACCGCCGGTTGGACGACGAAGCCTCGGCTCGTCGTCGAGCTGGCCGAAAAGTGGGCTGCCTTCCGCTCTGCGCGCGCGGCCTTAGCGGCATCCGGAACCGTGACGCTTGAACTCGCGCTAGCCGGCGTGCCGACCGTTGCGGCTTACCGCCTGGCCGCGCTGGAGGCGGTGATCGCGCGCCTCATTCGCATCAAGTCGCGGCTGCCGAGCGTCATCCTCGCCAATCTGGTGCTCGGCGAGAATGTCGTCCCGGAACTCTTGCAGGAGGAATGCACGCCGGACCGTCTTGCCGCGGCACTATTACCGCTGCTGTCCGAAACCCCGGAGCGGGCGCGGCAGGTCGAGGCGTTCGGGCGTCTCGATGAGATCATGGGCATCGGCAGCGCCGCCCCAAGCGCCAGGGCCGCAGCCATCGTCCTTGACGTTGCCGGCGGAGCGGCCGGCGAATTGCATCAGGACGGGGCTCGGCAGGCTCGCCATGGCGCGCCTGCGCCCCAGAAGCATCTGGGAGCCGGATAGCGGTGCCGCGGCTCTACCATTGCGGCAATCATCCTGCTAAGCCGCACTGATCCCACCAATTCAGAATCGTAACCCCAAAGCATTCCGCGTGAGCAAAACTAAGAGAACGGTCCGGAAGGCCCCGATCCGTGCCGCCATTACCGGGGTTTTCGGCCATGTGCCGCCCGACGTGCTCACCAATGCCGAGCTCGCTGAGATGATCGAGACCAGCGACGAGTGGATCACCGAGCGGACCGGCATCAAGGAACGGCACATTCTCAAGGGCAAGGGGCTCGGCACCTCGCATATGGGCGCGGAGGCTGTGAAAGGCCTTCTGGCCAAGACCGGAACCGCGGCGAGGGACGTCGAGCTTCTGATCTGCGCGACGACCACGCCGGATTTCGTGTTTCCCTCAAGCGCCAACCTGATCTGCGACATGTGCGGCATCCGCTCGATCGGCAGCTTCGACGTTCAGGCCGCCTGTTCGGGCTTCCTCTATGCGCTCACCATCGCCTCGCAATTCATAGAGAACGGCAAATACAAGAAAGTCGTGGTGGTCGGCGCCGACAAGATGTCGGCGATCATCGACTACACCGATCGCGCGACCTGCGTTCTGTTCGGCGATGGCGCCGGCGCCGTGCTGCTCGAGCCGAGCCGGAAATTCGGCATCGTGGATACGCTGATTTGCTCCGATGGCGCCGGCATGCCGCATTTGCATCAAAAGGCCGGCGGCAGCCGCATGCCGCCGACGGCGGAAACCGTGGCCAAGCGCCTGCACTACGTCCACCAGGAAGGCGCCGCGGTTTATAAATTCGCCGTCGCCCGTATGGCGGAAGTCGCGACCAATCTGATGAAGCGCAATCGGTTGTCGAGCGACAAGGTCGATTGGCTGGTGCCGCACCAGGCCAATCTCCGCATCATCGAGGCCACCGCCGAACGCATGAAGCTGCCGGCGTCGCGGGTGATGATCACGATCCACAAATATGGCAACACCACAGCGGCGACGATCCCGCTCTGCCTATGGGACTACGAGGACAGGCTTAAGGCCGGCGACCGGCTGATCCTGGCGGCCTTCGGCGGCGGCTTTACCTGGGCCGGCGCCTATGTGACCTGGGCCTACGACACGCTCTGACCATGAAGGGGCGGAAACGAAAACGGGCCGCGAATAATCGCCGCCCGCTCCATCGTGAGCCGTCTCTCGGCCGTCTTACTTCCGCTTCGACCTATTTCCGCTTTGAACTATTTCCGCTTTGACATGGGCTGGTACTCGCGCTGCGGCGAGCCGGTATAGAGCTGGCGCGGGCGGCCGAGCTTCTGGTGCGGGTCCTCAATCATTTCCTTCCATTGCGCGATCCAGCCGACGGTGCGCGCCAGCGCGAACAGCACGGTGAACATCGTGTTGGGGAAGCCCATCGTGCGGAGCGTGATGCCGGAATAGAAGTCGACATTCGGGTAGAGCTTCTTCTGCACGAAGTAATCGTCATGCAGCGCGATTTTCTCAAGCTCCATCGCGACTTCAAGGAGCGGATCCTTGATGCCGAGTTCGTTCAAGACCTCGTAGCAGGTCTTCTGCATGATCTTGGCGCGCGGGTCGTAGTTCTTGTAGACTCGGTGGCCGAAGCCCATCAGGCGGAATGAATCCTTCGGATCCTTCGAGCGCTTGATGAATTCGGGAATGCGATCGACGGTGCCGATCTCGGCGAGCATTTTCAGTGCCGCTTCATTGGCGCCGCCATGCGCGGGGCCCCACAGGCAGGCGATGCCGGCGGCGATGCAGGCGAACGGATTGGCACCTGTTGAGCCTGCCAACCGCACAGTCGAGGTCGACGCGTTCTGCTCGTGGTCGGCGTGCAAGGTGAAAATGCGGTCCATGGCGCGGGCGAGGACCGGATTGGCCTTGTACTCCTCGCACGGCACCGCAAAGCACATGCGCAGGAAGTTCGACGCATAATCGAGCTTGTTGTCCGGATACACGAAGGGCTGGCCGATGGAATATTTGTAGGCCATCGCCGCGAGCGTCGGCATCTTGGCGATCATGCGGATCGAAGCGATCATCCGCTGCGTCGGATCGGTGATGTCGGTGGAGTCATGGTAGAACGCCGAAAGCGCACCAACCGAACCGACCATCACCGCCATCGGGTGTGCGTCACGCCGGAAGCCCTGGAAGAACCGGCTCATCTGCTCGTGCACCATCGTGTGATGCACCACGCGGTCGACGAAGTCGGCCTTTTGCGCCGCCGTCGGCAGTTCGCCGTAAAGCAGGAGATAGCAGGTTTCGAGGAAGTCGCCGTGCTCGGCGAGATCGGCGATCGGGTAGCCGCGATAGAGCAGGATGCCTTGGTCGCCGTCGATATAGGTGATCTTGGATTCGCAGCTGCCGGTAGAGGTAAAGCCCGGGTCGTAGGTGAAGATGCCGGCCTCGGCATAGAGCTTGCTGACGTCCAGAACCTCGGGGCCAATCGTTCCATCGTAGATCGGGAATGAATAGCTTTTATCGCCGAGTTTCAGCGTGCCGGTTTTGATGTTGGCGCCGGTCTTCGCGTCCATGATCGTACCCTCGATGTTCGACAACGGGATCAACGCGCCGCATGTGACCGGATTGCCCGGTCAGGCGGGGGCGGCAAGTCTAACCCGGCTCCATTTGCGTAGCGCAACCCCGTTTGCACTGCAAGATAATAGCCCGTGAGCAAGACGGTTCCGATTGCCCATCCGGCAATGTTTTCGGCGCCGGCAAGCTCAGCCGGTGCTCTGTTGCTCAGCGCTCGATTGGTGCGCCGATTGGTTTGCTTGGTCGGCGAGACGCGCCAGGCTTTCTTCTTTGCCGAGCACCGCGAGCACTTCGAAAATGCCGGGCGAGGTGGTGCGGCCGGTGAGCGCCGCGCGGAGCGGCTGCGCCACCGCGCCGAGCTTTGCGCCGCGCTGCTCGGCAAACATGCGCACCGCCTGTTCGGTTCCTTCGCTGGTCCAGGGCTCGACCCGGGCGAGATCGGCTGCTGCCCCGCACAGGAGGTCCAGGGCTTCGGGCGTCAGCAGCGCGCGTGCTTTCTCATCCAGCACGATCGGCCGGTCCGACAGAAGAAACCCTGCGCTATCAATAAGATCGAGCAGTGTCTTAGCGCGCTCCTTGAGGCTCGGCATGGCCGTCAGGAGTTGCCGGCGCAGGTCGGGCGTCATCTTGGCCGCCAGTTCCTTGCCGCCGGCGACATGGGGCAGGAGATCGTCGATGGCCGCCAAGAGGTCAGCGTCCGCGCTTTGCCGAATGTAGTGCCCGTTGAGGCTTTCAAGCTTGGCGAAGTCAAACCGCGCCGGCGAACGACCGATCTGCGGCAGATCGAATACCGCGACCATTTCCTCGGTGGAGAAGATTTCTTGATCGCCATGACTCCAGCCGAGCCGGACGAGGTAGTTGCGCAACGCGACCGGCAGGTAGCCCATGGCCCGATAGGCATCGACGCCGAGCGCGCCGTGGCGCTTCGACAGCTTCGAGCCGTCCGGCCCATGGATCAGCGGAATGTGCGCCATTACCGGCACCGACCAGCCGAGCGCGTCGTAGATTTGCTTTTGGCGCGCCGCGTTGGTGAGGTGATCGTCGCCGCGGATCACGTGGGTCACGCCCATGTCGTGATCGTCGACCACGACGGCAAGCATGTAGGTCGGCGTACCGTCGGAGCGCAGCAGAACGAGATCGTCGAGGTTCTCGTTCTGCCAGACGACGCGGCCCTGGACTTGATCCTCGATCACGGTCTCGCCGGAGAGCGGCGCTTTCAGCCGGATGGTCGGTCTGACGCCGGGCGGCGCCTCGTTTCGATCGCGATCGCGCCAGCGCCCGTCATAGAGCTTGGCGCGGCCTTCGCGCCGGGCCGCTTCCCGCATCTGCGTGAGTTCGTCCTGGCTCGCGTAGCAGTGATAGGCCTGGCCCGCCGCGAGCAGGCTCTCGGCAATCTCGCGGTGCCGCGCCGCCCGCAAGAACTGATAGACGACGTCGTCGTCCCAATCGATGCCGAGCCATTTCAGCCCGTCGAGAATCGCATCGATCGCCGCCTGCGTCGACCGCTCGCGGTCGGTGTCCTCGATCCGCAGCAGCATTTTGCCGCCGCGGCCGCGGGCATAGAGCCAATTGAACAGCGCAGTGCGGGCGCCGCCGATATGCAGAAAGCCGGTGGGCGAGGGGGCAAAGCGAGTGACCACGCTCATGTCAGACCGTAAATCCGTCGTTGCAAAAGTTCATGGTCGGCACTTTGGCGGCTTTTGGACCGTTACTGGCGCGGGCCGCGATCGGCCCTTGTAACGCCCCTTGGATGTGCGCCCGTTTAGCACAAATAACTACCAAAGGATCAAAACCATCGCGCGTTTTCCAGCTTTTCTGTGGTGCCGGACTTGACCCGGCTGGCCAAACTGTTCAATCCGGAGCCGCTTTGGCAATGTGTTGGAGCGGCGGCTTAAAGCAGTGCCTTGGAATCGACGCGAGCGCGGGATTAGTCGGCCGTATCTCTATTATAGGAAACGTGAAAGCTATGTCGGTCGCGGAAACGGAATTGCGGGAAGCGGGCCAGGATTTCATCCGCGACATCGTGCGCGCCGATCTGCAATCCGGCCGCCGCAAGACCGTGGTCACGCGCTTTCCGCCCGAGCCGAACGGCTACCTGCATATCGGCCACGCCAAGTCGATCTGCCTGAATTTCGGCATCGCCGAGGAGTTTTCCGGCCACTGCAATCTGCGTTTCGACGACACCAATCCGGCCAAGGAAGAGCAGGAATATATCGACGCCATCGAGCGCGACGTGCGCTGGCTCGGCTACGACTGGGGCAAGAACCTCTATTACGCGTCGGATTATTTCGAGCGGCTCTATGAATGGGCCGAGCACCTGATCCGCGCCGGCAAAGCCTATGTCGACGATCAGACCCAGGAGGAGATGCGCCTCAACCGCGGCACGCTGACCGAGCCCGGCAAGAACAGCCCGTTTCGCGACCGCAGCGTCGAGGAGAACCTCGATTTGTTCCGCCGCATGCGCGCGGGCGAGTTTCCCAATCACGCGCGTGTGCTGCGCGCCAAGATCGACATGTCCTCCGGCAACATCAATATGCGGGACCCGGTCCTCTATCGCATCCTGCACGCCGAGCATCCGCGCACCGGCACGACCTGGAGCATCTATCCGAGCTACGACTTTGCCCACGGCCAGTCGGACGCCATCGAGGGCATCACGCATTCGATCTGTACGCTCGAATTCGAGGATCACCGCCCGCTCTACGACTGGTTTCTGCAGAACCTGCCGGTGCCGTCGCATCCGCATCAGTACGAGTTCGCGCGGCTTAACCTGACCTACACGGTGCTGTCGAAACGCGCGCTCACCGAACTCGTCCGCGGCGGCTTTGTCGGCGGCTGGGACGATCCGCGCATGCCGACGCTGGCGGGCCTGCGCCGGCGCGGCGTGCCGCCCGCGGCACTGCGCGCTTTCGTCAAGCGGATCGGGGTTGCCAAAGCCAACAGCATTGTCGACGTCGGCATGTTCGAATTTTCGATCCGCGAGCATCTCAACAAGACCGCGCAGCGGCGGATGGCGGTGCTGCACCCGCTCAAAGTCACGATCGAGAACTATCCGGAAGGCGGCGGCGAGGAAGTCGAGGCGGTCAACCACCCCGAAGATGCGGCCGCCGGCACCCGCCGCATCAGGTTCGGCCGCGAACTCTTCATCGAGCGCGACGATTTCATGGAAAATCCGCCGAAGAAATTTTTTCGGCTGTCGCCAGGCACCGAGGTTCGGTTGCGCTACGCCTACTTCATCACGTGTAACGAAGTGGTCAAGAACGCCTCCGGCGACATCGTCGAGCTGCGCTGCACCTACGATCCCGCCACCAAGGGCGGTAACGCGCCCGACGGCCGCAAGGTCAAGGCGACCATGCATTGGGTGTCGGCGAAGGACTCCGTTCCGGCCGAAATGCGCATCTACAATCCGCTGTTCACAAAGCCTGATCCGAACCCGGCCGATTTCGCCAACGAGATCAATGCCAATTCGCTTGAAGTGATCGCAGATGCACGCGTCGAGCCCGCCTTAGCGACCAGCAATTCGAGCGATCCGGTCCAGTTCGAACGCCAGGGCTATTTCTGCCCGGACCAGGATTCGACGCCCGAGCGGCTGGTGTTCAACCGGACCGTCGGCTTACGCGACACCTGGGCCAAGGTCTCTGGCGGCGGCTAAGGCAAAATTGTTTCGACCCGTTTTAAATTTCGGGAATTTCAGTCCAATAATCGGGAACAATCTCAATTTCCATACGGCCAGGGATGCCAGGGATAGGGGCATCTCTCCATCTGTTCCCGATCCAGTGTCCAATGACGGGTGTGGCGGCGGCAAAACCACCTATCGCAGGTCGCGCAAGAAAAAGAACTTTAGTCCCGTCTTTTGGGGCACCAACGTCATTTTGTTTCCAAACAGTATTCACGATGTTCCTCCAGCTTTCTGGCAACCTTCATGAACGACCGTCGTCGCGGAAAAGCTTCGAGCAGTCTGTCCTGCAAATCAAGTCCCGGCAAATCACTATTTCGGTCTACACGACATGGCTTCCATGCTCAGCACCATTTGCAGCGGCACGGTGAGACGTCTCGCCGCTTATCGCCGCCGCTTTCAATTCGGCCGGCAGATGCTTCTCAATCAGATCTCGCACATCCGCGAGCGTGCGCAACGTTATGACACCGGGGATGACGAGACGCCGCGCGGCAGTGCATGTGACCAGTTCGGGCGAGGCAAGGGACGCTCTGCGCGGTTCACAGCATGGCCGTGTGTGGACTCATTACCGCCACAAAAAAGAACCCCAAAGCAGGGAATGCTTGGGGTTGTTCGGAGTTCGTTGCCTCAAGTTCGGCTTCTAGGCTGGGCGGCGCACTGTCGGGGGATGGGGTGCCGCCCGAGCCGGCCTTCTAGGCAGACGCGACCGGACGGGGTGGGACCGGAAGCGCCGTGGAGTCAACGCTTTCGCCGAAGGAATGTTCGTTCCTAAAGCTGAATTTTGTCGGTTAATGTCGAATCCTCGTCCGACCTGTGGCGCGCAGGGAGGGCTGGCGCTGCGCCGGACCGCTTCGGGCTTTGTGATCGAGCCGATGCGCGCCGCCAATTTTGACCGGCCGTGGTCGCCGGCGCCCGTGCCGCGGCACGTAAATGTCGCGCCACAGGGCGACGACGCGTCTGCTGCGGCAGTCGCCCGAACGCCGCCGCGCGACGTGACGCCGCAGCCTGAGGATGTCGAGGCGGACCAGTAAACGCGAACTCACGCGGTTGAAGGGCGGCCCGCTTTGCCCCGGAATTAGGCAATCGCCGAGCGTGAAAACGAAAGCTTAACCCGAATAACGCACAAACACTAAGTTGGAATATCGAAAGTACCCAGTTGACCGACGGCCTGAGGGCTCCCGTCGCGGTCCTGGATGAACTTGCAATCGCATGAAGTGCCGCAATGCCGAAATTCACCGTGCCATCAGGCTGGCCGAACGGACAAGTGTTCGAATGCGATTCTCTCTCAAGTCCAAACTGCTCGTGGTGATCGGGCTCCTCGGGCTCGTTCCGATCGTCGGCGTCGCGCTTAATTCCTACAATTTATCGGCGAGCAAACGGGCCGGAGCCGCACGCGACAGCGCGTGGCACGGCGTCGAATATCTCGAGCGCATCAACGGCCTCGTCTATGCGGCGGTGATGGAGTCGCGCGGCATTTACATGTCGCCCGACTGGAAGACCGCAGAACCGTTCGCGAAGAAGCTCTTGCAAGATCTCGACGGTATCGATGCCAACGCGGAATTATGGCAACAAGACCTCATCGAATCCGAACGCGGCAAGATAAAGCCTATGCCGCGCACACCACCAGCACCGGGCTAGAAGCCAAGCGCATCAATGCGCTCAACGAGACGATTCTGTTCAGCCTCGCCAGTATTGCAGTCATCGCATTGGCGGCAGGTTTCTTCTTCGTCACCACGAGTCTCATGCGTCCGCTCTACGCCTTGCGCGATTGCTTGATGCAGATCGCCGGCGGCAGTCTGGATCTCGATGTGCCCGGCGCCGATCGGCACGACGAGATCGGCCAAATCGGCCAGGCGGTTATGGCGCTTCGCAATGCCGCCCTGGAGAAGGGTCGGATCGAGCAGCAGCAGCAGCTGGAGCTGCAGCGCCAGCAGGCCGACGAGCAGTGGCGCATCGAAAGCGCGGCGCACGCGAAGTCCGAAGCGGAGCGCGCCGAAGTAGCCGAGGAGCAGGCGCGCGTCGTCGGCGCGATCGCCGACGGCCTCAAATCGCTTGCCGATGGCAATCTCACCTACCGCATCAATGAAGTCTTTGCCGGCGCTTACGAGCAGATCAGGCAAGATTTCAATCTCGCGGCCGAGCGGCTGCAGGACACTATTCAGGCCATCGTCGAAGTGGCACGCCAAGTCGCCGGTGCATCGAGCGAAATCTCGGGCGGCACCAGGGATCTTTCACAGCGCGTGGAGGAGCAATCCGCCGTGCTGGAGAAGACCTCGTCCTCGATGGACGAGATTTCAACCAACGTGATGCAGAACGCCGAAAACGCCCAGAACGCCAACAAGATCACGGCGGAGACCCGGGATGTCGCCAATCGCGGCAGCGAAGTGGTCAGAAACACTATCAAATCGATGTCGCATATCGAGGAATCCTCGCGCAAGATTTCCGACATCATCGTCGTGATCGACGAAATTGCCCGGCAGACCAATCTGCTTGCGCTCAATGCCGCGGTCGAAGCGGCGCGCGCCGGCGATGTCGGTCGCGGTTTTGCGGTGGTGGCCGCCGAAGTTCGAAGCCTCGCGCAGCGTTCCTCGCAAGCCGCAAAGGACATCAAGACGCTGAT
The DNA here is from genome assembly GCA_035642635.1 of Xanthobacteraceae bacterium. Classification (GTDB taxonomy): domain Bacteria; phylum Pseudomonadota; class Alphaproteobacteria; order Rhizobiales; family Xanthobacteraceae; genus BOG-931. The sequence goes on from DASQRX010000039.1 coordinate 40,759, forward strand.
CACCAACAGTTCAGGCGAAGTGCAAGAGGGCGTCGCGCTCGCCAATCAAGCCGGCTCGGCGCTCGATGAGGTGGTTGCCTCGATCAAGCAGGCCGCCGAAGTCGTCGCCGATATTGCCCGGGCCAGCAGCGAGCAGGCGGGCGGATTGGCGCAAATCAACAATGCGCTGTCGCAGATCGACGAGGCCAACCAGCAGAACTCGGCACTGGTCGAAGAGAGCGCCGCAGCCGCCAAGACGCTTGAGACCCAGGCGGCGGCCATGGCGGCTCAGGTCGGCATCTTCCGCATCGACGGCGGCGGCGCCGCCGCCAGCCGCGAAGCCGTGCAGCTGTTTCCGGCCAAAACCGGCAGCGGTGCGTCAAAGCCGGTGCGCCGGCGGGCTCACGGCTGAACCAATGAACTCAGATCGCCTATTCGTAGCGCGGGACGCATTGCCCGCCGCCGCCTTTGATATGGCCGCATAACGCGTCGGCTCCGTCCCCCGACATCGGGCCGACCTCGACGCGGTAGAAGGTGCCCTGATTGCCACCGTCGACGCGGCGGATGACGGCGTCGCGGCTGGCGAGATAGGTCGAATATCGCCCTTCCAGCGAACGGTAGGCGAAGCGATACCGACCTCGGACGGTCGGCGTCAGAATGAACCCGGCGCTAGCCGGTAGACGTCAGGCGTCTTGGCGTCGGCGACGTAGAACAGGAGCAGAGCCGTCGGCGTCATTTGGCGTTGATTGTTCTCGCCTTGGCTGGAGGCGCCCTGCAGGATCAACATCGTCGTGCGCTGTTGCGCATCGCTGCCGCGGAACATGAGAATGCCGCCGTTGATCGGCATGTTGGTCGCGACCGTGTCCGGTTTGTAGCCGGCGCTGATGAAATGCGATTGCAATACATTGGCGTCGGAAAATAACTGCTCCGGCGTCATCTTGGCGTCGGTTGCCTTCGACCACGACAGGCCGACCTGGATCAGCATCTTCGACTTGAAGCCGAACACATAAGAGACGCTGGCCATTCCGCCGCCCGGCAGCACATCCGGTGCATGTATGATCAAGACGTTAGTCTGCTCGGCTTTGTTCTCTTGCGACTGAACCGCGTCGGTCCCTAAGCTGAAATCCCGCGCTATGGCCTCGCGCACCTGGAGTTCGGTCATGCCGAAACGGGCCGATCGAAATCCGGTGATCTCGGCGACGATGGGGTCCGCAGGCGCAGGCGTCGCCGCGCTCGGGGCGGCGGGCATAGCCGGCGCCGCTTGCTTGACCGGGGCCGCTTGCCTGAGCGGCTGCGCTTGCTTGACCGGGGGCGCTAATTGGGCCCACGCAGAATCGGCGGCACCGCCGAACGCGATCAATGCCATCAAAACAGTGATTGTCCGTGGCTGTCGCTGCCCAGCGTAACGGGTCATTGGAGACTCCCGAAATGGTCGCGCACCATAGAATAAATTCATGCCGGAGCAATCGCGTGGCCGGCATTTACGGCCGCACGATTAAATTTCTCCAATCTAACTATTTTTCTGCAACCCAAATTCCGGAAATAATAGGCTTTAGTACCGGCGGAACAGCCCGACCAATTTGCCCTGAATGCGCACCCGGTTGGGCGGCAGGATACGGACTTCGTAGGCCGTATTGGCCGGCTCGAGCGCAATCGAAGCGCCGCGGCGGCGGAAGCGTTTGAGCGTTGCCTCCTCATCGTCGATCAAGGCGACGACGATATCGCCGGTGTCGGCGGCATCGGTGCGTTTAAGGAGCGCCATGTCGCCGTCGAGGATGCCGGCTTCGATCATCGAGTCGCCGCGGACTTCGAGCGCGAAATGCTCGCCGGAGGTGAGAAGATCGGGCGGCACATTGATGGTGTGGCTGCGCGTCTGGATCGCCTCGATCGGGGTGCCCGCAGCGATGCGGCCCATGACCGGGACAGCGACCGGACGGCCGCCTTCGTCCTCCGAAGCGGTCCGCACCCGGCCCAAATTGCCCTCGATGACGCTCGGGGTGAAGCCGCGGGCGCGGGCGGCGGCGACGCCGTACGCCACCGAGTCTGGCAGCTTGATGACTTCGATGGCGCGCGCCCGGTTCGGCAGGCGGCGGATGAAGCCGCGCTCCTCGAGCGCGGTTATGAGGCGATGAATGCCCGACTTGGAGCGCAGGTCGAGCGCGTCCTTCATCTCGTCGAAGGAGGGAGGAACTCCGGCCTCCTTGAGACGCTCATGGATAAACCGCAAGAGCTCAGCCTGCTTGCGAGTCAACATCGGCGCTCTCTCCCCCTTATCGGCACTTTCGCGGCAAGCTCAGGATACGGATCACTTGCGGCTGAAACAAATCATGAACGGACACTATCCGTTCCATATGTGTTCCGCAACCATTTAATTTGGAGTGAAGAAAGCAGCTGCTTCGGCCAACGGCCGATTAACGCTCGAACTTAACGATGCGGCAGCGGCTGCCGGCAATCGCTGCGGGCTCGTAAGGCTCTCGGATGACGAGACAATCGGCTTTGGCCAGCGGCACCATCATGGAACTGTCCTGGATCGGAAAGGGCGTGGCGACGGGTCCCTCGGATCCCGCTTCGAGCGTTGCACGAAGATAATCGGCGCGTTCATCGTTGGCCGGCAGGTTACAGCCGAGCAAAGCCGATTCGGTTGGCGCAGTGAGATCGCTCCTCCCGCTCATGCGGCGGATCAGCGGCACCAGGAACAGGAACGCGCATACATAGGACGAAACCGGATTGCCGGGGAGCCCGAGCACGTGCATCGCGCCGAGCCTGCCGTGCAGCAGCGGGCGGCCGGGCCGCATCGCGATCTTCCAGAACGACAGCTCCATGCCTTCGGCGGTGAACGCCGTCTGCACCAGATCGTACTCGCCGACCGAGGCGCCGCCGGTCGTCACCAGAATGTCGGCAGCAAGCCCGCGTGCCTGGCGAACCGCAGCGATGGTTTCGTCGAGACGGTCGCCGACGACGCCGAGTTCGATGACGTTGGCGCCTTCTTCGCGCGCGAGCGCTGCGAGCGCAAAGCCATTCGAATAGACGATTTGTCCCGGGCCCGGTTCGACGCCCGGCGGCACCAGTTCATCGCCGGTCGCAAACAGTACGACTTTGGGCCGGCGATAGACCGGCAATCGCGGATGGTTCATGCCAGCGGCGAGCTGGAGGTCGCGCGCGCGCAGCTGATGGCCCGCGGTGAAAGCCATTTCGCCGAGACGAAAATCCAAGCCTTGCTGACGCACGTTGCGGCCTTTGGCCGACGGTTTCTGAATTTCGACACTGTCGCCGTCGCGGGCGGTTTGCTCTTGCACCACCACCGTGTCGGCGCCGTCGGGCAGCACGCCGCCGGTGAAAATGCGCGCGGCTTCGCCTGGACCGACCGTGTTGGCGAAGGGCCGGCCGGCCGCGACTTCGCCGATGATTTTCAGGCGCACCGGCGCCGTCGCGACGTCGCTTGCGCGCACCGCGTAGCCGTCCATCGCGGAAAGATCCGCCGGAGGCTGAGTGCGGCGCGCTTTGATATCCCTGGCCAAGACGCGGCCGTCGGCATCGGCGAGCGGAATGTCTTCGGCGGACAATGCCACGGCGTGCGCCAGCACGTGATCGAGCGCTTCTTTCACCGAGATCAAACCTGTCACTCCGCTACGCGATAATGTCCCGATCGGCCGCCGCGCTTTTCGATCAGCCTGATGCCCTCGATGCGCATGCCGCGATCGACCGCTTTGACCATGTCATAGATGGTGAGGCAGGCGACCGAAACGGCGGTCAGCGCTTCCATTTCGACGCCGGTCTGGCCCGCGACTTTGACGCGCGCCGTGACTTTGATGCCCGGCAGTTTGACATCGGGGACGACATCGACCTCGACTTTGGCAATCGGCAGCGGATGGCATAGCGGGATCAATTCATGCGTGCGCTTGGCGGCCATGATGCCGGCCAAGCGGGCTGTGCCCAGCACGTCGCCCTTTTTCGCGTCGCCCGTCCTGACAATGGCGAGCGTCTTCGGCTGCATGATCACGCAGCCTTCGGCCACCGCAACCCGCTCGGTCGTGGGCTTGTCCGACACGTCGACCATGCGGGCTTCGCCGCTGCCGCGCAGATGGCTGAGTTTCTTGGCGCGGCCTGGCACAGGCGCTATCGGGACGCCCCCACCTTTCCTCCCCCGCAAGCGGGGGAGGAAAGGGTGGGGGCATTGCGCGTGAGCAACGCGCGGGTCGCAGCGGTGACATCGCCCTGCCGCATCAGGCTTTCGCCGACCAGGAACGTCGAAATCTTGACTTTGGCGAGCCGCGCCAGATCGTCCGGTGCAAAGATCCCGCTCTCGCCGACGATGATGCGATCGGACGGCACCAGCCGCGCCAGCCGCTCAGAGGTGGCGAGCGTGGTCTCGAAGGTTTTGAGGTTCCGGTTGTTGATGCCGATGAGCTTTGATCTCAAGCGAGTGGCGCGCTCCAATTCCTTTTCATCGTGCACTTCGACGAGTGCGTCCATGCCGAGCGCTGTGGCGGCGGATTCGAGCTCTGCGGCGCACGCGTCGTCGACCGCGGCCATGATGATGAGGATGCAATCGGCGCCGTAAGCGCGCGCCTCCGTCACCTGATAGGTGTCGTACATGAAGTCCTTGCGGAGCGCCGGCAAGGCGACCGCGGCGCGGGCTTGGCGCAGAAAATCGAGCTTGCCTTGGAACGATGGCGCGTCGGTCAGAACCGAAAGGCAGGTTGCGCCGCCGGATTGATAGGCCTTTGCCAGCGCTACGGAATCGAAATCCTCGCGGATCAACCCCTTCGATGGGCTCGCCTTCTTGATCTCGGCGATGAGCGCATAATCGCCGGCAGCAAGGCGGCGCTCGACGGCCTTGGCAAAGCCGCGCGGCGCACTCGCAGCCATGGCGTCCCGTTCGAGGAGAGCGAGGGGGCGATCGCGCTTGGCCGCGGCGATCTCGTCGCGCTTATAAGTGGCGATCTTTTCCAAAATATCAGCCATCGTTCGAGACCACGATCAGGCGGTCGAGCCGGCCTTCGGCTTCGCCAGAATCAACCGATTGCGCGGCGAGGTCGAGGCCGGCTTTCAGATTCTTTGCCTTGCCGGCGACGACCAGCGCGGCCGCCGCATTAAACAGCGCGACGTCGCGATACGGTGTCTTCTTGCCCTCGAGCACGTCCTCAAGCGCGGCGGCATTCGCGGCGGCGTCGCCGCCGCGCAGCGCTTCCGGCTTGACCTTCGGCAAGCCGACCTCTTCGGGCGAAATCTCGAAGCTGCGGACAACGCCAGCTTCCAGTGCCGCCACGCTGGTCGGCCCCGAAGTGGTGATTTCGTCGAGGCCGTCAGATCCATGCACCACCCACACACTGTCGGCGCCGAGAATCTTGAGAACTTGCGCCAAGGGTTTGGTCCAATGCTTTGAAAATACGCCCACCATTTGCTTGCGCACCCCCGCCGGATTGGACAGCGGCCCGAGCAGATTGAAGATCGTGCGGGTGCCGAGCTCGGCACGGGTCGCGCCGACGTTTTTCATCGCCGGATGATGCGCCGGCGCGAACATGAAGCCGATCCCGGCCTCGCGGATGCAATGGCCGATCTGCTCGGGGTTGAGATCGATATTGACGCCGAGCGCCGCCAGCACGTCGGCCGCGCCACAGCGCGACGATAAAGCGCGATTGCCGTGCTTGGCGACCGGAACGCCGGCGCCGGCGACGATCAACGCCGCGCAGGTCGAAATGTTGTACGAGCCCGAGGCGTCGCCGCCGGTGCCGACCACGTCGATGGCATCCGCCGGCGCCGTCACGCGCAGCATTTTGGCGCGCATCGTCGTGACGGCGCCGGTGATTTCTTCCACCGTCTCGCCACGCACCCTAAGCGCCATGAGCAGCGCGCCCATTTGCGACGGCGTCGCTTCGCCCGACATCATCTGCTCGAAAGCGCCGGCCGCCTCCTCGCGGGTCAGCGCGGCGCCGGTCGCGACTTTGCCAAGAAGGCCTTTGAACTCGACGGTCACGGTGTGGTCCTTAATCAACGAGCGCGCGCGCAAAATGGGGAGTCTGCGGCGACGCCGGATGTGACACGCTCCGCCGCCCGGTCGATGCATTCCAGACTGCCGCGATGTCGAGGAAGTTTTTCAGCATCAGGTGACCGTGATCCGACGCAATGCTTTCGGGATGGAATTGCACGCCGTGCACCGGCAGTTTGGTGTGCGCGAGGCCCATGATGAGGCCGTCGTCGGTGTCGGCGGTAATCGTCAGCTCGCGCGGCAAACTAGAGCGCTCGACGACCAGCGAATGGTAGCGCGTCGCCTTGAACGGGCCGTTGATGCCGCGGAAAATTCCCTGGCCTTGGTGACGGATGTTGGACAGCTTGCCATGCACCAAGACCGGCGCGCGGACGACGTTGCCGCCGAAGGCGTCGCCGATCGCCTGATGGCCGAGACAGACGCCGAGGATCGGAATGGTCGGCGCGGCTTGCGCGACGAGGTCGAGACAGATGCCGGCCTCTTTGGGCGTGCACGGCCCGGGCGACAGGACGATGGCGTCGGGATCGGCGGCCATGACGGCGCGGCTCGTCACCTTGTCGTTCCGGTGCACGACGACATCCACCCCTAGTTCACCGAAATAGTGGACGAGGTTGAAAGTGAAGCTGTCGTAATTGTCGATGAGAGTGATCATCTATAGTCTTGATACCATTACATTTTTATTGGCAACGCAAGAATTGCGACCGGCGGCAGGCGTTCCCAGCAACCGCATAGCACAGGTCATCAAGCGGGTCAGCCTGAGCCTGCGCACAGTGCGCGCACGTGAAGCTTTGAGGATCGAGCGTGAAAAAGGGAGCGCTCCTTAGCGCTCCCTCGCTCAGTGGACGGTGCTCAACTCATTTAGACGCAGATTATTTAATCGCGGTTGATACGGTGCTGAAGGTCGTGTTCAGGTTTGTTCAAGGCCCAGAACGACCACGATGATCGCGACCGAGATACCCGGTGCGATCAGGCCGTATTCGATGGCCGTCGCCGCATTTTCGTTGCGGAAAAATCTCCCGATGGTGCCGGCGACACCCAGTTGCGTATTCCAAAGTTCTTCGCGGTGCAGTCGATCCGCGGTCCGTAAGCTATGTGAGGGAAATTACGTATGGGTTAAACCAGGGGTAGAATTTCAATGACATCTCCACGACCGCAGATTGTCGGTAGAGTAGGGGTCCAGGCGGCGGATGGTGGCGAAAATATCAATGGTCCTGGTAGATTAGGCTGGGCTGTTAAGAAGAATGATCCAAAGGGGAACGTCATGTTTGCGGTGGGCGCTTTGCGGTTTGCGGCAAGGATATTGGCAGTCGGCTGGGTTTGGGGTTGCGTTTTGGCTTCGATCTTGGCCACGCCGGGACCTGCCCACGCCCAGGACTATCCAAACCGACCCGTCAAATTCATCGTGCCGACGCCGCCGGGCGGTCCGGTCGATGTCGTCGGCCGTCTCACCGCGAATTATTTGCAGACGGCATTGGGGCAGGCTTTCGTCGTCGAAAACCGTGCCGGCGCCGGCAACACGATCGGCTCCAAGGACGCGGCGGAAGCGACGCCGGACGGCTACACGCTGCTGTTCTCGGCCGCGAGCGGTCTCATCATCGCGCCGCTTCTGCATCCCGACGCCGGCTACGATCCGCTGAAGAGCTTTGACCCGATTGCGCTCGTCGGCGCGACGTCCAGCATTCTGGTGGTCAACCCCTCGGTTCCGGCCACCACGGTGCAGGAATTGGTCGCCTATGCGAAGGCCAATCCGGGCAAAGTGAATTTCTCCTCCGGCGGCATCGGCGTGCTTCCGCATCTGATCGGCGAATTGTTCAAAGCGCGCGCCGGGATCGACATCGTGCACGTGCCCTATAAGGGCGGCGGCCCCTCGATCACCGACCTCATGGCCGGAAACGTGCAGATGACCTTCGAGAGCACGAGTGTGCTGTTGCCTTTGATTCAGGCCGGCAAGCTGCGCGCGCTTGCCGTCACTTCGACCAAACGGATCCCGCAATTGCCGGACGTTCCGACAATGATCGAGAGCGGCTATCCAAATTTTGTCACCGTCGCTTGGACCGGTCTCTTGGCGCCCGCGCATACGCCGCAGCCGATCATTGGCAAACTCAACACGGCGATCAATCAGGGTCTCAAGACGCCTGAATTCAGCGGCGCGCTCGCCAAAGTGTCGGTCGATCCGCTTGGTGGCACGCCGGAGGATTTCACCCAGACGATGAAGACCGAGCTCGCGCGATGGTCGCCGCTCGTGAAATCGCTCGGGCTTGAGGGCCATTGAGCGCCATTGAGGGCCGTTGGCATCGAGCGAAAAGTCAGCGGCGAATAGAGAGTCACCCCTGACCTAGTTGCCAACGGCACCGGACAGTTTAGCCATGGCGGTCCATTTCGGCACTTCGGTGGCCGTGAACTTGGCAAAGTCCGCGGGCGTGCCCGGCCTGCCTTGAGCCCCGAGCATCTTCAACTTTGCTTGCAAATCGGCGGCGTTCAGTCCGGCATTGATGGCGGCGTTGAGCTTGTCCACAACCGATTGGGGCGTACCGGGTGGGGCGACTAGGCCGGTCCACGACGTCGCGACGAAACCCTCTACGCCACTTTGGATCATAGTCGGCACGTTCGGTGTCTCCGGAAGCCGCGCCGGCGTAGCGGTGGCAAGTGCGCGCAGCGAACCGTCCGACAGATGCGGCAGCACCACCGAGGTGGTTTCGATCGCAAGATCGATCTGGCCGCCGATGAGATCGGCCAGATCGCCCGACGCGCCTTTATAGGTCACGATCACGATGTCGGTTGAGGTCAGGTACTTGAACCACGCCGCCAGCATGTGCGGCGGCGCGCCGTTGGGGACGCCGATCGTGAGCTTGCCCGGATGCGCCCTGGCAAAAGCGATCACGTCGGCCACGGTGCCCGGGGGTGTCTTCGGTCCCGCAATCATCACAAACGGCACCGTGGCGAATGCCGCGACCGGCACAAATACTTTCGGATCAAGCCCAGCATCCGGATAGAGCGCCGGTCCGATCGCAAGCGTGGCCGCAGTGGCGACGAGCAACGTGTAGCCGTCAGGATCAGCGCTTGCCACCAATTTGCCGCCGAGCGTCGAACCCGCGCCGGGGCGGTTGTCGACATAAACTTGCTGGCCGAACGACACGGACAAGGACTGAGCCATCAGGCGGCCCATCACGTCCGAAGGGCCTCCGGGTGTGTACGGCACGATCAGCCGGATGGCGCGGCTCGGATAGGCTGTTTCAGGAGCGTTTTGCGCCGTCGCGGCGGAAAAGCATAAAGCGGCGATTGTGATCGGCAGTGCGTAACGGCGGACGATCGATCCGGTCGTCATGATTTCCTCCCGATGGAGACGGCGCCGGCTCGATCAGTGTCAAACCGGTCTGTTGGGGAAGATCATGCCCGAGATAAAACAAAGGCGGAAGGTGTGTTGAACTAATCTATTTCTACCACTTGTCTGTAGGCGTCTGAAGGACAGGCGCACGCCGCCGCCTTGGTATCGGGACTTGGCACGCTCAATTGGCACTTAGCGGACATGGCTCGATGTCCGATTGATGTCCACTTTCGGGGGCAAAGCGGACATTGAAAAAATGCCGATCGGCTATGCAGTGCGCCGATTATTCGAGGGCTGGCATTTCTCTTAGGTGTCCCGTGGAAAGCGTGACCTTGCGCCTGTTAGTGTAGTGGGACGCGATTACCGCGCGCACTGGTGATTGTCTGGATTTTTGGAACAGGTCGGCACCGGCTCTGCCACCGGAATGAAGTAAGTCGTCTTCATCGCAGGTCGCAGCAATTGTTAGCCCAATCTCGTAAAGGTGGCTGCGGCGATAGCAGTACAGCGCGAGTAGCGCTCTTACATCCGGCGACACGCTTGCCACCAGAGTAGGCAAGTCAAGCGTTCTGGCGCTGTATATATCTGCAAACAATTCATCCGAAATCGGAAGATCGTCGTCCTCACGCCTGTATTGTTCCGACAGCATTGCGTCTCCTATTCAGGACCGCAGTTGATGCAATAATGCTGTGCAATGGATTAACCAATCGTTTACCGACGTCTATCGAGCGAACATTCGCACTTACAGCTGAATCTTATCAATCAGCGACTGGTCGTCATCAGGCGCGCGCAAACTGTTGACGCGCTTCGACACCGGCCACCGCTGCGGCGCGCGGTCGCGCGGTCCTGACGCCCGACGCGTCTCGGCTCTGCGCGCCGCCTCGCGCCAATTCCTCGCCATATCTAGGAAGATCGCGCGGTCGCGATCGCTGCTAACGGTTTTTGCCCAATGCAGACAATCGTCTGCATATTCTCGAAACTCCTTCGCCGATGCCATGATCAGGATCCTCCCGGGCGTTTTTCGTTCTGCACCGGTAAGAATTAATTGCCTTTCAGATCGACGCTATAAAAAAAGACAGTTCCAGCCTGTGAAAAGCGAGCACAATCGCTATTTCGGCCGACACGGCACACCTTCCATGCTCAGCATCATTTGCAGGGCACGGCGAGGTTGACCGCCTCGTCACTGAAAGCGGCCGCCTTCAATTCGGCCGCCACGTGCTGCAATGTGGACTTGGCGCGCGTCGCAGCAAAGCATCGGTGATGCTGATCACAGTTCGGGCGACTGGCGCAAACCATTGATATAATGTGCTCATTTTACGTGCTCCAACAGGGAGGCGCTGCATCCGTCGCGCGCAGCCCAGTTTCGGCCGGTCAAATCGCAAGAGACTCAACTGCAATATTGCTTGCCGTTGCCTGCTTGCGGCCGAACGGGCCGCGGGCTAGACCGCCAACACCAAGTTCACGATTGCTCTCCGATGGCCTCAATCACACCGCGTACCGCACTGTTCGCCGGATCGTTCGATCCCATCACCAATGGCCATCTCGACGTGGTCGCGAGCGCCGTGCGCCTTGCCGACCGGCTGGTGCTGGCGATCGGCGCGCATCCGGGCAAGACGCCGCTGTTTTCCGCCGAGGAGCGGGTGGCGATGCTGCAAGAGATATGCGCGCCGCTTGCCAGCAAAGCGGGTTGCGAGATCGCCTGCGTGACCTTCGCCGATCTGGTCGTCTCGGCGGCACAACGGGAGAAGGCCACCATCCTCATCCGCGGGCTGCGCGATGCAGCGGATTTCGATTACGAAATGCAAATGGCCGGCATGAACGGTGCCATGGCGCCTGGCGTGCAGACCGTGTTCCTGCCGGCTTCACCTGCGGTCCGCCCGATCACCGCCACTTTGGTCCGCCAGATTGCCGCGATGGGGGGCGACGTCTCGGCTTTTGTCCCGCCTCAAGTCGCGGCGCACCTGAAGAAAAAATTCGCCAAGAGTTAGATTCATCAAAAGCTGAAAACACCCGAAGACGTTATCGAAACTGCCGGAGACAACATGATCCGCTTCGCTGCGATTCTGCTTGGACTTTTGATCGCGGTTCCCGCCTTTGGCCAGGGTGCCGGGGGTCTCGCCAATCCGGCGGCGCTCCACGAACAAGCTCCAGCGATCTACAAGGTCAAATTCGACACCAGCAAGGGGCCGTTCGTCGTCGAAGTTCACCGCGATTGGGCGCCGCTTGGCGCGGACAGGTTCTATAACCTGGTGAAAAACGGGTTCTTCGACAACGGGCGCTTCTTTCGCGTGGTCTCGGGCTTCATGGTGCAATTCGGCATCAATGCGGATCCGGCGATTTCCGCGCAATGGCGCGGCGCGCGCATCAACGATGATCCGGTCAAACAGAGCAATGCGCGGGGCCTGATCACATTCGCAACGGCCGGACCGAACACGCGCACCACCCAGGTTTTCATCAATTTCGCCGACAATTCTTCGCTCGACAGGCAGGGTTTCGCGCCCTTTGGTCAGGTCATATCCGGCATGAACGTCGTCGACGCGCTGTACAGCGGCTATGGCGAAGGTGCGCCGTCAGGCGGGGGACCCGACCAAAGCCGCGTTCAGCGCGAAGGCAATGCCTATCTGACGACAGCATTCCCGAAACTCGACTACATCAAATCAGCGACGATCGCGCCGTAGTTTCTACGGACCGCGGTGCGACGAGAGAGGAACGAACGCCATGGCCGACCATAAAACCGATGCCGCCGCCCTGCCGTCCGGTGTCGATCCCGAGAACGCGCTGGTGATCGACACGACGCCCGGTCGGATCGTGGTCAAATTGCGCAACGATGTCGCGCCTGGACACGCCGAACGATTGAAGCTTCTCGCCCGTGAACAATTTTACGACGATGTGCCGTTTCACCGCGTCATCGAAGGGTTCATGGCGCAAACCGGCGACGGCGAATTCGGCAATGGTACGGGCGGGTCGCAATATCCCGACTTGAAGTCCGAGTTCTCCGACGTACCCTATGTCCGCGGCACAGTCGGCATGGCGCGGACCGGCAATCCGCATTCGGCCAACAGTCAGTTCTTCATCATGTTCGATGAGGGTTCATTCCTCAACGGCCAATACACCGTGGTCGGCGAGGTGGTGAGCGGGATGGACGTCGTCGACAAGCTCAAGCGCGGCGAACCGCCGCGCAATCCCGACAAGATCCTCAAAATGCAGGTCGCCGCCGACGTCAAATAGTGAAGACGTCTGTGCCGGCTCCGCAACTACGTTCGCGCCTTCCCGATCGCGAGTAAGGGCGCGATCGCTTCGAGCGCCTGCGCCGGCAAAATCCGCTGCATGCCGTCCGGCGACGATCCGCCCGGCGGCACGATGGCGTGGATGCGTTTGGAGTATTTCAAGACCGGCGTCGAGCCAAACAATCCGAAGGCTTGCGTGCCGCCGGCGACCGCGAGATTGATCGGCGCCGAACTCGGGCCGACGAAAAGATCGGCGTGACGCAGCAAAGCCGCCGCATCAATTAAACCGAGATCACAAGCATTGACGGTCGGCGTACCGGAACTCTGCGCGATAAAGCTCTGCGCGCGCACGCCGTTCGCGCTGCCGCCGACCAGAAATATCGTGCCTTGGCTGCGCTGGCGCAGACCGGCGAGGAATTCCGCCCAATGGGTGTCGGGCCAGTCCTTGTCGGGATGCGATGCGCCAAGTCCGAGCGCAATCCAGGGCCGGGGTGAATTCGCGAATTTTTCCCCGATCGCCGCAAACGTTTGCGGCGGCAGGCGCAGGTTGGGTTCGGTCGAGGCCAACGGCACTTTCATGGCGGCCATCAGTGCCACCAGCCAGTCCACCGGCTGATCGCGGAAATGGCTTTGATCGAGGCCCGGATTGGTGATGAGGAGTTTTTGCGCGCCAAGACCAAGCCCGATGCGCGCAGGGATTCCGGCAAGCCACGCCGCGAGCGCCGGCCGCAGCGTGCGGTCGAGAATCCACACTTTGCCGAAGCGCCGCCAGCGCAAGAGCGCCGCGAGCTTGACCAGATTGGCCGCGCGTTTGAGTTCAGCGCCGTCGTGGTCGAAATAGATCGTCTCGGCGACGCGAGGGTCGGCGGCGAGCAATTGCTCGGCGCAACTCGACGGTGGGGCGAGAAACGCGACTTGACCGCCTGGCGAGGCCGCGGCGATGGCCTGGATAAACGGCAAATGCCAGATGACGTCGCCAATGCCGCGTTTCACCTGGATGACCGCGACTTGGTTGACCAAACTCGCAGACACGTTGATTGCCGCGCCAAAGGTTGCGATATGCGCGTTGTAATGCACTTCCGCCCCGGGTGGAAACCCGCCTCGCTGAGTTAGCCAAGCCAGCAAATGCGCACGGATATGTTCAATTTCACGCTCCCCGAAGACCGCATCGCGCTGCGGCCGGTTTCGCCGCGGGACGCCGCAAAGCTCTTGGTGGTGCGCCCCGGTGCGGCATTGGAGGATCGCGCCGTGCGCGATCTGCCGGCGCTGTTCCGGCGCGGCGACGCCATTGTCGTCAATGACACCAAGGTCTTACCAGCATATCTGCACGGCCGCCGGATTGGCCGCGGCGAGCATGAGCCAACGATCTCGGCGACGCTGATCAAGCGCCTCGACGGCGCGCGCTGGCAGGCTTTGGTCAAGCCGGCGAAGCGGCTCGCCGTCGGCGATGTCGTGCGCTTTGGCGCCGAAGGCCGCGTGTGTTTCCTCGACCAGCTCGACGCCACCGTCGAGCACAAGGGCGGAGGCGGGGAGGGCGGCGAGGTGACGCTTGCCTTTGCGTTCCATGGCGCGGTGCTCGATCAGGCGCTGGCCGAGCGCGGCGACATGCCGTTGCCGCCGTACATCGCCGGCCGGCGAGACGTCGACGAACAGGACCGCAGCGACTACCAGACTATGTTTGCGGAGGAGGAAGGATCGGTGGCGGCGCCGACGGCGGGGCTGCATTTTACTCCGCCGATGGTTGAAGCGCTGCGCGAGCACGGCATCGGCCTGCATCGCGTGACGCTCCATGTCGGCGCCGGTACATTCCTTCCGGTCAAAGCGGACGACACGTCCGATCACAAAATGCATCCCGAGTGGGGCAGCGTCAGCGCCGAGACGGCAGCGGCCTTGAACGCGGTGGGCCGCGCTGGCGGCCGCATCGTCGCCGTCGGCTCGACCTCGCTGCGCCTGATCGAGAGCGCGGCGGCGGCGGACGGTTCGCTCACGACATTCTCCGGCGAGACCGCTTTGTTCATTACGCCGGGCTACCGGTTCCGCTCCGTCGACGTGATGCTGACGAATTTCCACCTGCCGCGCTCGACGCTGTTCATGCTGGTTTCGGCCTTTTGCGGGCTCGATGTCATGCGCCGCGCCTATGCGCACGCAATCGAAACAGGCTATCGCTTCTATTCCTATGGCGACGCCTGCCTCTTGTTCCGTTGATTGAAGCGCTGATGCAGCCCTTTTCCTTCCGCCTGATCGCAACCGACGGCTCAGCGCGCAGCGGCGAGATCGCAACGGCCCACGGCGTGGTGCAGACGCCGGCTTTCATGCCGGTCGGCACGCAGGCGGCGATCAAAGGCGTGCATCATGACGATGTGCGCGCGTCGGGCGCCGATATCATGCTCGGTAACACCTATCACCTGATGCTGCGGCCATCGGCCGAACGCGTCGCCGCGCTTGGCGGCCTGCACACCTTCATGAACTGGCCGCTGCCGATCCTGACCGATTCCGGCGGCTATCAGGTGATGTCGCTTTCGGCCTTGCGCAAAGTGGCGGAGGAGGGCGTGACTTTCCGCTCGCATATCGACGGCGCGATGGTCGAACTGACGCCGCAACGCGCCATTGAGGTGCAGATCCTGCTCGGTTCTGACATTGCCATGCAACTCGACGAGCTCGTTGGCTTGCCGGCCGAGCGCGGCGAAATCGAGCGCGCGATGCAGCTTTCGCTGCGCTGGGCGGAGCGCTGCAAGCGCGCTTTCGAACATGCTCTCCCGGGCCATGCGCTGTTCGGCATCGTGCAGGGCGGCGACGATCAAGGCTTGCGCGAAGCGAGCGCGCGCACGCTCACCGGCATCGGGTTCGACGGCTATGCGATCGGGGGGCTAGCGGTCGGCGAGACGCAGGACGTCATGCTCAAAATCGTCGGCGACACGGCACCTGTGCTGCCCGCCGACCGGCCGCGTTATCTGATGGGGGTCGGCACCCCGTCGGATATTCTCGGCGCCGTCGCCCGCGGCATCGATATGTTCGATTGCGTCTTGCCGACACGCAACGGCCGCCACGGCCTCGCCTTCACGCGCTGTGGGCCGATCAATATCAAAAATGCCCGATATGCCGAGGATCCGCGGCCGCTCGACGCGCAGAGCCGCTGTCCGGCGGCGCGCGATTTTTCCCGCGCCTACTTGCATCACCTGTTCAAAGCCGGTGAGGTGCTGGGCGGCACGCTGCTGTCGATCGTGAACTTGTACTACTACCAGGACCTCATGGCCGGCGCGCGCGAAGCCATTGCGCCGGGCCGCTTCACCGATTATGCCGCGCAAACCAAAGAGGGGTGGGCGGCTAGACCATGATCCGATCAAGTTGAATCGGGTCATGATCTAGCTTTTTCGTCGGAGCATGATCTTTTCGGACCTTCCTTCGCCCGCCGAAGCGGGCTTCGCGAAGGCGGGAAACCGGTTTCCACCCATCGGATCAAGTCCGCGGGCAAGCTTTTCCGGATCACGCTCGAGCGCGATATCGCGATGCAGTAAGCCAGCGATGACTGACCGCGCTAGCCCACAGAATCCGCCGGCTCCTGATCGAACCGGCGGGCCATCCATGTTCCTAGCCGAAATTGCCGCAACTGGTAACAACGCAACGAACCAGGGCGGTTACGCTTTCACAAGCTGGCCGCGCAACTCGCCACCAGGATTCGTGGTCGTGTGAACATTGGCGTACATGAGACCGGCCTGCAGATCGGTCGCCTGCGCGTCGGTGAGCGTGGCCGAGCCCTTGAACGGGCTCTCAAGCGGCTTGCCCTTCTCGGAAATCCAAATCGCCACGCCGGCGTTTTTGCCCGGTTCAGCCGGTCCATGAAAATGGGCCGCGTTGGCGGGACCGGTGAGTCCGGAAAAGCTGCCCGTCCATGTCAATTCCTTGGTCGCGGGATCGAAGGTCGCGGTGACGGTGCCGGTGCCGGTGGTCTGGTTTGGCGGCACTTCAGTTGCCCCACTCATGGCCGCTTTGAAATTAATCGTTGCCGCGCGGGACGGCGTGGCGGATGCCAGCAAAACCGCGCCGGCGGCGCCTCCGACGCAATAGCCTAGTACCGATCGGCGATCATATGTTTGACGCATGTGCTTCTCCTCAAGGACGGTGTTGAGCCAATATCGACACAAACACCGCAAGGCCACAATTATTGCCCGCCTTCGCAACGTAAACTAGAGCGGTAAATCGCCACCCCGGGAGATTTTAGACGCATACGCAAATCTTGCCGAACGCACGCCCTCGCTTGGACCGGCTACCGCCGGCGACCCGCTAACGCGGCAACAGCCGGATCGAGGTCACAAATTCATGGCCGCAATCGTCGCACGACCGGGCGTGGTCGATGCGGCCGCGGACGTTAAACCGGGATTCCTCGGCGACCAGCAAGACGCTGCCGCAACGCGGGCATTTTGGTCGGCCGAAGTTTTCGGTCACTGGACCTCGTGTCGAAAAGAGGTAGGGTTGGACAGTCATCGTCGATCCTCCACGACGCCCTCACCGCACCCTGTTTGCATCCTGCCCGTGGCCTGTGGCACGACCGCGACAAGGGCGTGAAACTCTCGTGGCGGAATCCACAGCATTCACAACCCCATATTTTGCGGGGGCATGATCTTTTTGGAAAACCGGGTCCCACCCATCGGATCGAGTCCGCGGGCAAGCTTTTCCGGATCATGCCCTAATGCGACCCAGTGTCGACAGGTGCGCAATTGGTGCGGCCGGACATCAGACAATCCTCTAATTTCCCGTTGGCATAGAGTTCGCGCGCCAAAAACCAACCAATCGCGAAAAGCACTATGACAACGCCTAGAGCGACAAGCGGCCCGCGCTGGTTACCGTCTTCTTGGTTGTTGGGCGGCATGGAATATTTTTTGGGTACGGGAACAAACTCAATTTAGTGGTATTTGCTCAAGCGAGCCTGCAGCCAAGCACGCGCTCAACAACGCGTCGAGTTAATTCGCGGTCACGTTCACGCTGCGACGCTGTGCATGCCTGCGCCGTCGCGGGCGTTACGAATAGCTTTCACCGATTTTTCGATCGCGATCCACAGACGCGCAATTTCGTCTTCCGAACTATCGCCAGCATCATATTCCTTGACGCCTTCACCTTCGGCGAGCGCCAGCGAATAATTCGTTCGCTGCGATATTTGGCCGCCCCATACCGGAACATGCAGGTTATCGAGGCAATCGCGGGCCGATGTGACCGCCGCAGACTCAATATTGCCGCGCTTTGGCGGTGCGCCATTGATAACGACGGCGTAGGGCGTGCGCACCTCGCGCGCGAAGGCGATGGTCTCCTGCACTGCGTCGAGATCGAAGATACCTGGCCGGCACGGAATGATCAGGAGTGTCGCCGACTGAATGGCATCGGCGACGCTGAGCGACGCGTTCGGCGGCGTGTCGACGAATACCCATTCGACTTTGTCGCGCTTGGCTGCCTTGAGCACATCCGAAATATTGCGCTCCACCGTCTTGAGCGGCAGCGCATCGTAGAAGCGTAGCGTGTTCCAGAGTCGCAGTGAGCCTTGCGGATCGTCATCGACCAGAAGACATCGCCGCGACGGCTTATAGACATTAGCGGCGAGGTGAGCGGCGAGCGTGCTTTTGCCCGAGCCGCCTTTGCGTGACGCAAACACCAGCACGTTCATGACTGCGCCCCAAACGATGTTGGGGCGCAACCTACCCTAGGAGATGCCGATTCGCATCAAACGCAGCGTCGCGCGGGGGACGAATCCACCGTCATAATTGCCGCGTTTGTTTGTGTGACAGATATTTGTCGTGGTTATTTGTCGCGACTCATTTGTCGTCGGTGGAGAACAGCTTGTCCGCGGCGGTGATCAGGCCGATATCGGGATGCGCGGAACAATATTCACCAAGTTTTTTCGCGTTTCCGACGAATGCATCGGTTTCGATCACCGGCGGGTCGTCCTGGTCTTTGTAGTAGCCATCGAGCCAGGTCAGGATGATCTCGATCGTCTCCTTGTCGGCGGTTTGGAATTTCTTACAGGTCCAGGTCGAGAGATCGAATATCGTCCGCGACAGCGGGCGAGCAGCACGCAAGGATTGCAACTGCGATAAAACCAGCGAACAACTTCATTGCAAGCCCCTATCCAAAATCAGCGTGAATTTCTCGTCGTTCAATTTGCTGGCACCTCACCGCGAAGTCCATATGACGGTGACGGCCGGGCCATCAACTCAGCGGCCGAAGGTGCTTGGTGCCCACTCCGTCACGGCCGCGGATCGCCCAGGGGCCGATCAAACCATCACCATCGACTTTGTAAATGACCAGGCCAGGTTCGCCGTCGATCATATAAGTGGCCGCGAGCGAGTCGTTTAAACGCATGCCGAACCCCTCATAGGTCGCACCGCCGATTTTCCATACGATTGTGTAGGTGGTGTCGGATATGACTGTGACGCTCGTGGTGCCGGTATATTTGGATCCATCCGGATTACTCCCGC
>DASQRX010000040.1:0-45261 GCA_035642635.1 Xanthobacteraceae bacterium
ATCTATATCTACGGCGTCGAGAAATTCCTGACCGATGCCAAGGCAGCCGGCGTCGACGGGCTGATCGTGGTGGACTTGCCGCCGGAAGAAGATTCCGAATTGTGCCTGCCGGCGGTGCAGGCAGGTTTCAATTTCATTCGCCTTGCCACGCCGACCACCGACGACAAGCGATTGCCGGTGGTGCTCACCAATACGTCGGGCTTTGTCTATTACGTCTCGATCACCGGCATTACCGGCGCCGCGGCGCCGGACCCCGGCAAGGTCGCGGCCGCCGTCGCGCGCATCAAGCGGCACACCAAGCTTCCGGTCTGCGTCGGTTTCGGTGTGCGCTCAGGTGAACAAGCACGTGCGATCGCGGAAGCCGCCGATGGCGTTGTCGTAGGTTCCGCGCTGGTGGACGCCGTGCGCAAGAGTCTCGGCCCCGACGGTAAGCCGACGCCGACAACCGTGGCTGCCGTCACCGACCTCGTCCGCGCGCTGGCGGACGGCGTGCGCGGCGCGCGCCGCGTCGCGGCGCAGACCGCAAGTTAACCATAGTTTCGCCATACCGATCACCGCTACGCCGCGTGCTGCATGACTAAGAATGCCATCAATGCTGCTTGTGCTTGACCTAATGCTGCCGTTTACAGCCGCTTAAGATTAGACCCTGCATTGTAGTTGCTTCGGGGGACGTGAAGCGGGTGGGGATTATGCGTAAGACAAGTTCCATTTCCTGTGAGCTATCGGCACCGATTGGCGCGCGGCACGCGCTGCCGCCAGCCGCGGCTTCGATCTAGACAGATTCATTCGCGTCACGCGCATCATGACGTATTCGACCGCGACGGTCGCTGACGTCACGGCATTCCGCGGCCGTGATTTTGCGCCCGGCGAATTTCGCCGGGCGGTCTTTGGCACATTCTTTGTCGGCGTCGGGTCGATTGCTGCCGTCGGCGCGACGATCGGCTGTGTTGCTGTTGCGGCAGCATGGGTTATTGCCGGGCTCCACACCAGCGGTTCCGATCTTAAGGTCAAGCGTCCGTTCGCGCTCGGGACAGCAGCCTTGACGAAACTGGAAACGGCAGCGCTGGAAAAAACCTATCGCGGCGTTGCGGGCGCTATCGAACTGTCCACCGCTGCCCGTTCGCTGATCCCGCCCGCTCCCGTGCAAAGCGTGAAGCTGATCATCTTTCGAGCTCCACAGATCGTTGCCGCGCAACGTGTCGCGGCATTCGCAAATCCCGAGCGAAGCAATACGCCGCCGCTGCCGGCGCCGCGTCCGCGCGTCGCGCCGCAAATTCAGACGGCGCGTGAAATTCTTCGTGCTCTGTCAGATTCGGCCGAGCCGGACATTACCGCTTCCATTGCTCCGCAACCTGCGCTTCCGTCCGGCAGTCCTTTGCAGAGGGTCGTTGCGCCGCAAGCCGCGCATAGCGTTGAGCCTTTGCTCGCCAGTGTCGACAGCCGCACCGCGATCTATGACATCGAAGCTCATGTGGTCTATCTGCCGAACGGCGACCGGATGGAAGCGCATTCTGGCTTGGGTCAATGGATCGACGATTCGCACCACGTCAATATCAAGGATCGCGGCGCGACGCCGCCGAATGTCTACGGTCTCGCATTGCGCGACGGACTATTCCACGGCGTCGAGGCCATTCGCCTCACTCCGGTCGGCGACAACAATATGTACGGCCGTGACGGCATCCTCGCCCATCCCTACATGCTCGGTCCCAACGGTCAGTCGTTTGGCTGCGTGTCGTTTAAGGACTACGAACAGTTCCTCCATGCCTTCAAGCGAGGCGAGATCGACCGCATCGTCGTCGTGCCGCATCTTGAATCGCGGCCACCGGCGACCGTCCGCGCCAACCGTGACGGCGCCAACAGTTACGCATACAATTAATCATAAGCGGCGCCGGACCACCTTGTATTACGTTGCCTTTGAACCTCCCGCCCCGGGTTCGATGACAAATACAAATCCAGTCTTGAGCAATCGAAACGGGCTTCTCGAATGAATTCGGCGATGTCCACGCGGCGGCGGGCCGGATACGCGGGCGCGATGACGTTTTTGTCGGTGATGTTGGCTCTGGCGGCGATGACCGCGCCGGCGCGTGCCGACATGTTCAAGGACGCAAGATGCACCGGCGATCCTGACATTCCCTGGGATGAGCAGATCGCCGCATGCACCAGCGCCATTGAGTCAGGAAAATTTGCCGGCAAGGATCTCGCAGGCTTCGTCACCAATCGCGGCAATGCCTATGCCTACAGCAGGAATTTCGACCGTGCTATCGCCGATTATTCCAACGCCATCGCGCTCGATCCAAACGACGCCGCGGCGCTCACCAACCGCGGCACCCTGCTTGAGTCCAGGGACGACTTCGATGGCGCACTGGCCGATTATACGCAGGTCGTCAAACTCAATCCCGACGACGCGAGCGCCTTGAACAATCGTGGCCGCGTCTACGCCAGCAAAAACGACTACGATCGCGCCATTGCCGACTATTCCAAAGCCATCGCGATCAATCCGAAATATGCCTTGGCCTTCACCGGCCGGGGCAACGCTTACAAAGAGAAGGGGGATCTCGACGACGCGATGGCGGACTTCACCACGGCCATCCAACTCAATCCCAAGTTTTTCCTTTCCTATTACGGCCGTGGCTACATCTACCGCGAATCTCGACGCCGCGATCGACGACTACACCACGGCCGCCGCGCTCGATCCGAGATTTTCTTACACTTTCAGCGAACGCGGCTATGTCTATTGGCTCAAAGGCGACTTCGACAAGGCGCTTGCCGACTTGAACACGGCGATCCAGCTCGATCCCGAGAATATTTCCGCCTACGCCAACCGCGGCAATGTCTATTTCCGCAAGCAGGATCTCGACCGTGCGATTGCGGATTACAGCAAAGCGATCGCGCTCGATCCGACCGACACCGGCCATTACGACAACCGCGGCATCATGTACAAAGCGAAGGGCGAGTTCGACTTGGCGCTTGCCGATCTCGACAAGGCCGTCGAACTCGATCCGAAAATTGCCGAAGCCTATAACGACCGCGGCTTTGTCTACCAGGCCAAAGGCGACCTCGACCACGCTATCGCCGACTACGACAAGGCCGTCGAGCTTAATCCGCTCTACGACGATGCCTATCTGAATCGTGGCCTTGCCAAACTCTTCTCGGGGCCGGTCCTCAAGGCGAGGGTGGACGTGAACCGGGCCGCCGAGCTTGCCCCCGGCGATGCCTACAAGGCACTGTGGCTCGACGTCATCGACAAGCGGGCCGGCTGCACGAACCGCTTGGCGACGGCGCTGATCAACACCACGCAGTGGCCGGGCGCAGTGGTCCGCATGTTCCTCGGCGAAATGACGCCGGACGTTATGTTCGCCGCGGCGACCGATGCGGATGCCGAACTCAAAAACGAGAAGGTCTGTTCGGCTAATGTTTTCAGCGGCGAGTTCGCCCTCCAGCAGGGCAAAAAGGATGAGGCGATCCGCCGGTTTCGGGCCGCGGTGGCTGACTGTCCCAAATCCTTGATCGAATGGCCCGTGGCGAACGCCGAGCTCAAGGCGCTTGGCGTGACGCCGTAAGGCGCAAGCGGAGCTTAGCGCACCGCCTCCAGCGCCGATTTTGCCGCCAGGGTTCAGGTCAAACCGGGTATCCCTCTGGACCACCGTTGCATTTCGCCCCGCCCGTCCACACATATTCAAACCAAACTGGAGGGGCGTCTCATCGCCTATGATCCATGGCCCGTGATGTGGCTCGCGATTGGATGTGGTCGGAAGCGTGCGAGATGATCGCGCGGGCTGAGCGGATGCACCGCGAGCTGTTCCGGCCGGCAGGCACGCAGGCGCGGCTGCCGGCAAGGTCCCTAGCCTGGGAGCCGCCGGTCGATATTTTGGAAACCGAATTCGAAGTTCTGGTGCTGGTCGCACTGCCCGGCGTCGATGTCGACGCCGCGCAGGTTGTGATCGAGGACGGCGATCTGGTTATCGCCGGAACGCGTGTTCTGCCGCCGGAATTGCGTACCGCAACGATTCACCGGCTCGAACTGCCGCAGGGGCAGTTCTACCGGCGGCTGCGGCTGCCGGCCGGGCGTTATAACGGCGTCCGCCGTGCTGCCTCCGCCGGCTATCTGGTGATCACGTTGCAGAAAGTAGGGTCAAGTCGTGGCTGAAGAGCAATTGCAATTAAAGAGCGGGTCGGGTGAGGCCGGCGGCTCCGTGCCGCCTTTGCCCCCCGATGCGCTGATCATTATTCCGGTGCGCAATACCGTGCTGTTTCCGGGACTGGTGCTGCCGATCACGCTTGGCCGGCCGAAGACGGTCGCCGCCGCGCAGCAGGCCGTGCGCGATCAGCGCCAGGTCGGCATTCTGTTGCAGCGCGCCGCCGATGTGAACGATCCGACCGCGATCGACATGCACCGCATGGGCACGGTCGCCAATATCGTGCGCTACATCACCGCGCCCGACGGCACCAACCATCTGGTCTGTCAGGGCGAGCAGCGTTTCCAGATCGTCGAATATCTGAGCGGCTGGCCGTTTCTGGTCGCGCGCGTGCTGCGGATTCCGGAGCCCGACACCCGCACGTCCGAGATCGAGGCGCGGTTCGTCAATCTGAAGGGCCAGGCGGTCGAAGCGATCCAATTGCTGCCGCAGGTGCCGCAGGATCTCCTCGCCGCCATCCAATCGATCGACAAGCCGTCGGAGCTCGCCGACCTCACGACAGCTTACATGGACGTGAAGCCGGACGAGAAGCAGGAGATTCTCGAAACCGTCGACATCACCGCGCGCATGGACAAGGTCTCGCGGCAACTGTCGCATCGCATCGAAGTGCTGCGCCTGTCGCAGGAAATCGGCAAGCAGACCAAGGCTGCGCTCGACGAACGCCAGCGCGAGGTGCTGCTGCGCGAACAAATGGCGGCGATCCAGCGCCAGCTCGGCGAAGGCGACGAGGGCAAGGCGGCGGAAATCGCCGAGCTCGATGCCGCCATCGCCAAGGCCGGCATGCCGAAAGAGGTCGAGGACCAGGCGCGCAAGGAATTGCGGCGCTTGCAAAGGATGCCCGAGGCCGCCGGCGAATACGGCATGGTGCGGACCTATCTCGATTGGCTGATCGAACTGCCTTGGGCGCTGCCCGAGGAGAAGCCGATCGATATCGCCGAGGCGCGGCGCATTCTCGACGAGGACCATTTCGGCCTCGACAAGATCAAGAAGCGCATCGTCGAATATCTCGCCGTGAGGAAGCTCAGCCCGCATGGCAAGGCGCCGATCCTGTGCTTCGTCGGTCCGCCCGGCGTCGGCAAGACATCGCTCGGCCAGTCGATCGCGCGCGCCATGGACCGGAAGTTCGTGCGCGTCAGCCTCGGCGGCGTGCACGACGAAGCCGAAATCCGTGGCCACCGCCGCACCTATATCGGCGCGCTGCCGGGCAATATCATCCAGGCGATCCGCAAGGCCGGTACGCGCAATTGCGTCATGATGCTCGACGAAATCGACAAGCTCGGTGCGGGCATCCAGGGCGATCCCGGTGCGGCACTGCTCGAAGTGCTCGATCCCGAGCAGAACAACACGTTCCGCGACAACTATCTCGCGGTGCCGTTCGACTTGAGCCGGGTGGTGTTCATCACCACCGCGAACATGCTCGACACCGTTCCGGGGCCGCTGCGCGACCGCATGGAGATCATCAGCCTTTCCGGCTACACCGCCGACGAGAAGCTGCAGATCGCCGAGCGTTATCTGGTGCGGCGGCAGATGGAGGCGAATGGGCTCAAGCCCGGACAGGTCGAGATCGGCGAGGACGTGCTGCGCGACATCATCCAGAACTACACCCGTGAAGCGGGCGTGCGCGGGCTCGAGCGCCAGATCGGACAGGTGCTGCGCAATGCCGCGGTGCGCATCGCCGACGGCGGTAGTGGGCCGATCCGCATCTCGCGCGACGATGTCGTGACGATCCTCGGGCCGTCGCGGTTCGAGAACGAAACAGCGATGCGGACGAGCGTGCCCGGCGTCGCGACCGGTCTCGCCTGGACGCCGGTCGGCGGCGATATCCTGTTCATCGAGGCGACGCGCATCCCGGGCGCGGGCAAACTGATCCTGACCGGGCAACTCGGTGACGTGATGAAGGAAAGCGCGCAGGCCGCGCTCTCCATCGTCAAGAACCGCGCCACGGCGCTCGGCATCGACGCCAGCCGCTTCGAGAAGAGCGACATCCACATCCACGTGCCGGCGGGCGCCACGCCGAAGGACGGGCCGAGCGCGGGCGTGGCGATGTTCATGGCGCTGGTCTCGCTGATGACGGATCGCACCATCCGCAGCGATACCGCGATGACCGGCGAGATCAGCCTGCGCGGCCTGGTGCTGCCGGTCGGCGGCATCAAGGAGAAGGTGGTCGCCGCGCACTCGGCCGGCATCAAGCGCGTCATGCTGCCGGCGCGTAACCGCCGGGATTATGACGACATTCCCGAGACGGCGCGCAAGGAGCTCGAATTCATCTGGCTCGAACGCGTCGAGGAAGCCGTCGCCGCCGCCTTGGAGCCGAAATCACCGGCCGACAAGGCGCCGGCGGTCCCGCAGCTTGCGGGAGCGGAGGCGTGACGGTCACTCAATCGCCGGCAGATTCAACGCCTGATCGACCAGCGCCGTCGCGCGTTTGAAATCGAAATTGCGATAAAGATTCTGCTTTGCCGCAAACGACGGGCCGCCATAGAACTTTTCATATTGCTGATGGCGGCTGCCGAATTCGGAGCCGAGAAAATCCCAAATCAGTCGCATCAGTTTGACGCGGCTCTTGGCGTCGGTTGAGCCTGAGCACATATAGCGCTCGATGTCGGCCGCTATTTCCGGATTGCCGAAATCGGCGTCGGACGACGGCAGGGTGATGAAAGCGGAGCCCGCCATTTCGCGGATGATTTCCAGCATACGGCCGTTGAACTCCGACTGCATGGCGCTCGCGGCGTAATAGGCGGTCCGCGACGGCCACAACACGCCGTCCTCGATCGTTCCCATGGTCTCGTGCGCGTGCAGCATCGCTTCGTAGATCGAAACGAAAGCGACGAGTTCGCCCATCATGCCGACGACGGCGGGATTGGCGATGTTGCCGGTCATTTCATTCATGCGCTGCGCCAGGCCGGCCATGAAGCGCAGCTTGGTCACGTAACGCGTCTGCGCCTGATGATTGCCGATAAGGTGCGACGGCGTCTTGCGCCATTGATCGCGCGACAGCTCGACATTGCGATAAATGAAAACCCGCTCCCACGGCACGAACACATTGTCGAAGATGACGTAGCTGTCGGATTCGTCGAACCGGCTCGACAGCGGATAGTCGGCGGCGCGTCCGGCGCCCGAGAACGGGTGCCGCGGATAGAGCTTGAGGCCTTCGGCTGAGACCGGAACAGCCAAGCAATTGGCGTAATTCTCATCACCTGGCGCCAGCGGCTGGATGCAGCTCAGTTGGATGTAATCGGAAATCGCGCCGCCGGTCGCCAATTGCTGCGCGCCGGAAATAACGATGCCGTCGTCGCGCTCCTTGACCACGCCGGCATAGAGCGTCGGGTCGCTCTGCTTGTGCGCGGGCTTCGAGCGATCGATCTGCGGCGGCACGATCGCGTAGCTACAATAGATGTGGTTGTCGCGCATGAATTCGTAGAAGACTGTGAGATTGTCGGCGAAGTTCTGTCCGGCGCCGGCGAAGAACTGCGGCACCGCCGCATAACCAGAGAAGAAACCGGCGACGTGATCGGGCGCGCGGCCCATCAGGCCGAACGTCGCCTCGGCCCAGGTTTCCGAGAACAGGCGGCGGGCGCGCAGGTCGGCATGCGTCCGCGGAATCTGCCATGCGCGCTGCACCGGCAGGCCGGTCTTGGGCGAGGTAAACGTCATGCGTTCGCGCAATTCCGGCTTGGCCGCGATGTTGTAGAGCAGCGCGATCGAGCGCGCCGCCTGACGGAAGGCGGGATGCGCGGTCACGTCCTTGACCAGTTCGCCATCGACCAAGACCCGCCGCCCATCGTTGAGCGAGCGGAGGTAGTCGTCACCCGTGCGCATCGGCGCCTCTCCTTTTCCACACGCCGGACAGTCTTAGCCCGAGCGCGTGGCATCGGCCAAACTGCCTACAAGCTAACCGCTTGTCCATGCTTGCCAAAGCCGCCCGGCGCGGCTTTAACCTTCCCGCCGCAAGGAGAGTATGAATGCTAAGAAGGCTGATCTGCTCGGGCGCCGGATTACTCGCGCTTTTATGCGCGATGGGCCCGGCCCGTGCCGATTACCCGGAGCGGCCGGTGACGCTTGTGGTCGGCTTCCCGCCGGGAGGACCGAGCGACGTGCTGGCGCGCATCATCGCCAAGAAATTCGGCGAATTGCTCGGTCAGCCTTTCGTCGTCGACAATCGCCCCGGCGCCGGCGGCAATGTCGCGGGCGAACTCGTGGCCCATGCCGAGCCCGACGGTTACACGTTGTTGATGGGCAACAATTCGATCCTCGCCACCAATGCCAGTCTTTATGCGAAGATCGACTTCGATCCGGACAAGGATTTTGCACCGATCAGCCTGATCGGTACCCAGGCCAATATCCTCGTCGTCAATCCCAATGTGCCGGCGCACACGATGGCCGAACTTATCGATCTCGCCAGAGCCAATCCGGGCAAGCTCAATTTTGCATCGTCCGGCTATGGCGCGGCGGCGCATCTGGCCGGCGAATTGTTCAAGACCATGGCGCATATCGACATCGTGCACGTGCCCTATAAGGGCGCCGGATCGGCCTTGCAGGACGTCATCTCCGGACAGGATCAGATGATGTTTGCGACTGCGGCGTCCGTTGTCGGCCTGATCAAGGGCGAGCAGGTGCGGCCGCTCGCGGTGACGACGCTCAGGCGCACCGCGATCCTACCGGATGTTCCGACCGTCGACGAACTCGGCATCAAGGGTTTTGAAGCGACCACATGGCACGGCCTCGTCGCGCCGGCCGGAACGCCGAAAGACATCATCGCGACGCTCAATCGCGCCACGATCGCGGCGCTCAACGATGCCGAAGTGCGGCAAGCGCTCGGCGCGCTCGGCGTCGACATTGTCGGCGATTCACCGGACGAATTCTCCGCCTATATCCAAGCCGAAATCCCCAAATGGGCGGCGGTGATCAAGGCCTCGGGCGCCGCGGCGCAATAAGCTCGCTTATGTCGCGGCGTTCGGAATACCGGTGACGGCGCGCTGCGCCTGCCAATCCTTGCCGAGGCCTGAACTGTTCGGAAACACCAGCGACTTGATCACCACCGACACCGCGCCCGAGGTGTCGAGCATCGACCCGATATCGATGTAATCGAATTCCTTGAGCTCGAGCCCGTCGATCGAGACGATCGGATTTTTCAGCCTCATTTCCTCGCGATAGTGAATGCCAATCAGTCCGCCGACATCGCCGTCGCCGGCCAGCACGAGCGGATGGCCGTGCGCCAGCACGGCTTCAAGGCCTGCGGCAATTCCTTTGCAGAAATCATCAAGGCGCCGGAACGTCGCCGAGCCGCGCCACGGCACGAACACGGCGACAGGGCTTTCGCCGCCGCCGAGGTCGAGCCGCTTGAGTGCGGACTTGATCGCGGCAGCGAGCGCCGCGGCATCGATTTCGTCGCCGCCCAGCGCTAGCGTCGGCGCGATCACCGGCACATTGCGCAGCGGCAGTGTCTGCAGCGGCGAGACGAAAATGGTCGAGCCCGACACCTGCATCGTATATTGCGAAGCGCCGATCACGGTGGCGCGGATGCGCGCATCCGGCCGCGCCAATGGCAGTCCGCCATTGTGCCATCCTTCATCGAGCCGCGCGCGCAATTCGGCGGCGAGCTGCGGCCCGAGATCGCCAAAACCCTTGGCGTCGCCGCCGTAGATATATTCGGACACGCCGCCGGAAAAACTCACATCGGATATCTTGCCGCGATAGCTCAGCGGATCAAGCCGCAACAGATCGGCGCCGCCAGCACGCGGTGAGCCGCCCTTGATGGCTTCGAACAGACAATCGGCCATGCGCGCGGCGAGGGCGCGGATTTCGCCCTCGGCGAGGACCGCGCCCGGCACGAGATTCAAACCGAGCTCTTGGCCAAAGCGCCGGCCGGCCTCTTCGAGCCGCACGATGCGGCGCGCATCGTCAAGCACAACGAGCCGCGCTCCAACATCAAGCGCGGTGACGTCGATGACTTTGCCTTTGGCGCAGACCGCGATCTTCGCGGTGCCGCCGCCGACATCGACATTGAGCACCGGCGCGTCCTTGCGGATCGAACGCGCCGCGGCGCCCGAGCCATAAGCCGCCATCACCGATTCCAGACTGTCGCCGGCGCTGACCGCGACCATCCGCCCGGCCTGGCGGGCGAACAATTCGCCGATGCGCCGCGCATTGCGCCGGCGCACCGCAACGCCGGTCAGGATCAGCGCGCCGGTATCGATCTCGTCGGGATCGACTTTGGCATCCTTGTACTGACGCTCGAGGAAAGCGCCGAGCGCATCGGCGTCGATTTCGTCTTCGCCCGCATAGGGCGTCAGCAGAATGTCGGACTGATAAAAGCTTTCGCGCTCGGTGACGACATAGCGGCTGTCGAGCCGCTCCAGGACAATGCGGGAGAACACGAGATGCGAGGTTGACGAGCCGATATCGACGCCCACGGAGAGGACGCACAATTCATCTTCTTCGCCAAAGGTTCGCCCCGTGCTGGAGAAGAAGATGCGGCCGCCGATTTGGTCACTCATCCGCCGCCGCCATCATTCCTTCGGCAGCAATCCGCGATAATCCCGCTCGTAATATTCCGGCCGCATGCGGTTCTCGGCGCCTTCGCACTTGAGCCGCTCGATGTATTCCTGCCGCAGGAACGGATCCTCCATATAGTAAGGGATCGCCGTGCCGCCTTCTGGAATATCCATCGCGGTGTAGTCGGTGTGCTTCTCGCCGGGCGGGCCGGGCTCGCGGCCGGGATTGTGCGGCCCGAACCATGCAGTGAGGCGGAACGGGTCTTTCGACGCGCCGAAATGCTGATGATACCAGCGCGCGCCGCCGGGCGCCGCCGACACCATGCCGACCGGCTCGTAGTCGACACGCTTGACCTCTCCGCCCTTGCCGTCCTTCCACGGCGTCAGCCCGAGCTGCTCCGGCCAAGTATAAGTGTAACCCTTGCCCTTGAGGCAGATCAGCACCGCCGCCGACGTATGTGCATGCGCCTTCGAGTAATGGCCGTTCTCGTGCTGCGCGATCCACAGATAGAACGAATTGCCGGTCATCAGCGGTTCGACCCGGCGATAGCCGGGCGAGCGGCGGTTATCCAGCGGCAGGTCGCAATTGACGATGTCGGGAATGAAATTGGTGCGCCGCATGGCGAGCCCGCGCACCGGATCGGGCTCGATATCGTCTTTGTATTTGTAGAAATCGTCGGCGCCGGAGAAACGGTCGCGGAACTGATAAGGGCAGTCGAAGATCGCGCCGACATCGTTGATCAGGTTCATCAGATTAGGCGCCGTGGTGCCGCCGAGCAGCAGGGCCGGCGCCGAGCTGGCATTGACGATGCGGTGCATGGCGTTGACCGGAATCGAGAACAGCGATCCCTTCTGCCATTCGAAGATGTGCCGCTTGCTGTCGCCCTCGAGCCAAACTTCGGTCGAGCCGCGGCCTTCGACCACCAGATAGATTTCCTCGTAGAGATGCTTCTCGGGATTAAGCGCGCCGGCGCCCGGCACCTCGACGACGTAAGAACCCCATTTGCCTTCGGTGCCGTGCAGCTGAATGTAGCTGCCGCGCCCGCCCATCCGCGGCCATGGCTGCAACGGCAGGTTCTGTACTTTGCTCACGCCGATGTCGCGGTAGATCGGAATCTCCTCCGACTCCATGAACAGATCGTACGGCGTCTTCGGACGGCTGAATTTGCCGAAGCCGGCGCGCTTGAAGCCCGACGGCTCGTGCCAATGAGTCTGACCGGTTATTTCATGCATGAAGGCGTCCCCTATTGGTCGCCCTATTGGCGGCGAGGCGTTCGCGACTTTGGTGGCGCAGCGCTGCTGCCATCCGTCGCGAGCATACTGTCGCTCGATTGCTAAGGCTTTCACCCCATGTACAATGCGTGCCATACCATTGCAACGGGCGCGGTTTTGTCCGTTTACGGCGTAGTTATTTGGCGGAGGTCCCGTGCCGGCGGCTGCTGTTGCGCTTGTTTTTCACGATAAATCGGGGTCGGCCCGCCGCACTGTTCAGATCGATCACCTTGTGGTTGCGGGTTGGACCGGGCGCGACAAGGCGGCGGTCGAAAAGCATATCGCCGAACTCGAAGCCATCGGGGTCAAGCGCCCGGCGACGACGCCGATTTTCTATCGCGCGTCGGCAGTGCGGGTGACGACGGATGATGCGATCGAGGCGCTCGGCAATGCGTCGAGCGGCGAGGCGGAGTTCGTGCTGCTGCAGCACGGCGGCCGGTTGTGGGTCGGCACCGGCTCCGATCACACCGATCGCGAAGTCGAGAAATACGGCGTCTCCGTCTCCAAGCAGATGTGCGACAAGCCGATCGCCAAGGATTTCTGGGCCTATGACGATATCGCGCCGCATTGGGACAAACTGATCCTGAGGGCGCACATTTCGGAAGGCGCCGCGCGCAAGCTCTATCAGCAAGGTCCGGTGGCTGCGATGCTCGATCCCTTGGTGCTGATCGAGCAATTCGCCGGCACGACCGGCCTTGCCGAGGGGACATTAATGTTCTGCGGAACGCTCGCCGCCCATGGCGGGGTGCAGCCTGCTGAGATTTTCGAATTTGAGCTCGAGGACCCGGTACTGGCGCGGAAAATTTCGCACCAGTACCGTACGCAAGTCTTGCCTGTGCTTGGGTAACAAGTCTTGCCGGCGCTCGGCTGAATATAAGGAGGCAGCATCATGCCGATGAACAAGCCGCATCTCGAATTTCATAAGCTCGATATGGACAAAGGCTGGGTCACACCGCCCGGCTATCCGGCCGGCATTCAGCAAAAAATCCTGGCGAGCGATCTTGATGAGACGAGAAAGATGGGTGGTCGCACTCGCCTGCTGCGTTTTGCGCCGGGCGTCTATACCACCGCGCCCTTCGTGCATGACCACTGGGAAGAAGTTTATCTCGTCTCCGGCGATTTGATCGTCGGCAATGACGACAAGGGCCAAGGCGGCGAGCCGTTCGAGGCGCCTACTTATGCGTGCCGTCCGCCCGGCGTCTATCACGGGCCGTTCAAGTCCGAGCAGGGCTGCTTGCTCTATGAGATTCACTATTACGACGAGAGCAAGAAATAACGGCGTCGACGACCATGTCCGAGCCAACAAAGCCCGTGATGCGGCCGTATCTCGCGGCGGCGCGGAGTTTTGCGTCCGGCGCGGACACGCCGCGGCAGTTTCTCGAACGCTCGCTCGAATTGTTCGATCTGTGGGAGCCGCGGATCGGCGCCTTCGTTTGCACCAATCTCCCGGCGGCGCGGGAAGCCGCCGAGCGCTCGACCGAACGCTGGCGCACCGGCAAGCCGCTGTCGCCGATCGACGGCATACCGGTAGGCATCAAAGATGTTATCGAGACCTCCGACATGCCGACCGAGATGGGTTCGCCGCTGTTTGCCGGCTGGCGCTCGGAAAAGGATGCCGCCAATGTCCGCGCGCTGCGCGACGCCGGTGCCGTTATCCTCGGCAAGACGGTGACGACGGAATTCGCGGCGTCGGAGCCGCGCGGCACGCGCAATCCCTGGAACACAGCGCACACGCCCGGCGGATCGTCGAGTGGCTCGGCGGCATCCGTCGCTGCCGGTATTGCCAGCGCGGCGCTGGGTACGCAAGTGATCGGTTCGACCATCCGGCCAGCGAGTTTCTGCGGCTGCTTCGGCTTCAAGCCGAGCGTTAACGCGCTAAACCGCGAAGGTTGTCACGATTATCAGAGCCAAAGCTGTACCGGCATTCTCGGCGCTTCACTCGAAGACGTCTGGCAGGTCGCGCATGAGATCGTTGCCCGCGTCGGCGGCGATGCCGGCACCCAGGGCCTGCAAGGCCCCGACACGCTGCCGCCGGCGCAACAGCCGCGTCGGCTCGCCGTTCTTGAAACCGCCGGATGGGAGGGGGCCTCGGCGGCTGCCGAAGAGCATCTCAACGCAACCGTGGCGCGGCTGAAATCGGACGGCATCGAAATCCGCACCCGGCACAACGACCAGAAGGTCGCGGCGCTCGAAACCGCGTTGCTCAATGCCGCCGAACTGTCGCATCGCTGCAATGGCTGGGAGACCCGCTGGTTCCTGCATTCCATGCGCGACCGCGACGCCGGCAAGCTGAGCCGCGCCATTCTGGACCGCGCGCAAAAATACGAAGACATGACGCTCGCCGACCATCGCGCCGATCTCAAAGAGCGCGTCAGGGTGCGTGCGGTGCACGCCGATCTCGCTGGCACCTGCGACGCCTGCATCACGCTCGCGGCGCCGGGCGGCGCGCCTGAGGGACTGGGTTCGACCGGCAACGGCGAACTCGCCATTCCGGCTTCGCTGCTTGGCGTACCGGCATTGTCGCTGCCGCTATTCGAGGTGAACGGCCTGCCGCTCGGCCTGCAGGTGATCGGTTATTTCAACCGCGACGCCGACGCATACGCAATCGCATCGTGGATCGTCGCTTCATTGGCGCAGGCGCGCTGAACGAGATGACGGACCGGACGAAAAATCTGCCAGTCTCCCTCGAGTGTTATCGGGGCGAGCCAAATCGGGCGCGCGCCTATCCCGACCTGCACGATCATGTTCTGGCGTTGCACCGCGCCGGACGCCTGGTTGTGGTCGACGAGCCGATCAACAAAGACAATGAGATGCATCCGCTGGTGCGCTGGCAATATCGCGGCGGCATCCCGGAGGCGGATCGCAAGGCGTTTCTGTTCACGCAGCCGACCGACGGCAAAGGCGCGCATTACGGCATTGCAGTATTGGTGGCGGGGCTCGCCGCTAATCCCGAAGTCTATCGCATCGGTTTCGGCCGGCCGCTCGCCGAGATCGGCGACGCCTGGGTGAAAGCGCTCGCCGCGCCGCTTCCGCCACGCGTGGTCACCGATGCGCCATGCCAAGACATTTGCATCACCGGCGCCGAGCTCGAAAAGTTAGGCAACGGTCTTGACGGTCTGCCGGTGCCGATCTCGACACCGGGTTTCGACAATGCGCCCTATCTGTCCGCCGGCCATTACATCACCAAGGATCCGGACTCGGGCCTGCAGAATGTCGGCAATTATCGCGGCCAGATCAAAGCGCCGCTTAGGCTTGGCATGAATCCTTCGGTCGAATTGCGCGCCGGAATCTATGCGCATTGGCTCAAATACAAAGAGCGTGGTGTACCGATGCCGTGCGCGGTCGTGGTCGGTGCGCCGCCGCTGATCTCCTACGCCTCAGTGCAGAAAATGCCCGAGACGCTCGACGAGATCTGGGTCGCCGGTGCGCTTGCCGGCGAGCCGATCAATGTGGTGCGCGGCAAGACCGTCGATCTGTTGGTGCCGGCGGAAGCCGAAATCGTCATCGAGGGCTTGATCGACACTGAATTTCTCGAGCCGGAAGCGCCATTCGGCGAGTCGCACGGCTACGTCAATTTGCAGGAATACAATGCCTTCATGAACGTCACCGCGATCACGCGGCGGCGCAACGCGATCCTGACCTCGTTCATCAGCCAGGTGGCGCCAAGCGAATCGAGCGTGATCCGCCGCGTCGCCATGGAGCCGGTTTTCCTGCACCACCTGCAATCGGTGCTCGCCGTCAAATCGGTCAAGCGTGTCGCCATGCATGAGCCGCTGACCAGCCTTTATGCGGTGATCGGCATCCAGTTCGCGCGCGGGGCTGCGGAGACGGAAATCTGGCGCGCGCTTGACGGCGCGTCGACCTTGCACCGCTTCGCCGGCAAATGGATTATCGCCGTCGACGAGGATATCGATCCGCACAATGCCGACGCCTTGTTCTGGGCGATGTCCTATCGCTGCCAGCCGCAGCACGATCTTCTGGTCGTGCCGCATAAGCATCCAGGCCACGGGCCGCGCGGCCCACGCGACGGCGGCGAGACCGCAACCGTCCTGATCAATGCAACGCTGAAAGGCACTTTTGCGCCGGTTGCGCTGCCGCAACGCGAATTCATGGAGCGGGCGAAGCTGATCTGGGAGCGGCTCGGCCTGCCGGCGCTGAAGCCGGAAAGCCCCTGGCACGGCTATGATCTCGGCTACTGGCCCGAGGAGCTGGCGCGCCAGGCGCGCATGGCCGCGGCCAGCGATTATTTTGCGCTCGGCCGCGAAATGGGCAATCAAAGACGCGGGGACGTCGCGATGAATACGCCAGTCACGCGCGATGACGAGGACGCAGAGAAATAACCAAATGCGCTATATCGACGCCTTCAATCATTTCTTCCCCAAGCGCTATTACGACGCGTTCCTCGATACGCCGGCGGGATCGAAGGATATCGGCAAGCGCATGCGCGGCATTCCGGCGCTGCACGACGTCGACCTGCGCAAGAGCATCGTCGAGTCGTTCGACAATTACACCCAAGTGCTGTCGCACGGCCTGCCGCCGATGGAACGGTTGTGGGGGCCGGACAAATCGCCCGACATGGCGAAGATCGCCAATGACGGATTGGCCGAGGTCGTCGCCAAGAATCCCAAGCACTTTGTCGGCTGGTCGGCGCTATTGCCGATGAATGCGCCAGAGGCGGCCGCGCTTGAGGCCGAGCGCGTACTCAACAACGGCGCCAATGCGGTGCAGCTCTGCACCAATGCCAACGGCATTCCGCTCGACGAGCCGCAATTTCTGCCGGTCTTCGCAGCGATCGCCAAGTCGGGCAAGCCGATTCTGCTGCATCCGGCGCGCACCCGCGACATGCCGGATTATCCGACCGAGAAGGTGTCCAAATACGAGATCTGCAGCGTGCTCGGCTGGCCTTACGAAACCGGCGTGACGCTGGCGCGCCTCATTTTCTCCGGCATCATGGACCGCTTTCCCGACCTGAAAGTGATCGCGCATCATCTCGGCGGCGTCATTCCTTATCTTGAGGGTCGCGTCGGTCACTCTTTCGACCAGCTCGGCGTGCGCACGTCGGACGAGGATTACGGCGCGATCCTCAAATCACTGAAGAAAAGGCCGTTCGATTATTTCAAGGATTTTTATGGCGACACCGCAATGGAAGGCGCCCGCGCAGCGACCGCCTGCGGCATCGATTTCTTCGGCGCCGATCACGTGGTGTTCGCCTCCGACTGTCCGTTCGACAAGGAAAAAGGTCCGGGCTACATCCGCGATACGCTCAAGGTGCTCGACGCCCTGACCCTGACCAACGCGGAGCGCGAGAAAATTTGCTTCCATAACGCGGAAAAGCTGTTCGGGCTCGCGTGAGGAGCATCTAAGAGTTCACGCCTGTGTCGTCGCCCGACAGTCAAAATACAAACCGCTTGCCGACCGCCGTGGGGGTGACAACTTGATCGCCGAAGGCTGCGACCAGCGCCGCCGTGGCGCGCCAGCCGGTGCAATGCCCTGCCGCGATATAGGCCAGGCTGAATTCGCGCAGGCCCTCGACCGTTTCCGGAATGATCTTTTCGGTTGGGCCGGACAAATGCAGCCCGCCCAGCACGCAATGAAGGGGCACGCCCTGAAATTTCGCGTGCGCGTCTTTGAGAACATTGACGACGCCGGCATGCGAGCAGCCAGTGAAGACGACAAGGCCCTTGCCGGCCACGTTCACGCCGAGCCAGCGTTCGTCGATGATCCACGGATCCGGTTCCCAGCCGGTCTCGGTCTTGGCGAAATGGAACGGTTGCCCCTTTTCGAACGGCGTGACGCGGGGAATTTCGCCGCTGAGATAAAACATCTCATCGAGAAAGACCTGCGGATCGCGCGTGTTCACCACGCGCGCGCCATGGGCGGTCAGTTCGTCGATGCCCGGCACGTCCTCCATCGGCATCATTTCGCCGCTCGGCAATTGCCGGGCGCGTGTGCGGAACATGCCGGGATGCGCGTAATACGACAGATCGCGGCTTTTGCCGCCGGACCGGATCATGTCGATCGCGCGCAATATTCCGCCGCCGTGGTCCCAGTGACCGTGCGAGAGGACGATGCTTCCGACGACGCCGAGATCGATACCGAGCTGTCGCGTGTTGCGCTCGAATGTATCGGCTTCCGGCCCGGTATCGAATAGGACGCAACGGCTTTTGCCGCCGCGATGCGCGGTGATCAGGCAGGACAGGCCGTGACTGGCGCAACAAATGCACTTGCCGGAAAGAATGCGCATGCCCTTGCGGTGCAGATAGGAAAACTCGGTTTCGACGTGCTTGGGCACGCTCGACAGGCTGTCGGTCGCGTTGTCGACCAGAATGTGAATTTCCAGACGGTCGACGGGTGCGAGATTTTGCACGAGATTTGCCATGTCGTCATTTCCGTTCGTCAGCGACGCGAGCGCGCAGCGTGCCGATGCCGGTGATCTCGACTTCGAGCACATCACCGGGCTTCATCCACAGCGGCGGCTTGCGGCTATGGCCGACGCCTTCCGGCGTGCCGGTGGCGATCACGTCGCCCGGCGACAGCGTGGTGAAGTCCGAGCAGAAGGCGATGATCTGCGGGATCGAGTAGATCAAAAGGTCGGTCGGCGAATGCTGCACCGGCGTGCCGTTGAGACGCGTGGTCAGCTCAAGCCGGCTCGGATCTGGAATTTCGTCAGGCGTGACAAGCCACGGCCCGAGCGGTCCGGTGCCGGGGAAATTTTTGCCCGAAGTCACCGAGAATTTCTGGTAGTCGCGCACGCTGCCGTCGACAAAGCAGGTGTAGCCAGCGACATGGTCGAGCGCCTGTTCGGGATTGATATGGCGCGCGGGCTTGCCGATGACGACAGCGAGTTCGCCCTCAAAATCAAAATTGTCTGAAACCGTCGGCCGGATCAGTTCGCCGTCGTAGCCGACCAGCGTATCGGTGAAGCGGATGAACATACTCGGCCGCTTCGGCAATTCGCGCCCGGTCTCGGCGGCATGCGAGCGATAATTGATGCCGGCGCAAAGAATTTTATGTGGGTTTGGGATTACCGGCAGAAATCTTATGTCGCCGAGCTTGCGGTCAGGCTTGGCGTCTTTCGCCGCTTTGTGCATGGCGGCCATTGCGCCGGCCGCCAGCGCCGAGCGCAGGTCCGGCTGCCCGATCTTGTCGTTGAGCGTGACGACGCCGTCGCCGCTCGCCGCGCCGAACAAGTCCTTGCCGTCGGCGGTAAAGCTCAGAAGTTTCATCTGGCCGCCCACAATGATTGTCGGGATTGAATTGGCGATGGGCGAGGCGGCCCATCGGGTTTGTGCGTCCGGGTATTCAATACCGGAAAACGGCCGCGATCAAAACTTGATCATATCGGCTCTGGTCAACGTAGACTTCGCCGACAACGAAGGCGCGTTGAGCAACGTGTATGCAGTTGAAAGATCGGCATAGGGATCGACGGCCGACATGCCGTCGACCGGCACGATCACATTCAACCCGCGGAACGCCGCGCCCGCGGCGGTGAAGAGCACGGCGCCGTTCGAGGCCGTGCCGGTGACGATCACGCTTTGTATGCCTTTGTCCTTGAGGATTTTGGCGAGGTCAGTGTTGAGAAATTTGTCGGGTCCTGCTTGCACCCAGGGCTCGTCCGGCAGCGGCACGACGTCCGGCATGACGTCGGCGGTCGTCGAATTGGCGATAATGCTGTAGACCACCGGCACTTTCGCGGCCCGCGCGTCGGCAAGCAGCTTCTTCATGGTCGGCAGGCTGGCGATACAGGTTGGCCGCTTCCCACAATTCTGGCTCATGAAATCGAGCATCAGAAGCGCGGTGGTTTTCGGATCGACGGTCACGGGTTTCAGCGTCGGCGGCGGGGGCGCCGGCACTGACGCCCATTTGTCGACGATCGTTTCCGATGCCGCCGGCGTAACGGATGGCCCCGTCAGCGCAGCGACGACCGCAAGCAGCATTGCGGCAACGGCGGTCATAGTGCGGCCTTTCGTCATCGTCTTTTCCTCTCTCATTCTGTCCGTTGTTTAAAACGCAATAGCCCAAAATTATTCCGCGCACGATGCGGAATATTTGTGCCAGACTGACAGCGTAGCCCCGCAGCCATCAACCGTTGCGGGAACTTGTGAAGATACCAGGGAAGGGGACGATGGATATCAAGGTCGACAGCAAGGCGGTCGCCGAGGCGTCGGAGAAACTCAAGAACTGGGGCCGTTGGGGCAAGGATGACCAGATCGGGACGCTCAACCAAGTCACGCCGCAGGATATCGTCAAGGCGGCAAGCCTGATCCGTACCGGCAAGGTTTTCGCGCTCGGCATTCCGCTCGACGCCAAGGGTCCGCAGAACGGCCTGTTCGGCGGCCGCTTCAATCCGATCCACCAGATGCTGGCGACCGGCACCGATGCGGTCGCCGAACGCCAGGACTGGAACAAGATCCGCTACGCCGACGACACGCTAATGCTCTGCGTGCAGGGCGCCACGCATTGGGATGCGCTAGGCCACGTGTTTTACAAGGACAAGGCCTATAACGGCTATGACGCGAGGCTGATCGATTCCAAGGGTCTCAACGTGCTCGGCATCGAGCACTCCAAGAACAAGATGGTCGGCCGCGGCGTGCTGCTCGACATCGCGCGCTTTCGCGGCGTGAAGTGGATGAAGGACGGCGAGAGCATTTCCAATGACGAACTCGACAAATGCGCCAAGGACCAGAACGTCTCGATCGGGCGCGGCGACTTCGTCATCATTCGCACCGGACAGATGGAGCGCTGTCTCGAGGAGGGCGAATGGGGCGGCTATGCCGGCGGTGACGCGCCGGGCGTCAAATTCGAAAACTGCTACTGGTGCCAGGAGAAGGAAATCGCCGCGATCTGCACCGACACCTGGGGCGTCGAAGTGCGGCCGAACGAGACCAAGGACGCCAACCAGCCCTGGCACTGGGTGGTGATCCCCGCCATGGGTCTCTGCATGGGCGAGATTTTCTATCTCAAGGAACTAGCGGAAGATTGCGATGAGGACGGCGTCTACGAATTCTTCTTTTGCGGCCCCCCGCTCATCATCACCGGCGGCACCGGTTCGCCGATCAATCCGCAGGCGATCAAGTAAGGCGGCAGCCGTTTAAGTCGGAGTCTCGGCGACAACATGGACGTTGGCATCTGGGCGACATGGTACGACCTTGAGGACGGCATCCGCGATCGTTTCCTCAACTGGCTGCACGCCGACTATCTTCCGGCTTTGAAGCAGCGGCCCGGCTATGCCTGGGTGGCGCATTACCGCAATGAAGTGGGCGGGGAAGCGATGCGCCACCTTGGGCAAAGCATCTTGACGCGGCCCGATGAAGACATCGGCAACGGCACCCAGTTTCTCATGCTGGTCGGTGCGCCGTCGCCGCATGTTTTCCTGGCGCCGTCGGTGCTGGAGCCTGAAACCTCGTGGCAGTTCCGGGAAATGCTGGCGATGCGACGCGGCGTCCGCACCGCGATTTTTTCCGAAGAGACGCGGGTCAGCGGGCCGGCGGCATGGCAGCATCCGCCCGGCACGACGCCGGCGCCGGCCATTCAGATGGGCAGCTTCCGTGTTCGCAGCCTCGAAGAGGAGTTCGATCTCGGCCAGTGGTACGCGCAATATCGCCTGCCCTATATGGCGCAAATGCCGGGCAGCGTCGGAGCGCGCAAGCTGTTGTCGGTTGCCGGCTGGGCGAAGCACGCCATCCTTTACGAGTTCACATCGCTGGAAGATCGCTTGAAGAGCTTTGAAGAGCCGCACGAATCGCTGAGCGCCGATCCGAACGAATGGACCGGACGCGTCGTGCGCTACACCATCCATGCGCCCGGATCGCCGTTCGTCGGCGCCCGCATCTGGCCGGTGGTTGAAAAGAAGCCCTAAAGACTGGCGCGATTCAGACAATGCAAAGTTCAAACGTGTTTGCTAGCATCGGGAACTCTTGAAATCGCGGCGCATTAGCCAGCGATAGTCATCGTAAGGAAACGGCCATGCACCTTTCCAATCAAAGCCTCCTCGTCAT
Source organism: Xanthobacteraceae bacterium (assembly GCA_035642635.1). Classification (GTDB taxonomy): domain Bacteria; phylum Pseudomonadota; class Alphaproteobacteria; order Rhizobiales; family Xanthobacteraceae; genus BOG-931. Next base: position 21,961 of record DASQRX010000040.1, read on the forward strand.
TCTCGTCGTCGGAATTATCGCCGGATGGCTGGCCGGCCGGGTGATGGAAGGCGGCGGCTTCGGCCTGATCGGTGACCTGATCATCGGCCTGATTGGCGCCTTTATCGGCGATTGGCTGTTGCCGCAGCTTGGCATTCATCTCGGTGTGGGAATTGTCGCGCTGATCATAAACGCCTTCATTGGCGCGGTTGTGCTCTTATTCATTCTTCGTCTGGTCGGCGGTTGGCGCCCGCGGGCCCGCTGGGGCCGGCGTTGGTAGACGCCCCGGCTTTGCTAAGACGTTGATCGAATAAGTTGATTTCCCTCCGCGGGTTAAAGGGAGGTTGAATTCGGCCGATACCGTTTCGATATCTTGATTTGGCACCGGAAGGTCACTGCGCGCGGCGGCTCGCGGTGGCAATTGTGAGTGGAGACTCTCATGACAACTCTCAGGATCAACGGCGAAAGCAAGACTTTCGACGCTCCCGACGACATGCCGCTGCTTTGGGTTCTGCGCGACGTGCTCGGGATGACCGGCACGAAATTCGGCTGCGGCATCGCGCAATGCGGCGCCTGCACGGTTCACATCGACGGCAACCCGGTGCGCTCTTGCCTCTTGCCCGTCGGCGCGATCGGCAATCAGGCCGTCACCACGATCGAGGGCATCAGCGCAACGGATGCCGGCGCCAAAGTTCAGAAGGCGTGGCTCGATCTCGAAGTCATTCAGTGCGGCTATTGCCAGTCCGGCCAGATCATGTCGGCGGCCGCATTGCTGGCGAACACGCCGCGGCCCGATGACGCCGATATCGACGCCGCGATGGCCGGAAATATCTGCCGCTGCGGCACCTATGTGCGCATCCGCGAGGCGATCAAACGCGCCGCGGCCGAAGTTTAAGGGAGGCGGCGATGTCCAGAATCGAAAACATTGCGCGCACGCCTTCACGCCGCGTCCTCCTCAAAGCAGGCTTGGCGGCGGGATTCACGCTCGCCTTTCATCTGCCGGTCCGTGCCGCGAACGAGCCGGAACAAGCTCCGGACACGACGGACGGGAAATTTGCGCCGAATGCGTTCATCCGCATCGATCATGCCGGCAAGACTACGCTGGTCATGCCGCAGGTGGAGATGGGGCAGGGCGTCTATACGGCGGTGGCGATGATTCTCGCCGACGAGCTCGACGCCGATTATGCCAAAGTGGAACTCAAGCACGCGCCGCCCAACGACAAGCTGTACGCCAATCCGATTTTCGGCATCCAAGTCACCGGCAATTCCAATTCCATTCGCGCGTTCTGGAAACCGTTGCGCCAAGCCGGCGCCGCGGCGCGCACCATGCTGGTGCAGGCTGCGGCGCAACAATGGCAGGTCGATCCGGCGAGTTGCGCGGCGTCGAACGGAACGGTCAGTCACGCGGCGAGCGACCGCACGCTCGCTTATGGCGATCTCATCGACGCGGCCGCAGCTATTCCCGTCCCGCAAGACCCTCCGCTCAAGGATCCTAAGGACTTCAAGCTGATCGGCAAGCCGCTCAAGCGGTTCGATACGCCGAGCAAGGTCAATGGCTCAGCGATCTACGGCATCGACGCGATGCTACCCGGAATGAAATTCGCGACAATTGCCGCGAGCCCGGTTTTCGGCGGCAAGGTCGCGAAGGTCGACGACAAGGCGGCGAGAACCGTCCCGGGCGTGCGGCAGATCGTTGTTCTCGATGACATCGTCGCCGTCGTCGGCGATCACATGTGGGCCGCCAAGAAGGGCCTCGACGCTCTTAACATCACTTGGAACGACGGACCGAACGCCAAGATCAGTTCGGCCGACATCTGGGAGGACCTGCGCGCCGCCAGCAAGAAAGACGGCGTGGTAGCGAAATCGGTCGGCGACATCGCCAAAGGACTGGCGCAGGGCGACAGATTCGACGCCGAATACGAATTGCCGTTCCTCGCGCACGCGACCATGGAGCCGATGAACTGCGTGCTTCAGGTAACGCCGGATTCCTGCGAAATCTGGATCGGCACGCAGGTCGTCTCGCGGGTGCAGCAGTATGCGGCACAGGCCGCGGGTTTGCCGATCGAAAAAGTGACGGTTCACAATCACCTGCTCGGCGGCGGCTTCGGGCGACGGCTCGAACCCGACATGGCCGTGAGCGCCGTGCGTATCGCCAAGCAAGTCAGCGGGCCGCTGAAAGTCGTCTGGACCCGTGAAGAGGATATCCAGCACGACATCTACCGCCCGGTTTATCGCGACGTCATTGCCGCGACTTTGTCGGACGGCAAGATCGCCGCCTGGAAATACCGCATCTCCGGTTCGGCGATCATGGCGCGCTGGATTCCGCCAGTCTTCCAGGGCGGCATCGATATCGACGCGGTCGATAGCGCGGTCGACATGCCCTATGACATTCCCAACCGCCTGATCGAATATGTGCGCGCCGAGCCGCCGGCAGTGCCGACCGGCTTCTGGCGCGGCGTCGGGCCGAACAACAACGTCTTCGCCACCGAATGTTTCATGGACGAATTGGCGCGTAAGGCCGGCAAGGATCCGGTCGAATTCCGCCGCAGCATGCTCAACGGCAATCCTCGCCTCAAAGCCGCGCTCGAACTTGTCGCAGAGAAGTCCGGCTGGGGCCAGCCGCTCCCGGCGCGGGCAGGCCGCGGTGTCAGCGTGCAGCCGTCGTTCGGCAGTTTCATCGCCACTGTGGTCGAGGCCGAAGTCGACGAGCACGGCGAGGTGCATCTCCGCAACGTGACGTCGGCGGTGGATACCGGCATCGCGGTCAATCCCGATACCATCGTCGCACAGCTGCAAGGCGGGCTGATCTTCGGTCTGACCGCGGCGCTCTACGGCGAGATCACCATCGCGAACGGGCGCGTGCAGCAGTCGAACTTCAACGACTACCGCATGCTCCGCATCGACGAAGTGCCGAAGATCGAAGTCCACGTCATCAAAAGCAGCGAGGACCCTGGCGGCATCGGCGAGACCGGCGCGACGGCGGGTCCGCCGGCATTGCGCAACGCCATCTATGCCGCCACCGGAATTGCGTTGCGCCGATTGCCGATCGACCGCAAAGCGCTTGCCGTTGCCAACAAGGCGTGAGTGTCATGCGCAGAACACGCATCGTAATTTTGCTCATTTTGATCGTCGCCGCCGTGCTCGCCTGGCGGCAGCTCAACCCCCGGCCGATGGCATTTGCCGGCGGCTCCACGGTCGCCTTGTCCGATTACAAAGACGCCAATCCGACCGGCGTTCCCGCCAGTCTGGCTAACGCGGATGTGGTGAAACGCGGCGAGTATCTGGCGCGCGCCGCCGATTGCGCCGTCTGCCACACTGGGCCCGGCGGCCAAGCCTATGCCGGGGGGCTTGCGATCCCGCTGCCGTTCGGAACGCTCTATTCGACGAATATTACGCCCGACAAGGAAACCGGGATCGGCGACTACAGTGACCAGGATTTCCTCAATGCGGTGCAGGGCGGGATACGCAAGGGCGGCACGCGACTTTATCCGGCAATGCCCTATCCGTCCTATAGCACTATGACCGACGCCGACGCTTTGGCGATCAAAGCTTATTTGTTCAGCCTGCCGCCGGCGCATTCCGTCAATCGAGCGGACACATTGACCTTTCCGTATAATCAGCGCTGGGCCATGGGTCCGTGGTCGTTTCTCTTCAACGCCGACGCCCGCTTTGCGCCAAACACCTCGCAAAGTCCCGAATGGAACAGAGGCGCTTATATCGCCGAGGCGCTGGCGCATTGCGGCGAATGTCACACCCCGCGCAATTTTGCTTTCGCGCTCGACAATCGAAAGAAATTCGCCGGCGCGGTGACCGCGGGTTGGCGCGCTTTCAACATCACCTCCGATAAGGGCACAGGCATCGGCGCCTGGAGCGACGATGAAGTGTTTGCGTATCTGTCGAGCGGCCACGCTTTGGGGCGCGGCACTGCGGCAGGGCCGATGGGCGAGGCGGTGGATGAGAGCTTCAGCCAACTCGCGCCGGCCGACATCCATGCGCTCGTCAGCTATGTGAGAAGCGTTCCGCCGGTCGCGTCGCCGGATCTGCCGGCAACGCTGGCGCCGCCGGCTCCGGCCTCGCCGCGGGATGGCCCAACCGCGGACGCGCTCGGCAAGAAGATTTTTGCCGAGGCTTGCGTCAGTTGCCATAACTGGACCGGCGTCAGCGCCATCACGCCCTTTGCCACCATCACCGGAGCGCGCGCGGTCAACGATCCGACGGCGACGAATGTGGCGCAGATCGTCATCACCGGCACGCGGCGGCATGAGCCGCAGGGCGTGGTGTCAATGCCGGCGTTCGGCAGCATTCTTTCCGATACGGAAATTGCGGCAGTCGCCAACTACGTCACGGCGCGCTTCGGCAGCGAGCAATCGAAAATTGCCGAGAGCGATGTCGCGGCGCTGCGCAAGCAAACATCGCGCTGAGCGTTTTACCGCTTACGCACTGATCGGATAAACCGCCTTTTCGCCCGACAGCACCCGGGCGACATCGCTGGCGCATTTGGTCTGCAATTCTTCGAGCGCTTCGACGGAATAGAAGCCGGTGTGAGGGGTGAGGATCACATTGTCGCGGCCGATGAGCGGCGAGTCCTTGGCGGGCGGCTCGGTCGTCACTACGTCCAGCGCGGCGCCGCCGAGATGGCCGGAATCGAGCGCGGCGACGAGCGCGGGCTCGTCGACCAAGGGGCCGCGCGCGGTATTGATCAGGAACGCGCCCTTTTTCATCTTGGCGAAGGCCTTGGCGTTCATCAGCCCGCGCGTTGCCGGCTGCAGCGGCGCGTGCACCGAGATGAAATCGGCGCGCGCCAAGAGATCGTCGAAACTCACGCTTTCGACGCCGTCCGCGTCGGCGGCGTCTTTCACGACATAGGGATCGTAAGTGATGACGCGCAAGCCGAACGCCCTGGCCTTCGGCGCCAGCGCGCGCGGGATATTGCCGAAGCCGACCAGGCCGAGTACCTGGCCTTCGAGCCGCCGCAACGGCACGATCGGCGGCACTTCCCAGCGGCCGGACTGCACGAGCTTGTTAGCCAAGGTGACCTTGCGCGCCAGCGCGAGAAGAAGCGCCATGGCGTGATCGGAGACTTCGCGCAGGCAATAATCCGGAACGTAGTTGACGGCGATGCCGCATTCTTTCGCCGTCGGCAGGTCGATATTGTCGACGCCGAGGCCGAAGCGGCCGATCGCCTTGCACTTCTTCAGCTGCCGCAGCAGTTCGCCGTTGAGCTTGGCATAAGTCACCAGCACGGCGTCGGCGTCGCGCGCGACGGCGAGAATGTCGTCGGCAGCTGTGCTCTTGGCCATGCGGTATTGCGGATCAAGCCGCGCTAGCGCTTTCTCCGCCGGCTCAAGCGAGGGGAACGGACTGTCGGTTATGGCGATGACGGGGCCGGACATGCAGCGCTCTCTTTCTCCGCGTCAGACGCGGGCTTGTCCCGGCGATCTCGACGACGTTTGACACATGGTGTTCAAAGGTCGGCATTCAAAGGTTGGCGGTCAATGGTCATAACGCGAATATCTGCGGATTGACGCAGTTCGGCAATTTCTTTCCTTCGAGCAAGGCGAGAATATTGTCGACCACGATATTGGCCATGTCCTCGCGCACCTGCGGCGTCGCGCTGCCGAGATGCGGGGTGAGCACGACATTGGTCATTTTCTTCAAGGCGCTATCGACCTTGGGCTCATGCTCGAAGACGTCGAGGCCGGCGCCGGCAATCTGTTTCTTCGTCAGCGCGCGCACCAGCGCCGCTTCCTCGATGATGGGGCCGCGCGCGGTATTGATGATGAACGCGGTCTTCTTCATCAGGCCAAACTCGCGGGCGCCGATCTGATGCCGGGTCTCCTTGGTCAGCGGCGAATGCAGCGAGACGAAGTCGGATTCGCGCAGCAATTGGTCGAGCGGCGCGTAAGTGAGCCCGGCTTCGCGCTCTTCGCTGTCCGGTTTGCGGCGCGGCGTCCAATAGAGCACGCGCATGGCAAAGCCGTGGGCGCGGCGCGCCACGGCCTTGCCGATCAAGCCGCCGCCGCCGATCAGGCCCAGGGTCTTGCCGAAGACCAGCGCACCGATCAGATGGGCCGATTGACCGCCGGGGAATTTCCCGGCACGCGTCATGCGGTCGCCCTCCAGCATCCGGCGCGCCACCGCGAGCATCAGGCCGAAATTCAGATCGGCGGTGGCTTCAGTAGTGATCGGCGCCGTCACGGTCACCGGGATGCGCCGCGCCGTCGCTGCGGCGACGTCGATATTGGACGGCGTGATCGACTGCGCCGCGATCATGCGCAAATTCGGATTGGCCATGACCACGGCGCGATCGATCTTGTCGTGCAGCAGGCAAAACAGAATGTCGGCCTTGCGCACGGCCTCGATCAGCGTGCGCTTGGGAATGATCTTGCTCGAATCCGGAAAAACCTTGATGCTTGCCACTTGGCGCAAGCGCGAAAGCGCATGCGCGGACACCGGCTGGGTGACGAAAATGCGCGGCCGCGCGGCGGCCCGATGGGCTTTTTTCGGCATCAGGCGAGCCACCGCACCACGCCGGCGACGCCGTCGACGGCAACCTGTGCGCCGTCCGGGATCCGCAGGGTCGCATCGTTGACGCCGAGCACCATCGGAATGCCGCGCTCGCGCGCCAGCGAAGCGAGGTGCGAGGTCGAGCCGCCGAGCTCGGCGACGACGCCGGCCACGCGCGGCAAAATATGACTGAGCGCCGGCCCGGCGACGCGCGTGACCAGAATGTCGCCCGGTGCGACGCGCGCCAATTCGCATTCGCAATTCACCACCACGGCGCGGCCGGAGCCCCAGCCGATGCCGGCCGGATGGCCGTTGAGGCCGGGATGTTTGAGCCAGATCTCGTCGGGCACATAAGCGGGCGCGACATGCAGCGGCCGCGCCTGCAATAGTTTAAGGCCGGTGTCGTCGAGCGCCCATTCGATCTCGACCGGCATGCCGAGCACATCCTCGGCCTTGCGCATCAGGCGCCCGAGCGTGGTGGCCTGTCCGGCTTTAAGGCATGGCGCGCGCACCAGCGCTTCCGGCACGGCCTGCGGCATCACGCCTTCACCAGGTCCGCTACCATGCCCGCACGCTTCGCGATGGTGCTTGCGGCCAGCCTCGTTGCTGCGGACGAAGCCTTGGCGGCTGAGCATGATGCGATCCGGCACGACTTCGCCTTGGGCGATCGCCGAACCAAGGCCCCAGGTGGCGCTGAGCAACATGTGGCCGTCGGCGGTCTCGCTCAAGCCGCCGCCAGAGGCGTGCGCAGCGACCAGCGGCTGCACCAGCACCGCCATCGCGGTGTCGGCGGGATCGAGATCATGTTGCGCCATATACCGGCGCGCATTCGTGGTCCACAACGCCGCCCAACAGGCCCGCAACGCAGTGAGAAATTCCGCATCCCCGCTGACGCCGAGAAAACTTTCGAACTGGCCGGCAAAGCTCGTATCGGCGCGATCCTCGATCAGCGCCGAGGAACGCACCGCCGCGGGCTTCGGCTCGTTCCACCAGGGGCTGAGAATGTCGGCGAGCAAATCCGGCGCGAGATCGCTTTGATAAAGCTTGAGCCTGATCTCGACCGCCAGGCGCCGTTGCGTGGGCTGATCGGCAGCGGCGTAGCTGCGCACCGCGTCGGTGAGTTCGAGGTGCTGGATTTGCCGCAAGTAAGCTTCGGCGGTGATGCAATAGCCGCCGGGCGTCGGCAGGCCGGCACGCGCCAGTGCCGCAAGATTCGCCGCCTTCGGCCCGACGCGGCCGGGCTCGGTCGCCGTGGGCGAGGAAAGAGGGAGGATGAACGCGGACGAGTGCATCTCGGCGCCTGCCGGTTACAACGGCCCTCCCCCTTTCAGGGGAGGAAAGATTCATTTCACATGATCGCCGTAGCCGGGCAGCGGATCGACGGCGGTGATCTGCTTGACCGGGAAATTGGAGACAATCTCGATGCCGTCTTTCTTGACGATCAGCATTTCCTCGATGCGCACGCCGTAATGGAATCTTTTTCCATGCTGGGTCTCGAGCGCAAACGTCATGCCTTCTTTGATCTCAACCGGATGATCGAGCGACCAGATGCGCGAGATCACCGGCGGATCGTATTGGGCAAGGCCGAGCCCATGGCCCCATAAGTTCGCGGCGGCCTGATCCTCGTCTTCGTAACCCCACGTCTCCATCGCCGACGGCCATTTCAGTGCGATGTCGCGCGTGGTGGCGCCGACCTTCACCGCGCCGATCGAGTCGTAGAGCCACTTCAGCGCGGTATTGTAAGTGTCCTTCTGTTCCTGGGACGGCTCCTTGCCGACGCAATAGGTGCGGTAATAGCAGGATTTGTAGCCGTTCCAGGTCAGCGCCGCCAAATCCATGAATACGATATCGCCGGGCTGGATGATGCGGTCGGAGAAATTGCGCCAGTTTGGCCAGGTATTCGGGCCGGACGACACGATGACGTCCTCGACGTCCTCCATGCCGGGAATGTTGTAGAGATATTGCATCAGATGCGCGGTCACCTGATTCTCGGTGATGCCGGGTCGCAGGAATTTCATGCATTCCCAATGCGTCGCGTCGCCGATGGCGCCGACGATGCGGAAGCATTCCTGCTCGTCCTCGCTCTTGACGGCGCGCGCATCCATCATGGCGCTCATGCCGTCGGTCCAGTTGATGTTGTTCTCCTTGAAAATGTTGATCATGTTGATGTCGATGAAGTCGACGCCAAGCTTTTGGCCGGCGACGCCGTTTTCCTTCATCGCCTGCAACACGGCCTTGGTGAACTTGTTGACCTGCTGGGTCGAGGCCGGTCCCGCGGCGCCTTTGATCCAGGCGAAGGAGTGACGCACGTTCTCTTTCGGAATCCATGGCGAATGCCGCTCGATCTGAAAACCAAGATCACCCTGCTCGAACAGGATCAGCGCGCCGTCGCCGCACAGCATGGCGTAGCGCAGGCCGGGCTTGAGCCGGTTCCAGCCCGGCGTCAGCGTGCCGGTCAGGTAGCGGACGTTTTCGTCATACATGCAGAGCAGGGCGCCCAGCCCGTGCTTTTTCATCATCTCGCGGGCGCGCTCGGTCCGGTATTTGCGGAGCCGGTCCCAATTGACCCGCTGCTGCCAGTCCAAGCCCGCGATGCCGAAATTCGCTCCCATGCCATCCTCCCCGGCCGGCCGTTCACGATCTGCGCCGGCAATTGCGTCAGGGCCCGATGTTATGCGGATGGCCAGTGTGAAAGAAATGATATAATCTGTCACTCCCCATCAAGTTTTCTAATACAGTTTCGTCATGCGTGACATCCCCCTGCGCCAAGTTCGAGCCGTCATCGCGGTCTGCGAGGAGGGTTCGTTCACGCGCGCGGCGGAACGGGAAAACGCCACCCAGTCGGGCATCTCCCAGCATGTCGCCGCGGTCGAGCGGAAGCTCGGCGCAAAGCTGTTCGAGCGCGCGTCGGGCCGCGTCGTGCCGACGCCGGCGGGGCTGCGCTACTACAAGAGCTGCGTCGGCGCCGTCGGTGCGCTCGAAAATGCGGCCGAGCAGGCGCGTGCGGTTGCCGGCCAGGTTTCTGGTGACCTTCGCATCGGTCTAATGCCGACCTTCACGCGAGCTGTGCTGGCTCCGGTGATCGAAGATTTCGTGCCGCGCTGTCCGGAAGTGCGCCTGCACATCGTCGAGGGCTATAGCGGGCTTCTGACCAAGATGGTGCTCGACCACGAGCTCGACTTCGCGGTTGTGCCCGCCTTCGAGGGCACGATCGGACTGAAATCGCGGCTCTTGGTGCGGGACCGCGAAATGCTGCTGTCCGGGCGGCGCTCAGGCTTTAAGCCGTTGGCGCCGCTGCGGCTCGCCGACTGCAAACCGCTCAAGATCGTGCTGCCGGGGCCGGACAATATCCGGCGCCGCAACCTGGAGACTTATTTTCAAGCGCAAGGCGTTGAAGTCGAAACCAAGCTGGAGATGGACGCCATGATCGCGACGCTCGAATTCGTGGCGCGCTCCGACTGGGTGACGATCCTGCCGAGCGTGATTTCGGTCAATGACATTGGTCGCGGCGAATTGGGTCGCGGCGAATTGGGCCGCGGCGAGCTGATCGTCAATCCGCTGGTTGCGCCGGAACTGCACGCCGAATTCGTCGTGATTGAGCCGATGCGGCGCATCTTGTCGACGCAGGCGCATATCTTCCTGCGGCGCTTCGAGCAGGAGGTCGCGCGTATTCACCAAGTTTGGGAGGCGGCGATTGCGGGCACCGCATCGCGTGCTGTTCGCGCCGCTCGCAGCAGGGGATGAACCGATGAGCAAGCTGAGGATCACGCGACGCAATTTCGCCGGCCAGGGAGCGCTGGGCTTGCTTGGCGCCGCGGCGGCGCCTGCGGCCCCCGCGCTGGCGCAGTCCGATAAGCGCCGCTGGCGCATGGTCACGTCGTGGCCGAAGCGGTTGCCGGGACCCGGCATGTCGGCCGAGCGCGTTGCCGAGCGCATCAACACGCTGTCCGGCGGCCGCATCGAGATCACGGTGTCGGCGGCGGGCGAAGTGGTGCCGGCTTTCGAAGTGCTCGATGCGGTCGGCTCCGGCGTCGCCGAGATGGGACATACCGCCGCGTTCTATTGGCAGGGTAAGGAGCCAGCCACGGCCTTCTTCACCACGGTGCCGTTCGGGCTGACCCCGAACGAGCATGTCGCCTGGATCGACGCCGGCGGCGGCCAGGACTTATGGGACGAGCTTTATGCGCCGTTCGGCGTGAAACCATTCATGGCCGGCAATACCGGCGTGTGCATGGGCGGCTGGTTCCGCCGCGAGATCAGGGATCGCGACGACGTGCGCGGCTTGAAAGTGCGTTCGCTGGGGCTGGGCGGCGAAGTCTATCGCCGGCTCGGCGCCATTCCGCAGACGACGTCACCCGGCGAAATCCTGGTCGCGCTGCAATCGGGCGTGATCGATGGCGCCGAATTCGTCGGCCCCGGCTCCGATATCGCGCTCGGCCTCTATCGCTTCGCCACGCTCTATTACAGCCCCGGCTTCAACAAGCCGAACGGCACCGGCGAATGCATCATTTCGCTCAAAGCCTGGGCAAGCCTCGATACCGAGCTGCAGGCGATCGTCGCCACCGCCTGCGCGCGGGAAGCATCCTACGCGCTCGCCGAGATGGAGCGGCTCAATCTCGAAGCGCTCGCCACGCTGACCACGCGCGACAATGTGCAGCTGCGCACGTTCCCCGAAGACCTGGTCGCCGCGGCGCGTGCGCAGGCAAATGACGTGCTCGGCGAACTCGCCGGCAAGAGCTCGGGCGCGCAGAAAGTGCACGGCGCCTATACGGTGTTTCGTGACAAGATCTCAAGCTGGTCACGCATCTCGCTCCAGGCGGCGTTCGAGGCGAGGGCGGGGTGAGGCGTCACTCCCGCTAACACCTTCGACGGCATGACCGGGACAAATCCGGTCATGTCGAGAGCCAAATAACGAGCAATCTCACTTGAACTTCACGACCTTCTGCCGCTGTTCGCCAAGCCCGGTGATGCCAAGCGTCACCACGTCGCCGGCTTTGAGGAATTTCGGCTCGGGCTTCATGCCGAGGCCGACGCCGGGCGGCGTTCCGGTGATGATGACATCGCCCGGCTCCAAGGCGAAATATTGCGAACAGGTCGATACGATCTCGCGGCAATTGAAGATCATGGTCGACGTATTGCCGCGCTGGCGCTTCTCGCCGTTGACGTCGAGCCACATTTCGAGCTTTTGCGGGTCCTTGATCTCGTCCTTGGTGACGAGCCAGGGGCCGAGCGGGCCGAAGGTCTCGCAGCCCTTGCCCTTGGTCCATTGCCCGGCGCGCTCGATCTGGAATACGCGCTCGGATACATCATTGGCGAGACAATAGCCGGCGACGACGTCGAGCGCCTTGTCCTTGCTCAGATAACGCGCGTGCTCGCCGATGATGATGCCTAGCTCGATCTCCCAATCGAGCTTGGTCGAGCCCTTCGGGATCATGGTGTCGTCGTTCGGGCCGCAAATGCAGGACCGCGCCTTGTTGAAGATGATCGGCTCTTTCGGGATCGGCATGCCGGCTTCGGCGGCATGGTCGGAATAATTCAGCCCAATGGCGATGAAATTGCCGACATGGCCGACGCAGGGGCCGATGCGTGGATTGCCGCGCACCGGCGGCAGGTTTTCCGGCTTCAGCTTGCGCAGCTTGTTGAGGCCCTTTGGCGACAGCGCGTCGCCCGCGATGTCGGGAACGACTTTCGACAGGTCGCGCAGCTTGCCGTCCTTGTCGATCATGCCGGGTTTTTCGCGGCCCGGTGCGCCGTAACGAACGAGTCTCATGATTTTCTCCTGTGATCGGGTCTCGGTTGAAAATTTGCGGTCAGAACGCGCCGGGGAAGACGCCGCCGTCGATGAGAATGTTTTGCCCAGTAATATAGCCGGCATGCGTCGAGCAGAGAAACGCGCAAGCTGCGCCGAACTCGTCCGGCTGGCCGATGCGCTTGGCCGGCACGGCTGAGACGCGCTCTTTGAAGGCGGCATCGTAGCTGATGTTCCTGTTCTTTGCGGTCGATTCAATATTGCTCCGAAAGCGGTCGGTCTCGAATATACCGGGAAGAATGAAATTGATGGTGACATTCGAGGCGGCGACGCTGCGGGCGACGCCGGCCAGGAACGCGGTCAGCCCCGCGCGCGCGCCGGAGGACAGATCGAGGCCGGCGATCGGCATTCTGACCGATCCGGACGTGATGTTGACGATGCGGCCGAATTTCTTCGCGACCATCGCGTCGACCGACTTCTGGATCAGCTCTACCGCAACAATCATGTTGCCGATCACGCCGTCGAGCATTTTTTGCCGGTCGAGCTCGCGGAAATCGCGAAATGGCGGTCCGGCATTGTTGTTGACCAGAATATCCGGCTCCGGACAGGCGGCGAACAGCGCCTTCTGGCCCTCGGGCGAGGCGACGTCGGCTGCGACCGGGATGATCTTGGCCCCCGTCGCCTTGTGCAGTTCGGCAGCCTTGGCGGCAAGCTTGTCCCGGTCGCGGCCATTGATCACAACCTCGCAGCCCGCCTCAGCCAGCGCTTTGGCGCAGGCGTAGCCAAGGCCTTGGCTCGACGCGCAGACGATCGCCTTGCGGCCGGCAATTCCGAGGTCCATGCCTACGCTCCGTGATTTTTACTTTTCGTCGGGGGACAGTTCTCGTAACTGAACGTCCTTAAGTCAACGGCTTAATCCGCGCTTGTCGCTCATTCCGCATATGCAATTCCTTCCGGATGTGACGCTCTTTCAGCTCGTCATCATCATCGCTTTGGCGGCTTTCTCCGCGATTGCCGGCGGGGTTTCGGGCTACGGCACCGGCGCGCTGATGCCGCTCGTCTTGGTGCCGATGGTCGGCGCAGCGCCTGTGGTGCCGATCATCGCCATTTCGGCGATGTTCAGTAACTCCGCGCGGGTCACCGCGTTTCACCGCTCGGTCGACCTGCGCCGGGTCTGCATCGCGCTCGCCGTGGCGCTGCCGGCCTGCGCGCTTGGCGCGTGGCTTTATACGCTGCTCACCGGACGGGGCGCGGCGCTCGTGATCGGAACGACTTTGATCGCGACGGTGCCGCTGCGGCGTCTGCTCAAGCGCCGCGGCCATCAACTCGGCGACAAGAGCTTTGCCGCCGGCGCCGCTGCCTGGGGCTTTCTGATGGGCGGCACCACCGGTTCGGGCGTTATCCTTCTGTCGCTCTTGCTGGCGACTGGGCTCGAAGGCTCAGCCGTGATCGCGACCGACGCCACGGTTTCGGTCGTCACCGGCGCGGTCAAGCTTTCGGTATTCGGCATTGCCGGCGTTCTTACGCCGCAAGTGATCGTTATCGCGTGCCTGATCGGCGCCGTGGTGTTTCCCTGTACGTTCCTGGCGAAGCTCATCGTCCAGCGCCTGCCGGTACATCTCCACACCGTTCTGCTCGACGCCGTTGTCGTCATCGGCGGCGTGGTGATGATTGCCGGGGCGTTCCGGTGATCGCGCGTTCAGGTCAGCGGGCTCTTGGTGCGGATCGCAGTGCAGCTGTCGAACAGACTGAGCAACTCGCTCACACCCGGTACGCTGCAAATAAATCCGCTTGGCCGGTATTTGACGCGGATTTTGTCGATATCGAACATGACCAGGCTCATAAGAGCGTTGAGCCGCAATACTTGATTGCTTGCCCGGGTTTGGAACACGTCGAAGGTCTTGTCGACGAAAGCGGCTTTCGCCGCCGGATCGACCGCGCCGCCCGACGCCCATTGCCGCACCGCCGTCATGCTTCTGTGAGTGATCTCGAAACAGGTTTCGATCGCCAAAGCATTGTGTTTGGCGCTGTACCAGTCGACGGCCAGCGTATTTTCTTTATTGTTCGGATCCGTCAGCGTGATCCGTGAATCGTCGATCGTTTTGCCGTCTTTGTCTTTGATGACCTTGCCGTCCTTGTCTTTTTTTTGCCTTTCGAAGGACGGCATGTCGTTTTCGCAGTCGAAGCCATAGGCATTGAGCAACGACATATCGATCCGGTCGGTGGTCGGGGCGCTGTTCTGGGCGGGATCGCGATAGCGATCGCTGGACCAATCGATATTAAGCTCAAGCTTTCGCGCCACGAGATTATAGTTCTCACTCAAGCTGTCATAGGCGTCCGTATAGGCCTTGTAGATCGTGTGCGCGTTGGCCGTCTCATATGAATTGGGGTCGGAATCCGTGTTCGCCACAATGGCCCTGTGATAGCCGGCGATGATTTGGTTTTGCAGCGCGAGCGGAACCGAGAGCGTATTCGAGACTTCGGTAAATGTCTGTATCGCCGCCGCCAAATCGTCCTTGGCCTGGGTGGAGACCTTGTTCTCGTAGGCCGACAGGTTCTGAAAATAGGCGACCAGCAGCGTGCTGATAATGCCGAAAAGACCGAAGCCTTTGACGTAGGTGAGCTCCGCACCGATGCGGCTCGAGAAGCTTTTGACTGCGCCTGTCGCGGATCGCCAAAACCCGTGCTTGGCCTCTGGGCTATCTGGCCGCCGCGCGGCGCCGATCTCGCCGGTCGCCATTGCCCGCTCCCTTCAGCAGATGATCTGAACGCGGCAATCTAAAATTGTTATGGCGGCAATCGCAACACGAGATTTAGGCTGTTGGTCACGGCCGTTTCCGCCACTGGCGGCACTGCAGACAGAATCGATTCACCATTGCCGCCGCTGCGCAGACCGAGTGCCGCGATCGCTCGTGCCGTGATCGTTGGTGCCGCGGAACGAGGCATGGCGCGGCGGGTGGCGGCCTTGGCAGTCGCGGATCTAGAGGTTCTCGGCGCGCCGTTTCTCGCCGCGCTCGTCGTCATCCTCGTCGCCTTCGTCGTCGTCTTCCTCCTCCTCTTCGTCGTCCTCGTCTTCCTCCGTTTCGGCATCGTCATTTTCGTCGCTTTCGCTCTGTTCGATCATCGTCAGGGCGATCGCCGGAATCAATTGTCGAAAAAATTCGCCAGTGTCGCCGACCCAGAGGCATTCGACGTCCTCCTCGTCAATCGACACCACCGTCATGGAATGACCTCCTGACTTCAGCGCGACAATGTCGCCGGGGGCGAATGCCATTATCGTCTCCTTTGTTCGAGGTTGGGACGGCCGAAGTGTAAAGACGACATGTGACGAGCGTTCGTCATCTGCCGGCCGCAGGCGGCGCTCTCACCGAATATCGGCTCTCGGTCGCCTAAATGGCCGGCGAGCCAAGTTTTTTTGCGCCATTTCCTGTTACGGCCACTTCACCACCGGCGGCATCGACGACAAAATCGATTCGACATTGCCGCCGGTGCGCAGGCCGAAGATTGTGCCGCGGTCGTAGAGTAGATTGAATTCGACGTAGCGGCTGCGGCGCACGAGTTGCTCGTCACGCTCGGTTTCGGTCCACGGCTTGGTAAAATTCCTCCGTACCAATTCGGGATAGACCGCCAAGAACGCGCGCCCGACATCCTGGGTGAAGGCGAAATCGGCGTCGAAGTCGGCGCTGTCGAGCCAGTCGTAGAAAATTCCGCCAATGCCGCGCATCTCGCCGCGATGCTTGAGAAAGAAGTATTCGTCGCACCATTTTTTGTACTTATCGTAGTTCGCGACCCCGGCATGGGCATCGCAGGCCCACTTCATTGCGCCATGAAACGCTTTGGTGTCGGGATCGTCCTGGTTGCGCCGCCGATCCAGCACCGGCGTCAGATCGGCGCCGCCGCCGAACCAGGATTTGGTCGTCACCACATAACGCGTGTTCATATGCACGGCCGGCACATGCGGATTGTGCATGTGGGCGATCAACGAGATGCCGGTGGCGAAAAACCACGGGTCGTCGGCGGCGCCGGGAATTTCCGTGCGGAATTCCGGCGCGAATTCGCCGAACACGGCCGAGACGTGAACGCCGACCTTTTCGAACACCCGGCCTTTCATCATCGCCATGACGCCGCCGCCGCCTGGGGCGCCGGTGTGATCGGTGCGGCTCCAGGGCGTGTGCACGAAACGGCCGGCCGGACGATCCGCCAACGGCGCGCCCGAGGGCAGGGCATCCTCCACTGCCTCGAAGGCCGAGGTAATCTGGTCGCGCAGAGACTCGAACCAAGTCTTCGCCCGCGCTTTGCGCTCGTCAATCGTGCCACTAGCCATGATGCATCGGCAATCTAGCTGTTACCATGTGCCGGCGCGAGAATGTCATAAAAGCGCGCGAATATATTGATCCAACGCAACCCCGAACTGGGAACGGGCCGGGAGTCATCATGCCGCGCAAAATCCTCCGCAACGGCTTCAACCGCCGCAGTTTTTTCACCGGCGCGACCCGCGCCGGCCGGTGTGGCTTGGCACTTGTGGCCGCCGGTTTGATTGGCGCGGCTCGCGCGCAGTCGCCGGGACCGTCACTTTTGCGGCGGACAAAAGCGGCCAGATCAATTTCGTGACGCCGTCGCAAAACGGGCAGTGCACTTATACGCCCGCGGGCGGCACCGCAATTTACAAGCCTTCGACGGCGGCCCGGAGCTCAGCTGCGATCGGCGCGATCCGACCTATATCCGCTTGGTGCTCACGCCGAAGTCGAACAAGGAATTCACCAATGTCGGCGATCAAGGCTGCTGCGGCGCCGAGAATATCTTGGCCTATGGCAAGCGTTGGGTCTTGGGCCCGTTCACTTGCGATTCGGCTACCGGTGGTCTCACCTGCAAACGCGCCGACGGGCGTGGCTTCACCGTCAGCCGCGGCAGCGTCCAGCAATTTTGATCCTGGCGCTACTAGGGCTTAAGCAGGCTCGCAGGCGGCTCGGTTTGCCGCAGCGCTTCACCGGCCGCCATGGCGGCGGCCATCGCGACATTGAGCGAGCGCAGGCCGGGACGCAGCGGGATGACGAGGCGGGCGTCGGCTGTGTCATGGACTTCGTCCGGCACGCCCGCGGATTCGCGGCCGAACAACAGAATGTCGTCCGTCGCAAAGCTGTAATCGAGATAGGACACCGTCGCCCGCGTCGTGAACAGCACGAGGCGATAGTGCTCGCGCCGCCGCCAAGCCTCGAATTCCCGCCACGAGGCGTGCCGCATGATCGTGACCGCGTCGAGGTAGTCCATGCCGGCGCGGCGGAAGGCACGGTCGGAGGTCGGAAACCCCGCCGGCTCGATGATATGCGCCGCGATGCCGAGGCAGGCACACAGGCGCAAAACGGTCCCGGTATTTTGGGGAATGTCGGGCTGAAAGAGGGCGATGCGGAGGGGCATATTGGGGCGTGGCGTGGTGATTCGAGTTCCGCCGACGGGACCAGCGCCGGGGCGCTATGCGGCATTGTGGGTGCCGTCGAGGCTACCCTTGCACTCTCGCGGCAAGGGTGCCAATAAAACCCTTCCGGAATGCATCGCTTCTGACCTTCCCCAGGCCGGATGCGTACAACCCTTCTGCCGCGACACGAGGAATAATCGTGGACGAAGCGCAGAGCGGGTGGGGTAACCGCAAGACGGACGAGGGTGGAAGGCTGTGACAGCGATCTCATCGGCGGAACCGACGCGCCGCGACTTCCTCTACATTGCGACCGCGACGGTGGGCGCCGTAGGCGCCGCAGCCGCCTTGACCCCGCTGATCGGGCAGATGAACCCCGATGCGTCCACCATCGCCGCCGGCGCTCCGGTCGAAGTCGATCTGTCGCCGATCCAGTCGGGCCAGATCATCCAGGTATTTTGGCGGAGCAAACCGATCTTCATTTTCAATCGCACGGCAAAAGACGTGAAGCTCGCCCAGGACGTGGACTGGCAAACGCTGCGCGATCCGCAGCCCGATTCGGCGCGCGTTCAAGCCGGCCACGAGCAATGGCTGGTTGTGATCGGCATCTGTACGCATCTCGGCTGCATTCCGCTGCCGCACCAGGGCAATTTCGACGGCTGGTTCTGCCCGTGCCACGGTTCGCAATACGATTCCTCAGGGCGGATCCGCCAAGGGCCGGCGCCGCTCAATCTGCCGTTGCCGCCCTATCAATTCATATCCGCCAGTAAAATCCGGATCGGCGAAACCAGTCAGGCATAAGGTTCGACTATGAGCGGACACTCGACCTACCAGCCGCAGGGCCCATTCATGCAATGGTTGGAGCGGCGGCTGCCAATCGCGAGTTTTGTCTATTCCTCTTTCATCGCTTATCCGACGCCGCGTAATTTGAATTATTGGTGGACGTTCGGCGGCATCCTCAGCTTCATGCTGGGCGTGCAGATCATCACCGGCATCGTGCTGGCGATGCATTACACGCCGCATGTCGACTTCGCCTTCAATTCGGTCGAAGGCATTATGCGCGACGTCAATTACGGCTGGCTGTTGCGCTACGTGCACGCCAACGGCGCCTCGTTCTTCTTCCTCGCCGTCTACATCCATATCGCGCGCGGCATGTATTACGGCTCCTACAAGGAGCCGCGCGAGGTGTTGTGGATCCTCGGCGTCATCCTGTTCCTGCTCATGGTCGCCACCGGCTTCATGGGCTACGTGCTGCCGTGGGGCCAGATGAGCTTCTGGGCGGCGACCGTCATCACCAATCTGTTCTCGGCAATCCCCGGCGTCGGCGATCCGATCGTCACCTGGCTGTGGGGCGGCTACGCGGTCGGCAATCCGACGCTCAATCGGTTCTACTCGCTGCATTACCTGTTGCCGTTCGTCATTGCCGGCGTGGTCGTGCTGCACATCTGGGCGCTGCACGTGGTCGGCCAGAACAATCCGACCGGCGTCGAGGCCAAGGCCGATAAGGATACGGTGGCGTTCACGCCCTATGCGACGATCAAGGATTCGTTCTGCATCGGGCTGTTCTGCGTCCTCTTCGCCTTTTTCGTGTTCTACATCCCGAACTATCTCGGCCATCCGGACAATTACATTCCGGCCAATCCGGGCCAGACGCCGACGCATATCGTGCCGGAATGGTATTACCTGCCGTTCTACGCGATCCTGCGCGCGATCCCGAACAAGCTGATCGGGGTGTGCGCGCTTGGCCTTGCCATCGTGTCGCTCGCCTTCCTGCCGTGGCTCGATACCTCGCGCGTGCGTTCGGCGAATTACCGGCCGGCGTTCCGGCAGTGTTTGTTCATCTTCTTTGCCGCCGTCATCGGCCTTGGCTATCTCGGCTCCCAGGAACCGTCCGGCGGCTATGTGATCGCGGCGCGGATCCTCACCATCTACTATTTCGGCTTCATCTGGATCATCCTGCCGGTCCTGGGATTGGTCGAAACGACGAAACCGCTGCCGAATTCAATCTCTGAACCGGTGCTACGCCAAGGCGCTCCGGCGTCGGCGCCGTCGTCGGGCGCTTGAGGGGGAGGCCCGGCCGATAATGCGCAACATTGCAAAATTACATCGCAGCATTTTCACGCTCGCCGTCGCCGCAACGCTTTCGGTTCTCGGCGCCTGGTCGGCCTCCGCGCAGGACGCCGAAGCCCCGCCGCGGCAGACCTGGTCATTCCACGGGCCGTTCGGCACCTACGACCCGGGGCAGCTGCAACGCGGCTTTAAGATCTATCGCGAGGTCTGTGCGAACTGCCACAGCATCAAGCTTCTATCGTTCCGCAATCTCGCCGAGCCGGGCGGACCGGGTTTCACCGAAGCCCAGGCCAGTGCGATCGCGGCAAGCTTCCAGGTGACCGCCGGCCCCAATGACGAGGGCAATATGTTCCAGCGGCCGGGGCAGATCGCCGATTATTTCCCGCCGCCATTTGCCAACGATCAGGCGGCGCGCGCCGCGCTCGGCGGCGCGCTGCCCCCGGATATGTCGGTACTTGCCAAGGCGCGCGGCTATGAGGCCGGCTTCCCCTATTTCATCTTCGACGCATTTAAGGTGTATCAGGAGGACGGTCCCGATTACATTCACGCGATCATCACCGGCTACGAGGATGCGCCGGCGGGCTTTGTGCTGCCGCCGGGCGGCCAGTATAACAAATATTTCCCCGGCCGCGCCATCGGCATGCCGAAGCCGCTGAGCGACGGTCAGGTCGAATATACCGACGGCACGCCGATGAACGTCGATCAATACGGCCGCGATGTCTCAGCCTTCCTGATGTGGGCGGCGGAGCCGACGCTCGATGCGCGCCATCGCCTCGGCTTCCAGGTGATGATTTTCCTGATCGTCTTCACTGCTCTGCTCTACCTGACCAAGAAGAAGCTCTGGCACGATGTGCTGCACGATCCGGAGTTGGAAAAGCCCCGGGCGTAGGCCGAGTACCTGCACTCATATCTCGGAGCGGCGTATCGGCTATCTGCCGGTGCGGCGCTCCTGTTGCGTTGCGCGCCTCGGTTCGCCACAGTGGGTAGGGCTGCGATTTCCCCCGCAATGCTGCGAAAAGCGGACGTGTCGCGGGAAATTTCATGCAAAAATTTTGGGCATTATGGGGCTTTGGAAAATGACCAGTGTGGCTTTGGAAAATGACCTGAAGGCCGCGATCCGCACCATCCCGGACTATCCAAAGCCGGGCATCATGTTCCGCGATATCACGACGCTTCTCGGCAATGCGCGGGCGTTTCGCCGCGCCGTCGACGAACTGGTGCAGCCCTGGGCCGGCAGCAAGATCGACAAGGTGGCGGGGATCGAGGCCCGCGGCTTCATCCTCGGCGGCGCGCTGGCGCATCAGATCTCCTGCGGCTTCGTGCCGATCCGCAAGAAAGGCAAGCTGCCGTTCAAGCGCGTCAGCATCGGCTATTCGCTCGAATACGGTATCGACGAAATGGAAATGCACGAGGACGCGCTGGTAAAAGGCGAGCGCGTCATCCTGGTCGATGACTTGATCGCCACCGGCGGCACGGCGGAGGCCGCGGTGAAACTCCTCAAGCAAGTTGGCGCCGAGATCGTTGCCGCCTGCTTCATCATCGATCTGCCCGATCTTGGCGGTGTCGATAAGATCAAGAAGCTCGGCGTGCCGGTGCGCACGCTCATTGCTTTCGAGGGGCATTAGCCCGGTCATAAGGAGCGGATTGAAGCGATCAAGCCCTGCGGGGCGAGACCGGATTGCTGCGGCGTCCGCCGGATTGACCGGCGTAACCGCGCAGCGAGGATTCGATCTCGCCGATGAGCAGCCGCAATTCCAGCTCGCGAAACTCCGAAAAAATGGTGTCGATCCAGGTATGGACCTCGGTCGGTCCGCCAGGCCGCTTGCCGAGATAAGTCCCGAACGAGAAACCGGGCCGGTCGATGACGCCGCGCACGATCGGCGACAGCCGCGGGATGCGGATGACGCCGCATTCCGGCCGTGTCGGCGGAAAGTCGTTCGGGATGAACATGAAGGCGGTGGCTTCGTTGTGCACCGGCACGAATATGGTCCGCGGCAGCCGCTTCTGCAGCTCGGCATAGCGGCGTGCGGTCGTCGGCGCCGCATCGGTGATGAACAGAACGATCGGCACTATTCCCCGGCGCGCCGCTTCCTGCTCGAAGCCGATCTCCGGCAGCACCGTGAAGAACTGGTCGAATAGGCCATAGCCGATATCGAGCACGGTCGTTCGCCAGTCGTCGGCGACCAGGCGATCGAACAGCGCCATTTGGCCGCGGGTGTCGGCGGTATCGACCGGCCAGACGAAGCTCGGGAAATGCGAGGCAAGCGCGGGTTCGCGGGGATCGAGATCGTAGCCGACGATCGGGCGGCCGCTGAGGCGGAAATATTCGATCAAAAGCCGCGCGACCAGCGTCTTGCCGACACGCGGGTGTTGCGAAGCGATGATGTAGAGTGGTGTGTGCTGCGCCATCCCCGCTATCGGTCCAATCCAATTCAGGCGGACTTTAGGTTATGACGAAATCACGAAAGGCTCTAGTAGTTTGCTGAAGTTCGCACTTGTCCACAGCTCGGCGCGGCCTCTGCGGGTATCCGCGCCGGTAATGGCGATTGATTACGGCCGGTTGGCGCTGCCGCCCGCGGCAGTCTGCGGACGCGCCGCCTGAACATTGGTGGAAGCGTCGAAAATGTCCAACAGCTTGACCCGGTCATACTCGGCCCAGACATTGCCGAGCCAGTGCCGCACATAGCCGCGCAGCACGAATGAATAATTGGCGGCTTCGGCCTTCTGGTTCTTGTTGGCGACGAAGGTGAGGAACGGAACCGAAGCCAATTCCACCTGCTCGTAGGCCATTTCATTGAGCTTCGGGATGGTGATCGCCACCGCGTCCTTCAGCTTCTTGAAATAGGAGGAATGGGTGGCCTGGTCCCATTCGAAGAAGCTGGTGTTGTTGATGAAGTTCTTGACCAGGAAATATTTGGCGTCGGTGACGAACGGCGCGGTTTCCTCGATCTCGTTCAACGAAGCGATCGAGGAGCCGAGAATGTGGAAGACGACGAAGGTAATCTGCCCCTTCTTCACCGCGTCGAGGAAACCGATGTCGCGCAGCGAGCGCAGCGTCGGCGACAACAGCCCCGCCCGCACGTCGACGATCGTCACGGTCGAATCGGTCGTCGACAGCGTATCGATGATCCGCATCTGATCGGACACCGAAGTGGCATCGACAATGTCGGCCGCGTCGCCATGAAAGCGCTTCAAGGTGCCCCGAGGCGATTCGGAATCGAACGCGCGTGTCGGCACGTGATGTGCCGTAAAGTAGTCAAGCAGCGTGCGGGCGACGGTGGTCTTGCCCACGCCGCCTTTATCCGCGCCGACCAAAATCAATGCAGGCTTAGCCATGATCGAACCCTCACTGACGCCTTAACGTCGCCGGACCGATTCCGACCAGCTTCGCAATCTCACAAGAAGACGGCCGCCAAGTCGAGCGGGTCGCGTCCTCCATCCACTTATTTCGCTTCTACACATCAACGGCGGGGTTTGGAAGCCTCATCGGATGTTGCGCACCGCTGATCGCGCTTCGGAGCCTGTTTGTAACTTATTATGGTTAATTGCGGCGCGGTGTAGTCAAGTGCTGCGGTGCGGTCCCCAA